>CP032039.1:658164-987247 GCA_008032935.1 Helicobacter pylori | reverse complement strand
TGATATTGCGCATGGCCATTCAAATTCTGTCATTGAAATGATCCAACGCATCAAAACGCATTTTCCAGAAACTTTTGTGATTGCCGGGAATGTTGGCACACCAGAAGCAGTCCGTGAATTAGAGAATGCCGGTGCTGACGCTACAAAAGTTGGCATTGGACCTGGGAAAGCGTGTATCACCAAAATCAAAACAGGCTTTGGCACAGGTGGTTGGCAACTGGCAGCTCTTAGATGGTGCGCTAAAGCAGCAAGAAAACCGATTATTGCAGATGGTGGTATTCGCACGCATGGCGATATTGCAAAATCAATACGCTTTGGCGCGACAATGGTAATGATTGGCTCGCTTTTTGCAGGGCATGAAGAATCATCTGGAGAAACAAAAATAGAAAATGGTATCGCATATAAAGAATATTTCGGTTCGGCATCAGAGTTCCAAAAAGGTGAAAAGAAAAATGTTGAAGGTAAGAAAATTTGGATCCAACATAAAGGCTCATTAAAAGACACGCTGATTGAAATGCATCAAGATTTGCAATCTTCAATCTCCTATGCAGGCGGGAGAGACCTTGAAGCGATCCGAAAAGTGGATTACGTGATTGTGAAAAATTCAATTTTCAATGGGGACACAATCTAAAAAAAATCAATGAAAAGCAATTTGCTTTGACTTGGGTTTTTGTTGTTTTTTGATCCTTTCTTTATTTTTATCGCATCTTGTGGGATCATTTTTTTTTTTTTATATAATGTTAGCTTCCATCATCTCAATCTTAAGGGTTTTTGTTTGTTATTCAACACGCCGTTATTCATCTTTGCTTTTTTGCCTGTTGTCTTTTTAGGGTATTTTATCTTGCAAGCTTATGTTAAAAATCCCCTATTCCCTAAACTATGGCTCGTATTGGCTAGTTTGTTTTTTTATGCTTTTTGGAATGTGAAGTATTTGCCCTTATTGGTTGGCTCTATTGTGTTTAATTATTTTGTGGCTTTGAAAATCACCCAGCAAAATGCCTATAAAAGATTATGGCTTATTTTGGGCCTGATCGCTAATGTTTCACTTTTAGGATTTTTCAAATATACTGATTTTTTCTTAACCAATTTCAATCTAATATGGAAGAGCCATTTTGAAACCTTGCATTTAATCTTGCCTTTAGCGATCAGCTTTTTCACTTTGCAACAAATCGCTTACCTGATGGACACTTATAAGCAAAATCAAATCATGCAGCCCAAAACGAGAGAGAGAGAGAGAGTGAAAACGCTCCTATTTTATTAAATCCCCCTCCTTCATTTTTTTCATTTTCGCATTTTTTAGATTACGCTTTATTTGTGAGTTTCTTCCCTCAACTCATTGCAGGACCCATTGTGCATCATAGCGAGATGATGCCTCAATTTAAAGATAAAAATAATCAATTTTTGAATTACAGAAATATCGCTTTAGGCTTGTTTATCTTTTCTATCGGTTTGTTTAAAAAGGTCGTGATTGCGGATAATACCGCTCATTTTGCTGATTTTGGATTTGATAAGGCGGCCAGCTTAAGTTTTATTCAAGCATGGATGGCGTCTTTATCTTATTCGTTCCAGCTGTATTTTGATTTTAGCGGTTATTGCGATATGGCTATAGGCATTGCCCTCTTTTTTAATATCAAACTCCCTATTAATTTTAATAGCCCCTATAAGGCTTTGAATATCCAAGATTTTTGGAGGAGGTGGCATATCACTTTGAGCCGCTTCTTAAAAGAGTATTTGTATATCCCTTTAGGGGGTAATAGGGTGAAAGAATTAATCGTGTATAGGAATTTAATTTTAGTGTTTTTAATTGGGGGGTTTTGGCATGGGGCTGGTTGGACTTTTATCATTTGGGGGCTATTGCATGGGATTGCTTTGAGCGTTCATAGAGCGTATTCTCATGCCGCTAGAAAATTCCATTTCACTATGCCAAAGATTTTAGCATGGCTAATCACTTTTAATTTCATCAATCTTGCATGGGTGTTTTTTAGAGCGAAGGATTTGAATAGCGCCTTGAAGGTTTTAAAGGGGATGGTTGGTTTGAATGGCGTTTCGCTTTGCCATCTTTCAAAAGAGGCATCAGA
Organism: Helicobacter pylori; assembly: GCA_008032935.1. Taxonomy (NCBI): domain Bacteria; kingdom Pseudomonadati; phylum Campylobacterota; class Epsilonproteobacteria; order Campylobacterales; family Helicobacteraceae; genus Helicobacter; species Helicobacter pylori. The sequence continues at coordinate 985,169 of CP032039.1, read as the reverse complement.
GTTTTTAAATCGTGTCAATGATAACATGATCATGCACACCATGATGTATGCATCCCCCACATTCAAAATGTGTGTTTTGATGGTAATCATCTCTTTTTGTTTAAAGAATAGTTCCCATTTATACCAATCCAATCAAATGGATTGGATTAAAACAACAAGCGCTTGTTTGTTGCTCTCTGTAGGTTTTTTATTTATTTTTGCCAGTTCTCAATCGGTATTTTTGTATTTTAATTTTTAGGACACTGCTATGGAATTTTATAAAAAACAGACTTTAATCATTGTTTCTTTTTGCCTCTCTCTTCTTGTAGGTGTTGGATTGTTTAATTACCTAATCGATCCTTTTGAGTATTTCAGGAAAGCAAAATACCCCATTGATTGGCATGAAAGAGTTGGGGGAACTTTATTGTCTTTTGAGGGGGTGATCAAGCATTACCCTTATAACAGCTTGTTAATAGGAACAAGCATCAGTTTGAATTTTAGCTTAAAAGACATCCATGACTTGCTGGGGTTGAAAGATCCTATCAAACTCACCGTCTCTGGTATGAATATTGGAGAAATATTATCATTGCTTCCTTTTGCTTTCAAGCACCAACCAGTCAATACCGTTGCCATGGATTTGGCTTTTTTTGAATTTATTTTGAATAAGGAATCCAAATACTTTTTTGAATACCCCTATTTTACTGGAGGTTTTGTGTATTTATACAACTTTAGAGTCTTTAAAAACGCGTTGTTCTACTTTTCTAAAGATTACCTCAAAATTAAAGAAAAATCTTTTTGCAAATTCAATTCTTGGTTCCAATTATATGATTTTTGCAACAGTGTTTTAAATCGTTATGATTATAATTTCATGTTTGGTCATAATAACCCCTATGACTATACGCTGGATAATGTGAAAAGATCCTATTTATCAGCGTTAAAAAATCCTAATCAATTAGCCATAGATGAAGAAAATGCTTATAAAATCACCAAACAGCTAGGGGATTTTATTCAAAAACACAGCGATAAACATTTTATTTTATGGACAAGAACGGACTCGCTTTTAAAATATAAGGTTTATAACCATACCATTTTAACACGCAATTTAAACGCCATCCACAACGCCTTAAAAGCGCTTTTAAAATACCCTAATGTAGAAATCCATGACCTACGCACCATGCCATTAGCTAAAGAGATAAAACGCTATAAGGATATAGGACACTATGACCCCATAGGTTCCAAAGAAGTCTTGCAAGCCATAGCGAGCAAGAGATATCTACTCAATCCCAATAACATTGACTCTTTCAAGCAAAAACTCATCCAAACGATAGAAAACTATCAAATCCCTAAAGAAATCCAAAATTAGGGCTAATTTTTATGAGCGAAATGCCTTTCAATGCAATCGCATAAGATGTGGATCATAAGAATGTGCATTTCTTGGATTCGTGGGGTATCATCGCTAGGGACAATCAAAGCCATATCGCTTAAAGGCTTCATTTTCCCCCCATCACGCCCCGCTAAACTAAGCGTTTTCATCCCTAAATCTTTGGCTTTTTCATAAGCTTTTAGGACATTTTTGGAATTACCGCTTGTAGAAATCCCTATCAAAACATCGTTTTTTACCCCTAGTGCTTCTACTTGTCTGGCAAACACTTCTTCATAACCATAATCGTTCGCAATGGCGGTAAGAGCTGAGGTATCCGTGCTTAAACTTAAGGCACTCAAGCCTTTCCTTTCCAATTTATAGCGCCCGGTCAATTCAGCGGCAAAATGCTGCGCATCGCTAGCGCTCCCCCCGTTACCGCAAATAAGGATTTTCCCTTGATTTTCTAAAGTTTCTATCAAAAGATGAACGCTTTGCTTTAACGCTTCTTGCAAACTCTCTAAACTTTTTTCTAACGCTTCCTTATGGGCTAAAAATTCTTTTTGAATCAAATCATCAATCATTATGTGTCCTTTTAATTTTTTCTATGATAGCGCTTGTGGAATAACCTTCTTCAAATTCTATCAAACGGGTTTCTTTAGCCAACTCGCTCCCTATGACTTCTTTATTGAGGTAGTCCGCTCCCTTGACTAAAATATCAGGCTTTAGGGCTTGAATCAATTTTATTGGTGTGTCTTCTTCAAACACCACAACATAATCCACGCAAGACAAACTCGCTAAAAGGAACGCTCTGTCTTTTTCGCTCACTATGGGGCGTTTATCCCCCTTAAGCCTTTTAATGGAATTATCGCTATTTAACCCCACAACAAGAATATCCCCTAAAGCTTTAGCCTTTTGCAAATAACTCGCATGCCCTTTATGGAGGAGGTCAAAACAGCCATTGGTGAAAACGATTTTTTGCTGATCTAAAGTTTCTAACAGCTTTTCTAAAGGGAGAATTTTAGGGTGCGTTTGGTTCAAAATCAAAGCGATTTCTTCTAAACTCGCTAACGCGCTCCCCATTTTACCCACCACCACCGCCGCAGCCGCATTGGCAAACTCGCAAGCATCTTTTAGGCTCTTTGATTCTAATAAAGAAAGCGTTAAAGACGCTATCACCGTATCGCCTGCTCCCGTTACATCATAAACTTCTTTAGCGATAGTGGGGCAATTGACCAGCTCGCCTTTTTCTAAAAAAGCGATGCCCTGTTCGCTCAAAGTGACTAAAGGCATGGCGATTTGATAAGTTTCTTTTAAGATTTGGAGCGCTTTTGATAAATTCGCATGGCTGTCTAATTTCAAATGGAGCGCATGCTCTAATTCAGCGCGATTAGGCGTGATCAAACTCGCATGAGAATATTTGCTATAATCCTTCCCTTTAGGATCGCATAAAATGAGCTTGTGGTGCTTGTTGGCTAGAGCGATCATTGTTTGAGTGAGTTCAAAATCCAACACGCCCTTATTGTAATCTGAAAGGATAACGCCATCTATTTCTTGGATTTTTTCTGTGAAAAAATCTAAAAGTTTTTTTCTTAAATCAGCGTTTAAGGGGTCTTTGATTTCCTTATCCACGCGCGCGATTTGCTGGTTTTGCGCGATAATGCGTGTTTTAAGCGTGGTGCAACGGGTTTTATCTATTAAGACGCCTGAAGTGTCAATATTCCTAGCTTTGAGAGCGTTCAAAAAATGCTTGCCCTCTAAATCATCGCCCACTGCCCCACATAAAAAGACTTTAGCTTTTAAAGAGGTAAGGTTATTAGCCACATTGGCCGCTCCGCCTAAATTCTTGCTCTCTTTTTTGACTTCTAAAACAGGCACAGGGGCTTCAGGCGAAAGCCGTTCGCTCTTCCCCCACAAATAATAATCAGCGATCAGATCGCCTATGACTAGGATTTTTTTCATGCGTGTTGCTCTTTGAAAATCGCATGGATATGGGGCAAATAATCTTTAATACCGCTTTCTAAATCGTATAAAGGGGTGTAATCCAAATCCAAAATAGTAGGTTCAATGTGCGCTTGGGTGTGCTTTTGGAAAAAAGCGTAAGGGTTTTTAATATAGCTCACTTTAAAATCCCCTAAATGCTCTTTTAAAATGCTAACGATTTCATTATAACTTCTGGCTTGCGAATAACCCACATTATAAACCCCGCTTTTTTGAGCCTTCATCGCTTTCACATTCGCTTGGATCACATCTTCAATATAGACAAAATCCCTTAATTGCTCGCCAAATTCAAAAAGCTTGACTTCCTTAAACGCCATCGCGCTTAAAGCGATCTGCAAAACCATAGAAGCGGTTTTTTCTTTATAAAATTCCCTAGGCCCATAGACATTGAAATACCTTAAGCCCACTTGAATGTTATCGCTTGAATGCGAAAGAATAAATTCGTCCATGCAAAGCTTAGAAAAGCCATAAACATTTTCAGGGCTTTCGTTTGAGCCCACCACATTGGGGGCTTTGGTATTGCCATAAACGCCCGCTGAAGAAGCATAAATCACTTTAGCCTTTTTTGATTGAGCGATTTCTAAAAGGTTTAAAAAAGCCTGATAATTGGTTTTCATCACTAATTCTTGATTGAGCATGGTCGTATCAGAAACAGCCGCTTGGTGGAACAAATAATCAAAATGCAATTTTTCTAAATGCCTTAAATCTAAGGGATTATTAATATCAGCTACAATCACTTCGCCCTTAAAACCGATTAAATTCTTAAAATGCCCTAAGGAACTGGGGTGCTTATTACTGAAAAGCGTGTTATTGCGAAACTTATCCAAAATTACCACTTTAGCTTTAGGGTGGTTCTCTTGAAAATAAAAGGCTAAATTACTGCCTACAAAGCCAGCCCCACCGGTGATTAAAATCGTTTGATTTTCTAATCCATCATCAATATAACGCATGATTTATCCTTATTTAATCCAATCAATCATCTCTTTAAGATCTTGACATTGTATCCAAGAATGAGGAGTTTTTAAAAAATTTGTAGTCAATAAAAGGTTATTTTTAACTTTAGCGTTCAAGCCGGCTAACATGTCGCTCTCCTTATCGCCTATCATAAAAGATCGCTCCAAGCAAATTTGATGCTCTTTAGCGGCTTGTAAAATCAAAAAGGGTTTTGGCTTCCTGCAAGCGCAATTTTCTTCTGGGGCGTGCCTGCAAAAATAGACGCCATCCAGATTAAAACCTAATTCTTCAAGCAAGCTTTCTTGGAGATATTCAGTGAGATTTTCAAAATCTTTAAGGGTGTAATAGCCCCGGTTGATCCCGGATTGGTTGGTGATTAAAAGCAGTTTGTAGCCCAAAAATTTCGCATGCTTTAGCAATTCAAAAATCCCTTTTTGAAACTCAAAATCTTCTTTTTGACTCACATAGCCTTTGTCAATATTGATAATGCCGTCTCTGTCCAAAAAAAGGGCTTTGTTAGTGTTCATGCGAATGCACTCCTTTATGATCATGCTGAGTGGTGCTGTTTTGATGATGCATCGCATGAGACATTTTGTGGCTAATGAGCATGATCCCCATATAAAGGACATAAAGCCCAAAAACCCCCATTAAGCCTTTAGACAAAAGATTGAAAAATTTCCTGTAAGAAATGGAAATTTTGCTTAAAAAAATCCCCATTAAAAACAACGGCATGCTGGTGCCAAGCCCAAAAGAAAGGCCTAGCATCGCTCCCATAAACGCGCTATGACTGAGAATCACGCTCGCTAAAAACGAATACACCATCATGCAAGGCAAAAACCCGTTCAACACACCTAAAAAATACAGCCCTAAAATGTTTTGAGATTGCAAGGTTTTTTTCATCAAAAAAGAGATGAAAGGGATTTGAAAGCTTAATTTTTCCGCTTTAGATCCCAAGAGCGCTAAAAGGATTAAAACAACTCCCATGCTCATCAATAAAACGCCCCTAAAACCCATGTTCACGCTAAGACTACGCCCTAAACCTGCCGTTATAGCCCCTAAGAGCATGTAAGTGCTGATCCTCCCCACATTATAAAGGGCATGGCAAGTGAGCTGGTAAGAAAAGCTTGTAACTTTAGAAAATCTTATTTGACTAAACGCGCTCACAATCCCCCCACACATGCCCACACAATGCCCTAAAGACATGCTCAAAGCGGCTAAAAACATGCCCAAAAAACTCAAATTCTGCATCATTTGCATTCTAGTATCCCTGCTTTTTTAAGAGCGATTTCCATCCCGTCAAAAACCAAACGCTCCTTGCAAACAGAATGGGGTAAAAACGCGCTCAAATACTTCGCATCGCCCCCACAAAGATAGATTTTTTGATTTTTGGCTAAATGTTGGATACAAGCAATGACGCTCAAAACCATGCCGTAATTCACAGCGTCTCTGGTGTTTTTAGGTAAAACTTCTAAAGAATCTAAGGCTTTGAAAGGTTGCTCTAAGATTTTAGCGCTTTTTTTATACGCATGAATATATTGGGCTAAACCGGGTAAAATACACCCTCCTAAATGCTTGCCCTCTTTGACTAAATCAATCGTAATCGCGCTCCCCGCATCCACCACCACGCCATTATTTAGCGCTAAACATGCCATTTGCCGGTCTATCCCAAGCCCTATATAGTCGGTTTCTAAATGAAAAAATCCTGCAATATTTTTAGCGTTAGGGTAACAATTTAAAAGGGCTTTTTCATTTTCTTCATTCACGCTAATGTAAAAGATTTCCTTTTGAATACCCAAACGCTTTAAATCTTCTTTAGCGCTTGAAAAGAGCTGGTAGTTTTGTGCGAAATGGATGCGCGTGTTGCCTATATCGCATAAAACCAGGTTTTTCAAATCTGTAAAAGATTGCCTAGCTGGCATAGACTCACTTCTTATTCATTTCTAAAGCTTTTTTTCTTTCTTCAAGCTCTTTTTCATCTCTTTCTTGATGCTCCCTCGCTCTTTGTTCAAATTCCCTCGCTCTTTGTTCGGCTTTGGCTTTTTTCTTTTCTTCTTTCAAGCGGCGTTTTTCTTCTTTAGGGCTGAGTTTTGGCACTTCTTTAATAGCGTTATCCTCTTTTGAAACAGGAGCGTTTTCTGCGTCTTTTTCGTTACTCTCTTTTGAAGCAGGAGCGTTTCTATTTTCTTGATTTTCTTTCATGCCTTTTTGGATAGCGTTATTTTGATCCTTAATAGGCTCAGGCCTTCTGGTTTTAACTTCTTCTTCTTCAAACCCGCTATTTCTTGGCTTAACTTTGTTTTCTTCTAAAGGCTTTTCTTTAGCTTTATGCCTTTCTTGCAAATAAATAGGAGCGTTCCCTTTTTCGCCTTTTTGAGATTTTTTAGATGCCGATTTTTCCACAACGGGGTAAAGTTTTGGTTTAAAATCATTATAATCTAAATAGTAGCGATCATAATACACCCGATTTTTATCATAAAACACCCCTTTATCCAAACGATTGGATGAAAAAAACTTAAAACTGCCTATAGTTGGTGTTTTATAGACATTATACGAATCAAAATCATTCAAATCCACCTCTATCACATACCCTCGTTTTTCTAAAGAATACAATTTATTATGGTTTAATACAATCGTATTGAGCGAAGCAAAGGGCAGTTTCACGCTGTTTAATTCCCTCAAACTCTTATCCATTTGCAAAATCTGCCCGTCTAAAGTCAGCACGTATAAAGTCCCCTTATCATAAAGCAAGTCTATAATATCCCCATCATAGTTGAACTCTTGACCGCTCACGACTGAGAGTATTCTTTTCCCTGTAGAAGCGATCATGTTATTGCCATCTACAATAAGGTAGGTGATATTGTTAAAAAACTTATCGCTGCTGATAACAATGTTTCTAATAGGCGTAGGGTTTCCATGCACATAATCCACGACCAACAAGCGCCCATCTAGCATAGGGAACACCACGACCGTATCCATAAAAATAGGCATCGCCATTAAAGAATTGATCGTGGTGCTTGGGGAACCTTTCTCGCTAAAAAGCAATTTTTGAGAAGTGATGTCGTATAAATTCGCTGAATTGTCCGCTAACACCACCGCTAAAAGATTCCCTTTAACGCTCGCGCTCAAGGCAAAAGTCTCCAAAGGGATAACGATAGATTGTTGGCTGGCGTTAGGGTTATTGCTAATCAATTCCACTTGATGACAGACTTTATCTTGGACTTCCGCTTCAACGCCCTTTAATTTCAATTCCGTTTCTTCAGTCTTAGCCACCTTGCTTTTGCTTGTTTTTTTATCAATCTTGTTCAAACAATCTTGCGCAAGGATGAAAAACCCTTGACTCTCATTTAAAAAACTGCTTTCGTAATTGAAATTCTTACCGATTCTTAGCTGCGTTAAACCTTTATCGCCTATAACCGCTCCATTTTTCAAAATGGCTCCATAACGATTAGACGAGACGATACTTTCTTGCAAATGGTTAGGGAAATACGCTTCGCCTTTAACCTGGTGTTTAGCGGGTTTGAAATATTTCCTCATGTTACAGCCGCTAAAGACAATTAGGGCTATGAGTAAGATTAAAAATGGTTTATTCATCAAATCAATGCGTTCCTTGAATGGTTTCTTTTTTTAGATTGGTTGGTTTGGAAGGGTTTTGCTGAATATCTTCTAACATTCCATAGTGTTTTAAAACAGAGATTATAGCATAGAGTGAAGAACTTAGAGGGATAGTGGATAAACTTTGATGCGCTTTTTTGATTGCGTCTTTAGAATTTTCTTCATACAACAAGTTCACTTCTTGTAAAGCGCTCATTTCTTTAAGAATGGGGCTTTTTTCAAGCAGGTTTTTATCTCTAGAGAGCGATGCGTAAGAATATTTGGCGAACGCTTTAACGACTTCATTAGAAGATTGCGAAAGCCTTTTAAACTCGTTTGCATCGTTTCTCTCACTCGCTCTGGCGAACTGATACAAATCATACAACTCTGGGGCGACTTCTTTCAATCTTTTTTGCAAGGCTATATTATTAGGACTCTCTAGCACTTCATTATAAATTTGAGTGATCCGCTCTCTCGTTTGCTCATGCTTATAATCTTGCAATTTCGTATCCCCTAAATAAGCGATAAAAGCCACCACGATAAACAACAACACCCACTTGTAGCGTTTGAAAAACTTTTCTAATCTAAACGCCCCCTCTAAAAGCTTTTCATCGCTTTTGAATTCGTTTTTAACTTGCTCTAAATTTTCCTTAATACTCATGCCTTGCTCACTCCTGTGCTACCAAACCCCCCGCTACCCCTTGAAGTTTCATCTAATTGTTCGCATTCTATAAATTCGGCTTTATAAGTTTTTTGAACCACCCCTTGAGCGATCCTATCCCCTACTTGGACTTTAAAATCTTTATCGCTCAAATTCGCTAAAATGACCTTAATTTCGCCCCTATAATCATTATCCACCGTGCCAGGAGAATTCAACACCATCACCTGATGGTTCAAAGCCAAACCGCTACGGGTGCGCACTTGCAATTCATACCCCACTTCTAAAGACAAACAAATCCCTATTTTCACCAACCCCACGCTATGAGGTTTGATCGTTACTTCTTCTACAGCGTGCAAATCAAAGCCTGAAGAACCCTCGGTTTGGTATTCAGGGATAAGGGCGTTTGGGTGGATTTTTTGGATTTTAATTTTCATCAAAACAAATCTCTTTATAATAAATGTCTAAAATTTCAAAATCGCTCTCACCATTAGGCAATTGAATGCTCACCGCATCGCCCTTGCTCTTGCCTATCAAGCTCTTAGCGATCGGCGAACCAAAAGAGATCAACCCTTTAGCCGGATCACTCTCCACGCTCCCTACTATCGTGTAAGAAAACTCTTTATCGTTATCTAAATTAAGGATTTTAATCGTGCTGCCAAAACTCACTTTATTATGGGCTAAAGCGCTTGGATCAATCACTTGAGCGTTAGCGACAATTTCGCTTAAATCCACGATCCTCGCTTCAATGAAGCGTTGTTTTTCTTTAGCGGCATGGTATTCAGCGTTTTCTTTCAAATCCCCATGCCCTCTAGCAATATCAATTTCTTTCACAATATTAGGCCGTTCCACCTCTTTTAATTGCTTTAATTCCGCGCAAATCTTATTGTATCCATGCATACTCATAGGTTCTTTATTCATTTAATCTCCTAAGCTTATTCAGTAGAGATTATAGTAAAAATTAAGTTAAATTCAGCAAAAAAGCCATTTCATTAGCGATTTTTCTCGCGCTCCCACTGGCTAAATATTCCCTTAATCTCAAACTTTCTTTAAAATAGCGCTCTCTGTCCATTTCTTTATACGCTTTTAACAAACCCTCTACGCTCAAAAAATGCTGGATCAATTCCGGGTGTAATTGGCTCTCCCCAAGCCCTGGAGTCTCATCATTTAAGGCGTTATAAAAGATGTTCGCTAAACCTATATAATGCAAATTGACCAACATTCTAGCGATCAAAAAATCCATCGTTTTAGCCCTATACGCTAACACAAAAGGCGTGCCAATCAAAGCGGCCTCTAAAGTCGCTGTGCCGCTGCAAATGAACGCAAACTCCGCTTCAAACAAACTCTTATGCGCATCATAAGAAATTTCAAATAATTGAATGTCTTCTCCATAAAGAGCTTTCAAATCCAACCCCTTAAAGAAACTCGGCACCACTAACACACGCCTTTTAAACCCTTTGTTTTGTTCTAAAATTTGAGCCACTTTGACAAACAAAGGGAACATTTTAGCGATTTCGCTTTTTCGGCTTCCTGGCATAAACACTAGAGTTTCGCCCTTAATATCTTTTTTATAATATTTAATTTCATCTAATAGAGGGTGTCCCACATATTGGGCTTTTTTTTGGTAATAGCTCACTTCAAAAGGCAAAATCGCTCCCAAAAAATCGCAGTATTTTTCAAGGCTTTTAGCGCGCCATTTTTTCCATGCCCAAACTTGCGGTAAAATATAATACATGATTTTTTTATGCGGATCTTGTTTTTTGATTTTTTTGGCTAGGGGGATATTGAAAGAAGAAGAATCCATTAAAAGCACCATATCCGCTTGTTTGGCTAATTGGACCATTTCTTTATGGGCTTTGAGTAAAAACCCTAAACGGCCTATCACATCTCTAAAACCCATGATAGAAAATTCCCTAGGGCTATAGAGAGCCTCTTTGCCTTCAAACACGCCAATAAAACGATAATCTTTAGGCAAATTGCGGCGTAATTCCTCTAAATGCACATTAGAGCTCGCTTCTAAAGCGCTCACTAAAATCGTGGGCATTATTTGTCTTTCAAAAGGTTTTGGACTTGATAGAGCTTGACTTCTTTATGCAAATCCCTTAATTCAATTTTGAGTAACGAATTTTCAAAATCTTTTTTAGAGAGATGGTTTTTTAAAAACCTGTTTTCGCGCAAAACGCTGCGGTATTGCAAATAAAGCCCTTCATCAAACACGCGCTTGCTTGGTTTTGCTATTATAACTTGATTGTCCTTAGTGTAAATCTCCACTTCTTCAAGGGCTTTAGGGAAAATTACATCCTCTTCTGTATTTTGTGTTTCTTTGTTTAAGCGGGAGTTTTCTTTTTCTAATTTTTTTTGATAGATTTCTTGTTTCAAACCTTTTAAAGCGCTCTTTTTCTTACGCAAGATTTCTTGGACTTGCTTCAATTCCAAACGGATTTTTTTTAAAACTTCTCTAGTGTCTTTAATTTCTTGTTGGTAAGCGTTCAATTCTTCTTGCATCGGTTATTCCGCTAACATTTCCAAAGACAACAAACGCATTTCATTACCTTGAGTGATAACGACATTCTTGCTGTGGCATTTCTCACACACCCCATAATCTAGCGCGTTAGGCTTAAAAACATGCAAACAATCCTTGCATTCTAATTCAACTTTTTCATCCACAATGTCTAAAATAGCGTCTTTACACACCAAAGATTCTTCTCTAAAAGTCTCAAACGCGCTCACAAACAAGCTCTTATCCATAGCGCTTCTTTCACCAATACCGACCACAACTCTTTCAATCTTATGGGCTTGATTTTTCTTCGCATGCTCTTCGCAAAGAGCGATTAAAGAAGAAACGACCGAGTATTCATGCATACTAAACCTTAATCTTTAAATTAGCCCCTATTATATTGTATTAGAGTAATTTTTTAGTTTATTGCTTCAGATTCAATAGGGTGTTAAGGATTTGATCGGATGTGGTTACCGCTTTAGAGTTCGCTTGAAACCCCCTTTGAACCACAATCAAATTCGTTAAACTCCGGCTCAAATCCACATTACTAGACTCCAGTTTAGATCCTGAAATCGAACCCCTACGCCCCGTATTAGCCGCACCGATTAAGGCTTGCCCTGAGTTTCCGGTTTGAGAAAAGACATTCCCGCCTAAAGCCTGTAAGCCCGCATCGTTAGCGAAATTCGCTAAAGCCACTTGAGCGAGCGCTAAAGTCCTGCCATTACTGAACGCTCCTAAAAGCACCCCGTCTGAATCAAAGCGGACATCCATCAAATCGCCCGCTTGATAGCCGTTTTGCTCAATCGCATACGTTTCAGAAATCTTATCCACGCTCGTTAGCCCGTCAAAACTCCCTGAGGAACCAAAGGCTAAATTGATGCGTTGGGGGGCATCAGCGCCATTTTTAGGGTCAAATTGCAAAAGAGGCGGGTTCATGCCTGCAAGCGATCCGTCATTATTGAAGTGCAAACGGCCTCCCTCAAACACATTAGGCCTAGCCGCTGACCCCCCTACTAATTCCCCAGGCTCAGGCACGATCACTCTAAAATTCCATTCCGCTCCCCCACTCCTATAAAACTCAATGCGCATGGCGTGTTTAGTGCCTAAGCTGTCTATCACATCAATGCTTGTCGCATGCGTAGCGTGGGTGAATTTAGAACTGCTCGCTGACGCTCCCCCTTCAATTAAAGAAGCGGTATTAAGCCCTTTCATGGCGTTTTTAAACAAAACATTGTTCGTTACGCTGTCTGAAGAATACCCGCTCACAAAGATATTAAGATTTTCTTTAATGACATTTTTATTGTCTTTATTATTGATTTCAAACATGCCGTATTGGTTGATTGTAACCCCTATAGAAGCCGCTGAGTCCTGGTAATTGTCCGCTAAGCTAGGATCTTTAACGATATTAGCGTCATGCTGGATTAAGGTGCGCAAGTCTTCAGTGGTCCTAAACTGCCCAATATCCGCATTAGGGCTGATAGAATGCGTATAACTATATTTGAAAGCCGTTACATCTTTATCGCCGTCTAAAAAGTTAGCGAACGCCCCGGTTCCGGCTTGAGTAACCACAATGTTTTTAAGCTTTTCATCGCCGTCTAATTCATTGGTGTTTTCCAAACGCAATTGTTTGCCGTCCAAATAAGCTTCAATCCCTGTTTGGCTTTTGACCGCATTGATCGCATTTTTCGCCGCTACTAAGCTTGAAGTCCGGCTCACCGCTGAATCGTTTGTGAAAGAAATCTTAACCCCATTCAATTCAAGCGTGCTGTTTTCTGCAGAAGGGAGGATGTCTTTGACCATTTTCGCGCTTTTATAGCTCACCCAAATTCCTTGGTTTTCATTCAATAAAAGAGCGTCGCCATCTTCATTGTATAAAGATCCCATGTCTTCGGCGACTTGAGCTAGATTCGTGCCTGAATCATACACCGGATTAATGCCATCTGAAGGGGTTTTGGCTGAAGAATCCAAAGCAAATATCGCCGCTGTTTGATCCGCATGCCTTCCAGCGTTTAAATTCGCCCTCATAGAAATGCGGTTACTCGCTCTAGCAGGCATCACCATTCCAGGATCAATTCTGATGTTTTCTAAAGGGCCTGTGTTATCCACTTTTAAAGCGTCCGTATCGCTCCCTTTATTGCCGGTATCGCTCCCGTTTCTCACCCACCCTTGCACCACAAGCCCGCCGGTGGTAACCAAACTCCCTTGCGAGTCAAAAAGAAACTCCCCATCTCTAGTGAAATTGCGCGTGATCCCCCTATCAGGGCTAATAATAAAAAAGCCATCGCCTTGAATCGCTAGATCGGTTTTGACATCTGTGTTTTGGATATTGCCTTGTGAAAAGATTTTAGTCGTCGCATCCACGCCTACCCCAAGCCCCACAGAAAAGTCATTCTGCCCTGCTAACCCGTTTTTATAGGGTGCAGTAGCGATGAGTTTGACTTGAGAGAGCATATCCACAAAAGAAGCCCTAGAATATTTAAACCCAGTGGTATTCACGTTCGCAATATTGTTACTCTCAATATCCAAAGCGATTTGGTGGGCTTGCATCCCATTGACACCAGACCATAAAGACCTAAGCATGGTTATCCTTTAATGTAAAGAAATTCAATCTATGCACAATAAAGCAAAAGTTGTTCCTAAATAGCTTTTTAGAATGATTGGTTGCGGATTTTAAAGTTTTGTTAATCAAAAAGATCGGTCAAATTCATAAGGGTATAGGGGGTTTTGTAACACTACCCCTTAATTACGCTTTTTAAAGACTATCGCTCAAATTTAAGAATCTAACTCGCTTTAGCGCAAAATCGCGCATTCATGATCTTGAATCTCTTCGGCTGAAGCGCGATTTAAAGTCAATGGGTTAAATTGTGTCGCTAATAAGACAAAGGAGTTATCACTTTGTTGCACCACCGCCAAGCCATAGTCCCCCATGCGTTTGTGTGCATTAGGCACTTCTTTATTAAGCATGACAAACGGGCTTTTTTGCGCTAATTCGCTCTCTGTTACCCGACGCGCCAAGTATTTATGCCCATTCAAGCCCCCTGATAATGGCGACCAACGGCTGTTGATTTTTTTTAGATGATTGTCCAGCCGTTTGCGCACATCAAGGCTAATGCAAGAGATATGGATGTGAAAATGGTTTTGCGATCGCCCTTTTTTAGAGTTGATCGTCAAAGAAATTGCGCTATCAGGAATGGGTTGGCCGTATTTTTTACTCATAAAATCACGCGCTTGCCAGGATAAATAAAAAAAGTTAGGCGTAGAGGGATCAAGCAACAAAGGGCTTTCAATACCGCTAATGTGAGTTGTTGGCATCAACAAATATTGCAACGGGCCGTTAATATCTTTTAAAACCACATAGCCGGCATCGGGTTTGACTTCTATGCATGGCGAAGGATTCTGACTTTTCTCATAATTAGGCAGACATTTCTCAAAAACAATCTTACGCAACACATTTGGATCTTTAGCGTTTAAACTCATAACAGCGATAGCTACCACCGCTAAAAAAAGAAAGCCCACTTTTTTCATCTTTTTTGCTCCTTGTTTTTAATGAGAGTTTTTACAAACCCTTTTATTATTTTTCTACAATAGTGGTTAAAATCTTTAATCATTATGATTATTTTAATAAATTTTAACTTATTCGCTCCATTTAGTAACCTATTTTAAAAGAGCTTTTTGAATACCAACGAGAAAAACTTAAATTGATAACATTAAAAAAAGCTAAAAGAATTTTTTAAAATATTAAATAGCTTGCGTTAATCAGGTGGTAATTTTTCATCATGCGATCTTATGGGGTTGGTGCTTATCAAAATAAAGCGTTTTATAATCTTGATTTAGGTAATATCATCGCACTAATACCACAATAAGGACGATTATCATGCAAGATTTACCCCCATGCCCTAAATGCAACGACGCCTACACCTACCATGATGGCACGCAATTGGTTTGCTCTAGCTGTTTGTATGAGTGGAATGAAGATGAAGTTAATGATGAAGAATTGATCGTTAAAGATTGCCACAATAATCTTTTACAAAATGGGGACTCGGTCATTCTCATTAAGGATTTAAAGGTTAAAGGCTCATCTTTAGTGCTTAAAAAAGGCACTAAAATCAAAAACATCAAGCTTGTCAATAGCGATCACAATGTGGATTGTAAAGTGGAAGGGCAGAGCCTATCTTTAAAATCTGAATTCCTTAAAAAAGCTTAGGAAAATACAAAAACTTAAGAGTAAGAAAAACTTAGTGGCTTTTTAAGCTTGTAAAAATCATTTTTTAGAAAAAATCAACTTATCCAGCTTGAAAAAAATCACCGCTCCAATGGTTTGCCCCAAGAAAAGATTGAGCCACAACGGAAAACTGAAATAATAAAAAATCTCCATAAAAGGCAGCATCACCAACGCGCTCAACATCCATCTAAGCCAATAAACCAAAAACAGCTTGGAAGCGTATTCTGTGCCAAGTTTCTTAAAAAATTCTCGCATAAAGACAATCCTTTAAACCCTTTTTGCAAACTCTCCCTAAAAAGGAAAGCCCGCTATCAAGGAATATTCCTAGATTTCATGCCTTTAGACAATCGTATAGGACACTCTTTTTTCAAAAAGTTTGCTCTCGTAATTGCCTAAATCCCTACCATCCACAAGGGCAAAGGCATCGCCAAAAGTCGCCAATAAGGCAGAATCTAACTGCATGTCTTTATGACGATTCAATGGGATAAAGACTTCCTTGTGGTTATTTTGAAAATCAAACGCTAGAAATGAATCTTTCAAATACACTTCCACTCTAGGAGCGTTTTTCACTACGCTGTTTTGACCCAGTTTCAAGCCTTGCACTTCAGCGCTTTTAATCCCACACGCATGGCATAAGGACACAAACATGCTCTCTTGTGAAATGGTTGCAAACCAAGGCAAACTCTCACGCTTGGGTAAATTTTCTTTACCCTCTAAAGCCTTCTGTCTCTTAGGCATCTCATGCTTGATGAACGCATAAAAGTTACGGACGCTTTCTTTGGGGGTTGTTCCCTTGAGCTGGTTGGCAATGTTAGCCACGCTCGCATCGTCTCTTTCATAACGCCCCATTGCTACAAAATCGCTCGTTTCAAACAAACGCTCATTCAATTGATAGCTAGCGATCTCATAAGACAAATGGACTTGCTTTTTTTGAGCGCTTTTTAAAAAATCCACTTGCAAATAAGGCACTCCAAAATTGAGCATGCTTTTATAACTGGCATGATTGCCTTGTAAATGCACATTGCTCGCTACAACACTCGGCATGGGAATGAAAAGTGAAGTGTGTTCTGCAGAATCAAAATCAATGCTGTATTGAGCTTCTATTTTATATTTTGCAACACTCCCTTTGCTTTCTTCTGCCTGCAAAATCTGTGCTCCTAAAACAGCACCTGTAGCGCCTAAAGCAGTCGTTTTAATAAAATCCCTTCGTTTCATAACTATAACTCTTTATTGTAATTTTTAAATTCGTTGAATGAATGAAAAAGTAGGACACACCACCAAAGGATTGATGAGTATCCAAAAACCTAAATTTTGAAAGACAAAGCGTTCCTAAAAATAAGAACGCTTAAAGAAAAGGGTTACTTTTTCTTTTTTGTGTGGTGCATGTCTTTTCCATGCATGTCTTTCATCATTTTTTGGTGTTTTTCAAGAGCTTTTTTAACTCCCTCAGCGTATTTGGGGTCAGCTTTCTTGAAATGCTCCAATTGTTTATCCACAATTTCCTTATGGGTAACATGAGCCAAAGACTCTCCAATAGTGTCATGCAACCTTTCTTTTTCATCAGCTGGCAATGAGCGGTAGTAATCACCTGGTTGGGTGTAGTAATCGCTATCCTCAGCTCTGTAATCCCAATTCCACACTTCAAACTCTTTTTCAATATGAGCTAAGTTGAACTTAGGATCTCTCGCGCTCTTATCTTCTTTATAGCCAGGCAATGAGCTAGGCGTATAGTTTTGTAAAGAGCCGTAGTATCCGTTTTGCATGTAACCATCTCTGCTAGAAGAGTGGAATGGGCATCTTGGCCTGTTAACCGGTATCTGAGGATAATTAACCCCTAAGCGGTAGCGGTGTGTGTCTCCATAAGAGAATAAGCGGGCTTGTAACATCCTGTCAGGGCTATAGCCAATTCCAGGAACGACATTAGCCGGAGTGAATGCCGCTTGCTCCACTTCTGCGAAATAGTTTTCCGGATTTTTATTCAACTCTACAATGCCCACTTCCATCAATGGATAATCTTGGAGATACCAAATTTTAGTTACATCAAACGGATGGAATCGATACTTCTTAGCATCCTCTTCTGGCATCACTTGAATGCTTAATTTCCATTTTGGGAAATCCCCTCTAGCGATCGCATTGAATAAATCCCTTTGATTGGAATCCGGATCGTATTTTCTGATTTCTGCGGCTTCTTCGTTAGTCAAGTGCTTAACGCCTTGCATGGTTTCAAAGTGGAATTTCACCCAAAAGCGTTCGCCTTTTGCATTGATAAGACTGAAAGTGTGGCTGCCAAAACCATCCATGTGGCGGAAAGATTTAGGGATCCCTCTATCGCTCATAACCCATGTTACTTGATACAAGCTTTCAGGAACATTGCTCCAAAAATCCCATACCATGTCGTGGTTAGGTAAATTGGTTTGAGGGTCTCTTTTTTGAGTGTGGATGAAATCAGGGAATTTGATCCCATCACGGATAAAGAAAACAGGCGTGTTGTTCCCTACTAAATCCCAGTTACCTTCTTCAGTGTAATACTTCATCGCAAAACCTCTAGGGTCTCTCACCGCATCCGCACTGCCTCTTTCCCCTGCCACAGTAGAAAATCTGAAAAAGCATTCTGTTTTTTTGCCCACTTTAGAGAAAATTTTCGCTTTAGTGTATTTAGTGATGTCTTTAGTCACGGTGAAAGTGCCATAAGCTCCGCTTCCTTTAGCATGCACTACCCTTTCAGGGATCCTTTCTCGATCAAACGCCGCTAACTTTTCCAAAAACCAAGTGCTTTGCAATAAAACAGGACCTCTAGGACCAGCTGTAATCACATTGTTGTCATCCCAAACAGGAGCGCCAAAAGCAGTGGTTTGTTTCACATCTTTATTAACCATGATTCTTCCTTTATTTAGTTTTAAATCTTCGTAATCTAACACTAAGCCGATTACTTGTGGTGATTATTACATAATTTGTTATACAAAGACTAACAAGATTCAATTTCCTTAAAAAATCTTTTTTTTAAGAATAAAAAACCCCCTTAAGTATTTCTATTTGTAACAATTAATGAAAATAAGAAAGATTAAAAACAAAATTTTATTTTTAATCTGGTTTTAATAATAATTATCATACTATTCTATCTCAATGCATTGACAGATTTTGTTTTTTTTTTTTTTTTTGATTTTTATTTTTTGAATTTTTAGATTAAGGAGAATTGTTGGATGTTTTTAAGATCATACCCAAAGCTTAGATACGCTTTATGTTTACCCCTACTCACTGAGACTTGCTATAGTGAGGAACGCACTTTAAATAAGGTTACCACCCAAGCCAAAAGGATTTTCACTTACAATAATGAGTTTAAGGTTACTTCTAAAGAATTGGATCAACGCCAAAGCAATGAAGTCAAAGACTTGTTTAGGACTAACCCTGATGTGAATGTGGGTGGAGGGAGCGTGATGGGGCAGAAAATCTATGTGAGAGGCATTGAAGACAGGCTTTTAAGGGTTACGGTGGATGGGGCTGCGCAAAATGGCAATATCTACCACCACCAAGGCAACACCGTGATTGACCCTGGCATGCTCAAAAGCGTGGAAGTTACCAAAGGTGCGGCGAATGCGAGCGCAGGGCCAGGAGCGATCGCAGGAGTGATTAAAATGGAGACTAAAGGAGCGGCTGATTTTATCCCTAGGGGGAAAAATTATGCAGCCAGTGGGGCGGTGAGTTTTTATACCAATTTTGGCGATCGAGAAACTTTCAGATCGGCCTATCAAAGCGCGCATTTTGATATTATCGCTTACTACACGCACCAAAACATCTTCTATTATAGAAGCGGCGCTACAGCGACAAAAAACCTTTTCAAACCCACACAAGCTGATAAAGAGCCAGGAACTCCTAGCGAGCAAAACAACGCTTTAGTTAAAATGAATGGTTATTTGAGCGACAGAGACACGCTCACTTTCAGCTGGAACATGACACGAGATAACGCTACACGCCCTTTAAGGAGTAACGCTATAGGGTTAGCCTATCCTTGTGAAGCCCCTTTTAGCCCTGATAGCGATCAAGGGTGTCCTAATGTGTTGGATAGTTTCACAAGATACATGTATCACTCCGTCAATACCGCCAACAATCTTTCCTTACAATACAAAAGGGAAGCGGGAAATTCTTTTGGCGACCCACGATTAGATTTTACCCTTTATACAAGCATTAGAAACGCTCAATTTGATCCCCTATTTGATCCTAATGGCGTTTATGCTAAATTCCCCACTTCTCAAGCGAGTGCATGGGAAAAAGAAAATTACCCATGCGTGGAAGGCGCTTATTGCACCCCAAGCTTTTCAGATGTGGATAAGCCAAGCTCACAGCCTAGGAATTTGTTTTTAAACAACACCGGGTTAAACCTTAAAGTCGCGCATGTGATTGATGAAGCCACAGACAGCCTTTTTGAATACGGATTCAACTACCAAAATTTAAGCGTTTTTGACGCTCGCATCCCTAAATCAGAATTATACAGGCCTAATCAAGTCTATACTGATGATAAAGGGCAAAAACAAATCGCTTGCAGCCTTGTGGATAATAACCCCAATGACCCTACTTTGTGCCAAAGAGGGAAAGCGAACGGGAATATTTATGGAGGCTATGTGCAAGCGAATTACTCGCCTCATAAAATCATCACTTTTGGAGCCGGGGTAAGGTGGGATGCATACACGCTTTATGATAAGGATTGGAACCACCGCTACACTCAAGGCTTTAGCCCTAGCGCGGCTCTTGTGCTAAGCCCCATTGAGCCTTTATCTTTAAAAATCACTTATTCTCAAGTTACAAGGGGGGTTATGCCAGGAGATGGCGTGTATATGCGCCAAAACGATTTACGATACGCTAAAAATATCAAACCTGAAGTGGGCTCTAACGCTGAATTTAATATTGATTATTCAGGCCAGTATTTTAGCGGGAGGGCTGCGGCGTTTTATCAGGCTTTGGATAATTTCATCTCACAATACGCGCAAAGTTTGATTGTAACCAATTTGAGTCAAGCGATTAGGATTTATGGCTATGAAGTGGGCGGGACATTCAAATACAAGGGCGTGAGTTTGAATGTGGGGATCTCGCGCACTTGGCCCACCACTAGGGGGTATTTAATGGCGGACAGCTATGAGCTTGCCGCAAGCACCGGTAATGTTTTTATCATCAAATTGGATTACACCATCCCCAAAACAGGGATCAATCTTGCATGGCTTAGCCGCTTTGTTACCGGTTTGGATTATTGCGGGTTTGATATTTACTTGCCTGATTACGGGACGGCTGAGAAACCCAAAACCCCTACCGATTTAGCCAAATGCGGATCCCAATTAGGGTTAGTGCATATGCATAAACCGGGCTATGGCGTGAGTAATTTTTATATCAATTGGAGCCCTAAAACCAAAAGCCACTGGAAGGGTTTGTTGCTTTCAGCCGTGTTCAATAATGTTTTCAACAAATTCTATGTGGATCAAACAAGCCCCTATGTCATGAGCCCGGACATGCCAGGCACTGACGCTGTTAAAAGAGCGATCGCCGAGCCCGGGTTTAATGCGCGTTTTGAAGTGGCTTACAAATGGTAGTTAGCGGGGCTTTAAGCGTTGCGCATGCGTGATAGCAACAGCTATCGCATCGCTAATATCCAAAGGCTTGATTTCGCTTGTGATGTTAAGCAAGCGTTTGACCATAAAGGCCACTTGCTCTTTAGCGGCTTTCCCGTTACCGGTTAGGGCTTTTTTGACTTGTAAGGGCGTGTATTCGCTGAAATTACCAATCCTTTCTAAAATCTTTAAGGACAACGCCCCCCTGAATTGCGCGAGCTTGATCACGCTTTTAGGGTTATACGCAAAGAAAATATCTTCAATCGCCACTTCATTAACTTCGTAACGATCCAATAAGCAATCTAAGGCTTCTATCAAGTCTAAAATCTGTTCTTGCAAGCGTGTCGTGGTGATATTAATGAACCCGGCCGTGATTAAAGAAAGCTTGTTAGAAGCGTGAGAAATGATAGCATACCCGCATTTCCTACTGCCTGGGTCTATTCCTAAAATACGCATCAACCATTCCTATTATTTAATTGCAAGGTTTAAAAAACGCTATTATTATATCCATGTTTCTTGTTGGCGCAAAATACAAGATTGCATTAAGAACTTTTAAAAAATTTAGCGTATAAATAAGGGAGCAATAAATGAAAGCAAACACAATCATACTAGTGGATTGGGAGAATTTCAGACGCGATATTAAACAAACAAAATGCGTTAATTACAATATCGCTTTAGATGTGATCGTTACTATCAGAGCTTTTTTACTAGATGATGAATGGATCAGTCGTATTTACTTTTATACCACCCCACCCTTTGATTTTGAACATGCGTTATGGGATAAGAGGAACGACACTCTCCAAAATGAAAAAAATCCGGGAACAGAAATGAAAATCTTCACCAGCAGCGACATTGAAGAGATCTTACAAAGCAGTGAAGCGACTAAATGGGAGAAGATTTATAGCGATGTGGAAAATTTCCAACACGATCTGGCTTCATTGGATCAAGTGGAATTGAGGTTAGGGAGGACTAAGTTAAACGCAATAAGAGTGGAGTTTGATGGGAGTTATAGGGCGTTATTAGAACAAAAACAGGTGGATATGCTCATGGGTCTTGACATTCAAAGAATAGCCTTTAAAAAAATAGCCGATAGGATTTTGATATTTTCAAAAGATACGGATCTAATCCCCGCGCTCAAATTAGCCAGAGATGAGGGGTTAAGGGTGGATATTGCCGATTTGTCTAACAGATTGTCTCTTCTTAGCCAGGATTTGAAATACAATTCGGATAAAGTGAGGAAATTGAGCAGTAACGAAGTCAAAGACAAGCTTTTTTCCATCAGAGAAAATCTCACTAAAACCAACTGGGCTTTAAACTAAACCATAAAAAGGGTTATTTCATTTTTATAGAGTTTAAAAAATCGTTTTTTAAAAACTCAATTATTGGCATTTGATCAGAACAAAGCCAGAATTTTTAAAGGGGTTTTTAGGCTTATTTTTCTCATACTGACTGGGTTGGGTAGTTTATTGCCTTGCTTATTCTTTTGTGGTAGGATTAGGGTTATCAAGGTTTAGGGGATTAGTATCTTTCCCCTTGTAATTTGGCACTAAAGGCGACTGAGTTAGCCCATTCCTTGATTTATCTGCTTCATAGCCTATAATAACCCACTCACTCTTTAATGATTCGCCTTATCCATTATCCTTCTCGCTTCTTCTATGATTTGATTGTAGCTATTGAGTTCGCTTTCTTTCATTTCTTGACTTTTTCAAGTTTTTGTTTTATAGTTTCAATGGTAGCCCACTCATTGCTTTTTAGCATTTTCAGCTATCCTGCGGAATGAAAGAGTGGATAATGTCCGCCTTGTCAATCTCTGCTTTAACATCATTTTTGTTTTTCATTCATTCTCCTTGCGTTCTCCTTGAAAAGATTTAGGTCGTTATTTGACTTTGTTGGGGTTTTTATGGTAGCATCCTTACAGACATCGCTATAGGAACTCGACCTATGGTTGCCCATTAGAGGGTTTGGTGTCTTGCATTAAAGCTTTGATTGGTATATCGTTTTTAAGGTTAATTCATTTTTCACTCCTTGACTTATTAAAGTTTTTTAAGTATTGTTCTTTTTAGCACCACCATGGGAACTCGACCTATGGGACACCTTCGCATTAGCGTTGAGTGAGGTGCTTGAAAATTCTTTATAAGCCTTGTTATTCTTATAATCTCCGTTACTCTTGAACATTGTTTTTAAAACTAATTCACTCTTTCTATTATTTAATATTTTTGTGCTAATATTGTCAAGGCATGGGTTGGAGAATAATTTTCTAACCCACACTAAAAACACTTTAAGTGTGCCAAGAGACCCTGACACATAAGACGCAAGGGCTTGTGTATGGTCAAGGTGAGGCTTTTTAATGCTTTTCATTCCTTACTCCTTGTGTTTAATTTTTTATTGTTAAAGTTTCAAAACGCATTAGCTTTTTCAAGTATGTCTAGCACTCAACTCATAACTGATGTTTAATCGCCATTCTGAGATTTTGCTAATGTTTTTCTATGGGCTACACTATCCTTATAATTTCATTTTATGCTTCGTTTTTAGTATTAATTCATACTTTTTTGCGTTGGCTTGCTCTAAGGGGCTTAAATGGGTAGGTTTTGGTGTGGTTTGGTTTAAATTTTCTGTATTTTTTAATAAATCCTCTTGATCTGTTAGCGGTTTCTGGGTAGGATTAGGTTCTACGGAGTTTAAAGAATGAATGTCCTTTTCTTTAGTGATTGCTTGCGAGGTCGGAAAATGCGTGGGCTTCTCTGTTGTATCTCGTAATTCATAACTGCTTATCACCCAATGATTTTCTAAATCTTTGTTATTCCATGTGTTATTTAAGCCTACTCTCTTGTTTCCATAATCTACAAACACACGCCCTAAATGATCCGTTCCTTTAGTGCCTTTCTCTAACACTTCAGGGATAGATTTAACGATATTTAAAGCGTATTCTTTAGCTTCTGCTTCACTTAAGCCATCAGCAAGCGCTTGCTGTTCTCTTCGTTCTATTATGTGTGCTAACCCATAACCTACGCTCTCTTTAGTCTTTGGCGTTCCCCAAACAAAATCAATCCCTCCTAAATCCTCCCTAAACGCTACACCTGCGACTTGTCCGTTTTTCTCTTGTAAGAGTTTCTCTAACGCTTCCTTAGGCTTTAGGGAAAACTCGGGGTAATTCTTCCCAAACTCTTTGAGTGGGGTTATAGCGTGTTCTAAATCGCTCGCTTTAGATCTTATGTCTTCACTCGCTTGTTTGACGCCGTTATTAAGCTCTTCAATGATTTTAAGCGTGTTGTTTGAGAATTTAGCGTTTTTAGCACTCAAGTCTCTTACTAGGGTTTTAGCGAGCGGATACTAAAAACCTTTTTTAAGAGCGCAGTTGTTGTAAGGCTTCTTTAATCGCTGCTTCTATGCTGAGATTGGGTTTTAGGGTTTTTAAGACTTGGTTGATTTCGGTGCTTTTAAAGCCCAAACTCTCTAAAGCTAAAAAGACTTCGTTGTGCGCGGGTCTGTTTTCATCTTGAATAAAAAAGCCAATCAAATCCACCATGATCTTATCAGCGAGCTTTTTCCCTATACCTGGGACTTGCTGGAGTCTTTTGACTTCTTTAGTAGCGATAATGCTTTCAAATTCATTCGGCGAAAAGCTTGAAAGAATGGCTAAAGCGATACGCCCCCCTACCCCATTGATTTTTAAAAGCCTTTCAAAAAGGATTTTTTCGCCCTCTTCTAAAAACCCGTATAAAAGATGTGCATCTTCTTTAATCACTTGCAAGATTTTCAAACGCGCTTTTTGGCCCGCTTGAAGCAAAGCGGCCGTTCGCATAGAAACTTGCACCCCATAAACAACCCCTTGCACTTCTATATGCGCTTCTAAAGCGGAGATTTTTTCCACAACCCCTATCAAACCCACTATCATTTTTATCCCTTTTTTATCTCGTTGTTTTAGCCTTTTATAGCGCTTTTAGGGATTTTTTGATTTTATGATCTTCATAGATCACATCCACGCTTTCATTGTGGCTTAACATGGCGGTTGAATTGCTCACTTTAGGGTAATTGCGATGGTAAATCACGATATTTTCTTGCTTGAAAGGGTTTTTAGTCGTAATGCTTGCATGCTGGAAGCTGTTTTCTATACTGATGAGTTTAGCGTAACATTCGTTATTGATTTTTTGCAATTCTAGCATTTGAGCTTTTAAGATTTTCAAACGCTTTAAAGCAAACATAAACTCGCTATAAGCGTCTTTCACGCTTTCTTGTTGCATTAAAGAGTGTTTGATTTCTTCAGTGGCGTTTTTAAGCTTTTCCATGATGGCTTGATGGTTTTTGACTAAATGGTTTAAGGACTGGTGCTGAGCGATGATTTTTTTAGATTTTAACCCTAACGCATTGAGTTTTTGTTTAGCGATCTTCAATTCTTCTTGGTTTTCTCGCCCCCCAAAAGCGTAAAAAATAAAGCGGTTGCCATTGCCATCCACCTCATCAATCCAACATTGCTTGGAAAAATACAGCTTGTTATCGCTTTTAAGCTTTTCTAAAGCGATTTCTTTCGCATAGACCACGCTCCCCGCGCTCGCTTCCACTTTAACGCTATTGGCATACACCTTAGCACGCTCTAAATACTTGCACTCAAACTCTTTAGCGTAGCACACGCCCTTATGGTTAGTGATACGCGCTTTATTGGCATAGACATAGCTTTCAGGGTGGATTTGCCCCTCTATAGTAATTTCTTTAGCCACTAAGATCACATTCTTGCCCACATTGCCCTTAATGTTAATCGCACTCGCTTCTAAAATGAGATTAGAATCAATCGCATCGCTCAATTCGTCTTTAGCTTGAATCTCTAAAACCAACCCGCTCTCCACTCCCCCCAAAAGATTGGGCGTTTCAATGGATTTGATCCCGTTTTTAAAAATAAAATTTTGCTTAGAAACCAAACGCCCTTTTTCCATTTTAACCCCTTGTAAGGCTTTGGAGTAATACACTAAAGCGTTATTTTCTTCTCTTTCTTCAAAAGCGTTTTTGTCATGCCCTATAGGGGTGGGCGAATTGGCAACTTTAGGCAATTCAATATAAAGGCCTTTAAGGTTACGGCCATCTCTCCCTTGTTTGGGGTAATTCACGCAAGCGACTTTTTGATTTTCTTTAGCGATATAATCATTTTCTTTAACAAAAAATTCTTCTTGATCGCGAATAATGTGCGTTGGAAGGTATTCTTCTTCTAATAAAAAGTGGGATTGTTCTTCTGTATTAGGGATAAAGGTTGAAGAAGCGTATAAAATAAAACGCTTATTTTGGGCTTCTTTTTGATATTTTCTTAACTCTGTTTTTAAATTTTCATACATTTGTGAAAGGTGGCGAAACACCACGCCTTCAAAGGCTAAACGCTCTTTGATATACGCAAACATTTCTTGATAATGCTCTTCAGTGTCTAGGACAATAAAACACTCGTCTAAAACGATTTCTATTTTACTCAAATGTTCATCCACTTCCACTTCAAAAAAGCGTTTATAAGCGTTTGATTTGATTTTAATGTCGTGGGTTTGATAAAGGGTTAGCTCTTTTTTTTCATAGTATTCATCTTCTTCTAGTTGTTGCAATTCCCCACCAAAAGCCTCGCTAAAATCGTCTTTAGCGCTGTTTTTGATAAAAATAGAAGTTTTTAAAATCTCAAACCACAGATCTTCTGTTTGTAATTTATTTTCAGCGGCTGCTTTTTTTAATTCTTTTTGAATGTCTTTGCACCGCTCAACTTTTATAGGGGCAAAATGCTCCAAGCTCATTTTTTAATCCTTAAATGGTATAATATAAGAATTTGAAAAAAGAAAATATGCTAACAAAAAAACGCTGAAAATTAGGTAATAAATACGACTAATATGCTAAAAAAAATATTTTTAACCAACAGCTTAGGGATTTTATGCTCTAGGATTTTTGGCTTTTTACGGGATTTGATGATGGCCAATATTCTAGGGGCCGGGGTGTATAGCGATATTTTCTTTGTGGCTTTCAAATTGCCTAATTTGTTCAGGCGTATTTTTGCGGAAGGATCTTTTTCGCAAAGCTTTTTACCAAGCTTCATACGAAGTTCCATTAAAGGGAGCTTTGCGAGTTTGGTGGGGCTTATTTTTTGTAGCGTTTTATTGATATGGTGCTTATTGGTGGCATTAAATCCCTTGTGGCTAGCTAAACTCCTCGCTTATGGCTTTGATGAAGAAAAACTCAAACTATGCACCCCTATTGTAGCGATCAATTTTTGGTATCTTTTATTGGTGTTTATCACCACTTTTTTAGGCGCGCTCTTGCAATACAAACACAGCTTTTTTGCCAGCGCTTATAGTGCAAGCTTACTCAATTTATGCATGATTTTAGCCCTTTTTGTTTCTAAAGAAAAAACGCATTTAGAAGCGTTGTATTATTTGAGTTATGGCGTGCTTTTAGGGGGCGTGGCTCAAATTTTATTGCACTTTTATCCTTTAGTCAAATTGGGCTTATGGGCTTTATTGTTTAAAGGGTTGTTGGGTTTTAAGACTAAAAACGCCGCCAAAAAAAAATACCGCTCTCAAAGGGTTAAAAGGGATTTGAAAGGGTTTTTCAAGCAATTCCTCCCCAGCGTCTTAGGCAATTCTAGCGCTCAGATCGCTTCTTTTTTAGACACCACGATAGCCTCTTTTTTAGCGAGCGGGAGCGTGTCTTATTTGTATTACGCTAATAGAGTCTTCCAGCTCCCTTTAGCTTTATTTGCCATAGCCATATCCACAGCCCTTTTCCCTAGCATTGCGATCGCCATTAAAAACAATCAGCAGGATTTAATCTTACAGCGCTTGCAAAAGGCGTGGTTTTTTTTGGTGGGGGTTTTGCTTCTTTGCAGCATTGGGGGATAATGTTAAATAAAGAAATCACAGAGCTTTTATTTGAAAGGGGGCAATTTAGCCCTAAAGACACCCTAATCACTTCGCAAGTCTTTTCGCTCTATCTTTTAGGCTTGCTCCCTTTTGGGCTAACCAAACTCTTTTCTTTGTGGCTTTATGCGAAATTAGAGCAAAAAAAAGCAGCTAAAATCTCTTTGATTTCGCTTTTTTAGGTTTAGCGGCTTCTTTGAGTTTGATGCCTTTGTTAGGGGTTTTAGGTTTGGCTTTAGCGAATAGTTTGAGCGGGTTATTTTTATTCGTTTTAACGATAAAAGCGTTTGGCTTTCAACCATTCTTGGGTATAATTAAAAATTTGAAATTATGGCTTGTAATTCTTTTCCTCGCTTGCGTGGAAATCTTATTACTCTTAGCGTTCAAATCGTGGGTTACACATTTATATTTATTTTATTATTTTCAAGGTTTTTAAATGTTTATTTATGATACCAAATTAAAACAAAAAGTCCCTTTTGAGCCTTTAGTTGAAAAAAAGGCGAATATTTATGTGTGCGGGCCTACGGTGTATGATGACGCTCATTTAGGGCATGCTAGGAGCGCGATTGCTTTTGATTTGTTAAGGCGCACGCTTGAATTAAGCGGCTATGAAGTGGTGTTAGTAAGGAATTTCACGGATATTGACGATAAAATCATCAACAAAGCCCTAAAAGAAAGCAAAAGCATTCAAGAATTAAGCAGTATTTACATTGAATCTTACACGAGGGATTTGAACGCTTTGAACGTGAAACAACCCAGCCTAGAGCCTAAAGCGAGCGAGTATTTAGACGCTATGGTGCGCATGATTGAAACGCTTTTAGAAAAAAATTTCGCTTATAGAGTCTCTAATGGGGATATTTATTTAGACACGAGCAAGGATAAAGATTACGGCTCTTTGAGCGTGCATAATAGCAGTATGGAATTTAGCCGTATCGGTTTGGTGCAAGAAAAACGGCTTGAGCAGGATTTTGTGTTATGGAAAAGCTATAAGGGGGATAATGATGTGGGCTTTGATAGCCCTTTAGGCAAAGGGCGCCCTGGCTGGCATATAGAATGCTCTAGCATGGTTTTTGAAACTTTAGCGCTCGCTAACACCCCTTATCAAATTGACATCCATGCAGGCGGAGCGGATTTGTTATTCCCCCACCATGAAAATGAAGCGTGCCAAACCCGTTGCGCCTTTGGCGTGGAGCTTGCCAAATACTGGATGCATAACGGCTTTGTGAATATCAACAATGAAAAAATGTCTAAAAGTTTAGGGAATAGCTTTTTTGTTAAAGACGCCCTGAAAAACTATGATGGCGAAATTTTGCGCAATTACTTACTAGGGGTGCATTATCGCTCTGTTTTGAATTTCAATGAAGAAGACTTGTTAATGAGTAAAAAACGCTTGGATAAAATCTATCGCTTGAAACAGCGCGTTTTAGGGACTTTGGGAGGGATAAATCCAAACTTTAAAAAAGAAATTTTAGAATGCATGCAAGATGATTTAAACATTTCCAAAGCGTTGAGCGTTTTAGAAAGCATGCTTTCTTCTACGAATGAAAAACTGGATCAAAACCCTAAAAACAAGGCTTTGAAGGGCGAAATTTTAGCGAATTTGAAATTCATAGAAGAACTGCTTGGCATCGGGTTTAA
Source organism: Helicobacter pylori (assembly GCA_008032935.1). Classification (NCBI taxonomy): domain Bacteria; kingdom Pseudomonadati; phylum Campylobacterota; class Epsilonproteobacteria; order Campylobacterales; family Helicobacteraceae; genus Helicobacter; species Helicobacter pylori. The sequence goes on along the minus strand of CP032039.1, from coordinate 955,800 downwards.
AGACCCTAGCGCGTATTTCCAGTTAGGCGTGAGTGGAAGCGAAAAACAGGAAATTGAAAGCAAAATAGAAGAAAGAAAACGCGCCAAAGAGCAAAAAGATTTTTTAAAAGCCGATAACATCAGAGAAGAGCTTTTGAAACAAAAAATCGCTTTGATGGACACCCCACAAGGCACGATTTGGGAGAAGTTTTTTTAAACGCCTCCAATTTTACCTTTTTACACATTCTAGCCCAAAATTTCAGCCATTTTACTTTTTAATCCTATGGGTTTTATATTCATTTATCTTAACTTAATAAAAATTGAACATTGGTTGTAGATACTATATATTTATAGCCTTAATAGTAAATACAACAGAAATTTTCTAGTCTAAAGTCGCACCCTTTGTGCAAAAATCGTTTTACAAAAAGAAAGGAAAGAAAGGAAAAGAAATGGAAATACAACAAACACACCGCAAAATCAACCGCCCTATTATCTCTCTCGCTTTAGTGGGGGCATTAATGGGCACCGAACTAGGGGCTAATACGCCAAATGATCCCATACACAGCGAGAGTCGCGCCTTTTTCACAACCGTGATCATTCCAGCCATTGTTGGGGGTATCGCTACAGGAACCGCTGTAGGAACGGTCTCAGGGCTTCTTAGCTGGGGGCTCAAACAAGCCGAACAAGCCAATAAAACCCCGGATAAACCCGATAAAGTTTGGCGCATTCAAGCAGGAAGAGGCTTTAATAATTTCCCTAACAAGCAATACGACTTATACAAATCCCTTTTATCCAGTAAGATTGATGGAGGTTGGGATTGGGGGAATGCCGCTAGGCATTATTGGGTTAAAGATGGGCAATGGAACAAGCTTGAAGTGGATATGCAAAACGCTGTAGGGACTTATAACCTTTCAGGCCTTATCAACTTTACTGGTGGGGATTTAGACGTGAACATGCAAAAAGCCACTTTGCGTTTGGGCCAATTCAATGGCAATTCTTTCACAAGCTTTAAAGATGGTGCTGATCGCACCACGAGAGTGAATTTTGACGCTAAAAATATCTTAATTGATAATTTTGTAGAAATCAATAATCGTGTGGGTTCTGGAGCCGGGAGGAAAGCCAGCTCTACGGTTTTGACTTTGAAAAGTTCAGATAAAATTACAAGCCGTGAAAATGCGGAAATTTCTCTTTATGATGGTGCCACGCTTAATTTGGTTTCAAGCTCAAATCATAGCGTTGATCTATATGGTAAGGTGTGGATGGGCCGTTTGCAATATGTGGGAGCGTATTTGGCCCCTTCATACAGCACGATAAACACTTCAAAAGTGCAAGGGGAAATGAATTTTCGCCATCTCGCTGTGGGCGATCAAAACGCCGCTCAAGCGGGCATTATCGCTGGTAAAAAGACTAATATTGGCGTGCTGGATTTGTGGCAAAGCGCGGGGTTAAGCATTATCACCCCTCCAGAAGGCGGCTATGAGAGTAAAACCAAAGATAACCCTAAAGATAACCCTAAAAATGACACGCAAAAAACAGAAATCCAACCCACGCAAGTCGTTGATGGGCCTTTTGCTGGCGGTAAAGACACGGTTGTGAATATTTTCCACTTAAACACTAAAGCCGATGGCACGCTTAGAGCGGGAGGGTTTAAAGCTTCTCTTAGCACGAATGCGGCTCATTTGAATATCGGCGAAGGCGGTGTCAATCTGTCCAATCAAGCGAGCGGGCGTTCTTTATTAGTGGAAAATCTAACCGGGAATATCACCGTTGAGGGGACTTTAAGAGTGAATAATCAAGTGGGCGGTGCTGCTGTGGCAGGATCAAGCGCGAATTTTGAGTTTAAGGCTGGTGAAGACACCAACAACGCCACAGCCACTTTCAATAACGATATCCATCTAGGAAAAGCGGTGAACTTAAGAGTGGATGCCCATACAGCTTATTTTAATGGCAATATTTATCTGGGAAAATCCACGAATTTAAGAGTGAATGGCCATAGCGCTCATTTTAAAAATATTGATGCCAGCAAGAGCGATAACGGGCTAAACACTAGCGCTTTGGATTTTAGCGGCGTTACAGACAAAGTCAATATCAACAAGCTCACTACATCTGCCACTAATGTGAACGTTAAAAACTTTGATATTAAGGAATTGGTGGTTACAACCCGTGTTCAGAGTTTTGGGCAATACACTATTTTTGGCGAAAATATAGGCGATAAGTCTCGCATTGGTGTCGTGAGTTTGCAAACGGGCTATAGCCCGGCCTATTCTGGGGGCGTTACTTTTAAAAGCGGTAAAAAACTGGTTATAGATGAAATTTACCATGCCCCTTGGAATTATTTTGACGCTAGGAATGTTACCGATGTTGAAGTCAATAAGAGGATTCTTTTTGGAGCCCCAGGAAACATTGCCGGCAAAACAGGGCTTATGTTTAATAACCTAACCCTAAACAGCAACGCGAGCATGGATTATGGTAAAGATTTGGATTTAACCATTCAAGGGCATTTCACTAACAATCAAGGCACGATGAATCTTTTTGTCCAAGATGGGCGTGTAGCGACCTTAAATGCAGGCCATCAAGCAAGCATGATATTTAATAATTTAGTGGATAGCGCGACCGGGTTTTACAAACCACTCATTAAGATCAATAACGCTCAAAACCTCACTAAAAATAAAGAACATGTTTTAGTGAAAGCGCGAAACATTGATTATAATTTAGTGGGAGTGCAAGGCACTAGTTATGACAATATTTCTGCAAGCAATACCAATCTGCAAGAGCAATTCAAAGAGCGCCTAGCCCTTTATAACAACAACAACCGCATGGATATTTGCGTGGTGCGAAAAGATAATCTCAATGACATTAAAGCATGCGGTATGGCTATTGGCAATCAAAGCATGGTGAATAACCCTGAAAATTACAAATATCTTGAAGGTAAGGCATGGAAAAATACAGGGATTAATAAAACGGCTAACAACACCACAATCGCTGTTAATTTAGGCAACAATTCTACGCCTACTAACAGCAGCACCGATACCACAAATTTACCCACAAACACCACTAATAACGCGCGTTTCGCTAGCTACGCTCTCATAAAGAACGCTCCTTTCGCTCACAGCGCCACTCCTAATTTAGTCGCTATCAATCAGCATGATTTTGGCACTATTGAAAGCGTGTTTGAATTGGCTGATCGCTCTAAAGATATTGACACGCTTTATACTCATTCAGGTGTGCAAGGTAGGGATCTCTTACAGACCTTATTGATTGATAGCCATGATGCGGGTTATGCCAGAACCATGATTGATGCTACAAGCGCTAATGAAATCACCAAGCAATTGAATGCGGCCACTACCACTTTAAACAACATAGCCAGTTTAGAGCATAAAACCAGTGGCTTGCAAACTTTGAGCTTGAGTAACGCGATGATTTTAAATTCTCGTTTAGTCAATCTCTCTAGAAGGCACACCAACCATATTGACTCGTTCGCTCAACGCTTACAAGCTTTAAAAGATCAAAGATTCGCTTCTTTAGAAAGTGCGGCGGAAGTGTTGTATCAATTTGCCCCTAAATATGAAAAACCCACCAATGTTTGGGCTAACGCTATTGGGGGAACGAGCTTGAATAGTGGCGGCAACGCTTCATTGTATGGCACAAGCACCGGCGTAGACGCTTACCTTAATGGGGAAGTGGAAGCCATTGTGGGCGGTTTTGGAAGCTATGGTTATAGCTCTTTTAGCAATCAAGCGAACTCCCTTAACTCTGGGGCCAATAACACTAATTTTGGCGTGTATAGCCGTATTTTTGCCAACCAGCATGAATTTGACTTTGAAGCTCAAGGGGCGCTAGGGAGTGATCAATCAAGCTTGAATTTCAAAAGCGCTCTATTGCAAGATTTGAATCAAAGCTATCATTACTTAGCCTATAGTGCTGCAACAAGAGCGAGCTATGGTTATGACTTTGCGTTTTTTAGGAATGCTTTAGTGTTAAAACCAAGCGTGGGCGTGAGCTATAACCATTTAGGTTCAACCAACTTTAAAAGCAACAGCAATCAAAAAGTGGCTTTGAAAAATGGCTCTAGCAGTCAGCATCTATTCAACGCTAACGCTAATGTGGAAGCGCGCTATTATTATGGGGACACTTCATATTTCTATATGAACGCTGGAGTTTTACAAGAGTTCGCTCATGTTGGCTCTAATAACGCCGCGTCTTTAAACACTTTTAAAGTCAATGCCGCTCGTAACCCTTTAAATACCCATGCCAGAGTGATGATGGGTGGGGAATTGCAATTAGCTAAAGAAGTGTTTTTGAATTTGGGCGTTGTTTATTTGCACAATTTGATTTCCAACGCAAGCCATTTCGCTTCCAATTTAGGAATGAGGTATAGTTTCTAAATACCGCTCTAAATACCACTCTTAAACCCATGCTCAAAGCATGGGTTTGAAATCTTACAAAACCCCTACAACGCATACACGACAAGCTTATTGTCATGCCAGATCGCTTCTAGGGGCGTGTCATAGAGCGCGCTTAAATTGTGTGAAGTCATAGCGATTGGTGTGGAAGCTTGCAAAAAAAGTTTTTTATCTTTGAGCATGACCACATGCGTGGAGTGCCTGGCAACCAAATTGGGATCATGGATATTGACTAAAACGCTCAATTCTCGTTTTTTCATCTCATCTTTAATCGCATCAAAAAAAAGGGCTTGGTTTTTTAAATCTAACGCGCTCGTAGGCTCATCTAATAACAATAAGGGCGTTCTTTGCAACAAACTTCTGGCTAAAAGCACCATTTGCCTCTGACCCCCGGACAAATCGTTAATGCCTTGATCTTTTAAAGACTCTAAATCCAAGCGCTCTAAAACGCTAGTGGCTTCTTTAATGTGCTTAGCTTTAGGCATAGCGAATAGATTCAAATGCGTCGCTTTCCCCATTAAGACAAAATCTAGCACGCTGAAATTAAACGCATAATATTCCACTTGGGGGATATAAGCAATCAATTTGGCTTTTTCATAAGGCTTTAAGGGTAAAATATCCTTGTTACACGCTTTAATTTCGGTTTCTTCTAAAGGCTTCAAAAGCCCTAAAAGGCATTTTAAAAGCGTGGTTTTACCGGATCCATTAGGCGCTAAAATGCTGGTGATGCTGTTTTTTGGCACGCTAAAACTCAACTTGTCTAAAATGAGTTTTTGAGAATATTTAAAGGACAGGTTTTTAACTTCTAAGACCATCACACCCCCCTAGTCCTGAACAAAAGCCACAAGAAAAAAGGCGCTCCTAAAACGCTTGTCGCAATGCCTACCGGTAAATCATAGGGGGTAATGGTTTTAGCCACCACATCCGCTAAAAGCAAGAAAAACGCCCCCATTAACAAAGAGCTTAAAAGCAATTTTTGCAAATTCGCCCCAAAAAACAACCTAGCCACATGCGGAATGACCAACCCAATCCAGCCAATCGTGCCGGACACGCTCACCGCTAAAGCGCTCGCCACGCTCACACACACCAGACAAAGCGATCGCAATAACACTGGGTTAATCCCCAAGCTCAAACTTTGCGCATCGCTCAAGCTCAATAAATTAATACGCCACCTTAACAAAAAGAGCGGGATAAAGCCTAAAGATAGCCCTATGAAAGCGATCAAACAATCCTTGTAACTGCTCAAAGACAAGCTCCCTAAAAGCCACACGACAATCGCTTGCGCTTTTTGGGGGATCACAAAGAATTTGATCGCTCCGGCAAGTGCGCTTAAAAACGCGCTCAACACCACCCCTGAAAGCACCAATGAAAGGACGGAATTGCCTAAAACCCTATTCATTGCTAAGACAGCAAGGCTGGCTAAAATCGCCCCAAAAAACGCTAAAATCGCAATATTAGACTCCACTACCGCTATCGCCATCGCCACGCCTAGCATCGCCCCGCTAGAAATCCCTAATAAAAAGGGATCAACTAAGGGGTTTCTAAAAATCGTTTGCATCACCACCCCACTCCCGGACAAACTCGCCCCCACCAGGAGCGCTAAGATCACTCGTGGTAATCGTATTTCTAAAATAATAACACTTAAAGAGCTCAGTTCTTCATTGTGCAAAAAGTGGTTTTTCACGTTAAGGCACACTTCTTGCCATTCTTCCAAACTCAAAGACTCCCCTCCAAACAACAGCACCACCACCGCTAAAATCACGCAAGCTAAGGCGATATGATAGGTTTTAAGCATCACGCTTCCTTTTAAGAACGATTAATCTGAACAAAGAATCATACCAGCTACTCGGGAGGATTTGATACAACGCTAGCAATAATTGGGTTTTTAAGCCGATCAAATAACGGGCCTTGATTTTTTGACTCATACTAAGAAAAACGATTTTTTGCGCCACGGCTTTAGCGCTTAGGGCTTTTTCATACACGCTCGCATAAAAAGTTTTAGCCGCATTCACTTCTAACGCATAAAGGCTATCTTCGCTCTCAAAATTCTCAACTGAAAAAGCGGTTTTTTTCCAGTTGCTTTTCACTGGGCCTGGCTCAATCAAACACACTTGAACGTTAAAGGGTTTAAGCTCTAAACGCAAGGCATCGCTATAAGCCTCTAAGGCATGCTTACTCGCGCTGTAATGGCCTAAAAAGAGCATGCTCATACGCCCCGCTATGGAAGAAAGGTTAAAAATCTTAGAATAGGGCTTGTTTTTTAATAAGGGCAAACAAAGCTGCACCACTTCACAAAGGGCGAAAAAATTCACGTTAAATTGCTTTTTAACCTCTTCAATGGGCGTGTCTTCCACGCTCCCAAACACCCCATAACCGGCGGAATTGATCAAAACATCGCAATGATCTTCTTTAGCGTTGATGTTTGAAAACACTTCCTTTAAAGCGTTAGAATCGCTCACATCAACATCAACGCTCTCGCATAACGCATGGTTTAACGCCACGCACAAAGTCGCATGCCTAGAGAGCGCATAGACTTTATACCCTTGATTTAACAGCATTAACGCGCACTCCAACCCAATCCCAGAACTCGCCCCAGTGATAATTGCCACCTTTTGGCTTTCTTTTTTCTCTCCAACGCCCATTATTTAACGCTAACCCTCTTATTATTTTTCTAATGTCTCTAATATTCACTCAATATTACTTAATTTTTACTAATATATAGTTCTTGGAATGTTTTTTACAAAAAACATTTTTAACACCAATTTTAATTAAGGAGGAGCAATGCCTCAAATACAATCATCGCATTCTAGCCATTTTGATTTTACTATAGACACAGCGGATCGCACTAAATTATTGATGAGCTATTTAGTCGTGCCTACAACCGCTAATTTCAACAATGTCATGCATGGGGGGGAATTATTGAATTTATTGGATAAAGTGGCTTATGTGTGCTCGACTCGTTATTGCGCTAAAGGAACGGTCACTTTAAGCGTGGATGGGGTTACTTTTAAATACCCCATTCCTGTAGGGAATTTGCTCACTTTTTTAGCCAGCATCAATTACGTAGGGAACACTTCATGCGAAGTGGGCATTAAGGTTTTGAGCGAAGACATTAAAACTCGTGAAATCACGCACACGAATTCATGCTATTTCACCATGGTGGCTGTGGAAAATGGCAAACCCACCCCCATGCCTAAATACGAGCCTAAAACAGAGGTTGAAATCCGCCGTTATGAAGGGGCTTTGAAGCGCAAGGAAATGCGCACACGAGGGTATTTAAAAAGTGGCAAACACGATGGTGTTTAAAAAGCAAAAAAAGCGTAAGCGGTGTTTTAACCCTAAATTTTATCCCTAAAAAGGGGGGGGTAGTTGGCGAGCGATTGGTTTAAGCGTTATAAATTGTGTGGGTGGATTAAAAACAGCTTGCTATGACTGCCTAGTCTTACTAAAAAAGCGTTGCTTTCCACTCTATAAGTGCCAAAAATTTTAAAAATTTGGCTAAACACTAGGATTTCACAATCTCAGTAAAATCGCTAAAGTCCTCTACCTTAAACGCTCTAATATCCCTAACAGATTTTTTAAACCACTCAATTTGAGAGAGTTTATTGATCGCTTTATAGACTTGCGCTAAAGTGTTTTCTTTAGAATAATTAACATAAACGCTCCCTTGAGTGTTTTCAAACCCTAATAGCTCTAATTCTTGTCTTAAACCATCATAGGCTTTATTGTAGGGTTCTCCGTATTCTTTTTTTTAAAATCTCAATCTTTAAATCAAACGCTAAAGCATACATTTTCAAAACCTTTACTATTTTTTCTTTTTAACTCGTTTATAAAATCATTTAAACTATCAATTTGAGTGAGATTAATTCCATTTAACGCATCTCTCATGGCTTGTTGCGTTTCAAGATTTGGGATCTCATGCCCCAAAACAACAATCTCTTTTATCATCAAAAGCTTGGCTGATTTTTTACTCTAATTGATTGATGAGATTAAAAAGCTGTTTTTGGCTGTATTTTGTGTAGTCTTTGTTGGTGTGGTGTTTGGCATGCTGATTCCTTTTATTAAATTAAGATAAGTTCATTATAACAGCCCAGTCAAAACAGCTCGCTATGACTGCCTAGCCTTAACAAAAAAAGAATGTTTTCTTGTTTTTTAATTTGATAGACAAGCAATAAATCCGGTTTTAGGTGGCATTCCCTAAAGTCTTTTAAAGTGCCTTTGAGTGGGTGGTCTTTGTATTTGGGTTCTAGGGGCTGCTCTGTGGCTAAATTTCCAACCACTTTATACAAAAGCTTTAAATCAAACCCATTTTTAACAAGAATTTTAAGATCCTTATCAAATTTTTTACTGGTTTCAATCGTCAGCATTTTTAAATCTTATTTACAAGTTTTCACAATGCTTCTTAAAATCCTCTATGCTTTTAAAACAAAGGCGGTTCTTGGTGTCCTTAGCCCTTGCTAAGATTTCTCGCTCTTCTTCTATGGTGTATCCATTTTCGGTTAAGTTTAGCGCTTTAAATTGGAGCGCTTTTTTAATCCTTTGTTTTTGAGCTTGGATTTCTTTCAATTTTTCTAACGCTCTTTTTTGCTTGGTTTTGATAGAATTTAAAAAATTAAAAAGCTGTCTTTGGCTGTATTTTGTGTAATCTTTGTTGGTGGTGTTTGGCATATTTATTCCTTTAAAAATATAAGATCAGTTCATTATAGCGCAAGCGATAGAGTGGGATTAAAAAGGTTAGAAAAATCAAAAACTTTGTTTTGTGAAAAAACTTAAAAAAACAGATGAAAAATCAGTGAAAAACTAAAAGATTAAAAAGCGGAGGGAGAAGTCAGTGAAAAATCAGTGAAAAAGATTAAACCCCCCTAAAGAAACGCTTTTTAAAAACTATCGTTTAAATTAACGCCAAGTTCCCCACTAACTAATCACTAAAAACGCTAAAAAAGATTTTTCATTTTTAAAATTATCACTTGCTTTTGGCAAGCTCTTTTATCATTGGTTATAAAAAATACTAAAAAGGATTTTTTTATTAAATCTCCCCAAAAAAAAGAGGATTCAAAAAAAAGAGGGTTCAAAGAGGGTTTAAAAAAGAAATCCCTTAAAAAGAAGCCCCCTAAAAAAAGGGAATTTAAAACAAAGAATTTAAAACAAAGAATTTAAAACAAAGAATTTAAAAAAAAGAGAGTTCAAAAAAGAAGCCCCCTAAAAAAAGAAAGTTCAAAGAAAGAGAGTTCAAAGAAAGAGAGTTCAAAGAAAGAGAGTTCAAAGAAAGAGAGTTCAAAACAAAGGGTTCAAAAACAAAGAGTTCAAAACAAACCCCTAAAAGGGAGTTTCAAAACAAAGGGTTTTAAAAAAGAGAGTTTAAGAAAAGAAATCCCTTAAAAAGAAGCCCCCTAAAAAAAGGGAATTTAAAACAAAGAATTTAAAACAAAGAATTTAAATAAACCCCCCAAAAAAGAGAGGATTTAAGAGGGGGTTCAAAAAAAAGAAAGTTCAAAAAAAAGAAAGTTCAAAAAAAGAAAGTTCAAAAAAAAGAAAGTTCAAAAATAAAGAGTTCAAAAATAAAGAGTTCAAAACAAAGGGTTCAAAAATTTAAAAAAAGAGAATTTAAAAAGGGGGTTCAAAGAAAAAGGGGGTTCAAAAAAGAAATACCTTAACAAGGGAGTTTAAAAAACAAACCCCCCAAAAAGAGGGTTAAAAAAGGGAGTTCCACAAATAGCTAAACATCAATAAGCGAACACATAATTCAAATACACGCTATAGAGCCTTCGGTATTTGAGTTCAGCCCCCATAAAGGAATAGTAATTGGTGTTGATGGTGGGGATTTTAAGCCCTAGTTCAATGCCGTGTTGAGCCACATGATCGCTGCCTTTTTTCTTAGATCTAGCGAGATTCATCCTCACTCCCATGTTGAATAAGAATTGGAAATTCGCCACGTTCATTTTAGCGTTATAGACGTTATTCACGGTGGCTAAATTCACGTATTCAGAGTTAAGCCATGAAGTGCCCGCTAACGCAATGCCACCAAAAAGCCCCACAGAAAGCTTGTTGTTTTTGCCTAAGAAATTGGTGGCTTTATCGTTGATGAAGTTATAGAGGGCGTCCGCTCCAAAGCCATAAGTCCACACGTCAGAAGCCGAGTTGAAGAAGCTGGATTTGATGAACGCATGGTTGTAATCAAAAAAGCCGTAGTATCTTGCGCCCCATTTTCTTTTTTGGCCAAAGAATTGCTTGTAGCCCACCTGAATACCGATCCCATTCATGGCACCGTTGTTGGTTTGAGAACTGACGATGCCCACTTTCCTAAAGGGATTACGCCCTAACTCTTGGTTGATGGTTTGGACTTGGTTATACGAGTTTTGATTCAAGTAGTAGTTGGTTTCTATGCCTTGCGGGCTATAGGGGTTATTCTTTTTGCTCACCGCATTTTGCAAGCTTGAGCCGTTAGGGATGCTTGAAAGCGCAGTAGTGATGCTGTTATAGGTATTCCCTAATTCATTGTATCGGGATTTGAAATTCACCAAAGTGTCAGCGATGTTTTCGGCTTGCTGTATTTGCTGTTCTTGAGTGCCAAAATGCGCGATGCTGTTGGTTAAAGCCGTTATGGTTTCTTGCACATACGCGCAACCGGCCCCCCAAGTGTTAGAAGTTACCCCTTGATTAGGCAATGTCCCACCCCCATCTCTGCATGATGCCAAAAAAGCGCTAACAAAATTGGTCATTTCTTTCTTAGATCCTACTAAAATCGTAACATTATTGTTGTTTTGCATGACTTCCAAGTTTTTTTCACTTGCTCAGCTAAATTGAACATACTCGCTTGCGCTTTAGCGTTAGCGAGCATGCCTTGTGCAAAGCCAGCGTCTGTGAAAGGGTTGAAGTTACTGGGGTTAGCTATTTCTGCTTTTTGGTTAGTGTTAGCGATTTTGCTTTGCACGACGATTTCTTGAGCGTTTTTGATCATGCTAGTAACCTGGCTAAATTCCTGTTGGAAGATTTGGCACGCGTTCCCCCTTGTGTTTAAACCCCATGGTTGGCCATCCCCTGGAGCGTTTTCGTTATTTGTGGATCGCACGAGAGGGCATTGCGTGTTAAGGACTTGCATGATGTTTGCTGCTTGATTTAACAACTCTTGAGCGTTATTGGTGATACTAAATTTGACGGTGGCTTTGTTATCATTATAAGTAGTGGTGATCGTTACGCCGTCTTGATTGGTTGTTTGCGTGCTACTACCATTACTACCATTACTACCACTGCTACCGCTGCTGCCATTTTTCGCTTGGCAGAACTGAACCACACCGCCGTTAATACTACTATTCTGTTTCTGTTTGCATTCGTATTCATATTCCACATGCACTTCTGTGCCGTTCCCGCCTAATTCAGGAAACCCCTTTTGATCTTTTAAAGCTTGTTGGATGATTTGATAGGCTTCATTGAGTTTTTTGAATTCATCAATAGACATGCTTTTACCAGGACCAGTCGGTTCATACCGGTTGCAAGTAATGCTCGTGGAACGCTGTCCTGGCTGGCTATTAAAGATTACGCTGCCAGGCCCACTCCCTGTGCCGTTCCCGTTCCCACACATGATTGCATAGCCGATGGTATTCCACAGCCCCACCGCCGCATTTAATGCCAAAAAGACGGCTTGATAAGCGGGGGAGTTGGTTTTTTCTTTGAGCAAACCCGTCGCGCCCGCATTCAAATTGTTGATCGCGCCAGATACAGCACTCGGATCAGCGGACAATTTGATCAGGGTGTTTAGGGTGCTGTATCTAGTTAAAAGGTTGTTCAGCTTTTCATAATTGTCTGAAAGCTCTTGGATGCCTTTGGTGTTTTTCACCATTTGAGCGGCTTCACCGATTTGATAGCCTACGCTTGTGTAAAAGCCGTCGTCTTCAGCGCTCAATGCGGAAACTAAAAGCGAACCTAAAGTTAATGAAAGGATGTGTTTTTTCATGTTTTCTCCTTTTTGGATTAAATTGGATTAGTATTAGGGATTTCATACATTAGAATACATTTGCATTAGAACGCATTTGCATTGGAATGTATTTGGAGTATTATAACATAAAGCGTTTTTTTTTTTTTTGTCATTTTCTTAAAAATTTTGTCATTTTTTTGCTTTTGGCGCTTTTTGTTTCGTTTGGTGGTGTTAAAGTCATGGTTAAAACTCAATTTTCTTCATTTGAAATTCGTTTTCTTCACTTGAAACTCATTTTCTTAAGTTAAAACTCGTTTTCTTCATTTGAAATTCGTTTTCTTAAGGGGATAGGGGGGTATTTTGAAATAACTCTCCCCCTACAACCCCCAATTAAATCCCCCTAACCCAAGAAGACCGCTTTTTTAGTAAAGTTATCGCTTGCTTGAGCTCTTTTATTATTTATCTTAAAAATGCTAAAGCATTTTTTAAATTCTATAAATTCTATTAAACAGAGTTAAATTTAAAAAAAGGGATTGGTTGCGGAGAATGGATTTGAACCACTGACCTTTGGGTTATGAGCCCAACGAGCTACCGGACTGCTCTACTCCGCGATATAAGAACGCGCTAAAAGGAAAAATGGCTGGGGTGCAAGGATTCGAACCTCGGAATGCCAGGACCAAAACCTGGTGCCTTACCGCTTGGCGACACCCCAACAAATAAAAGAAGCATTATACAAAAGCTTTTTAAAAAAGTCAAGCTAAAACGCTATAATTCCATCATGGAAAATGGATTTGACCCCATCATTTATAAACGCTATTTGAAAAAGAAAGAAACCTTTTTGCTGTTTAAAAAAATCGCTCAAGTCTCTGCGTTTAAAAATTTAAAACTCCAACTCAAGCGAAGAGAAGTAATCAACCGCTATGTTTCTCAAGCTTTGGGGGATTTAAAGCATGGGTTTAGATACGCTAAAATAGAACACCAAATCCTAAAAATCTATTTCACGCACCCGAGTTTCTTGAAAGCCTTTAAGATAGAAGAATACTATTACACCAACCGCCTGAAAGCCCATTTTTTAGAAACGCAAAAAACCCTAAAAGCTTTAAATTACCCTTTTGATTTTGACACTATCCAAGCGAGCGTTAAGAAAAGGGCTTATCAAAAACCAGTTGTTAAAAAAGAAAAACCCCCTAAAAGCGTGAATGTCAATTGCGAAGGTTTGAGCGATTTCACTAAAAAGCAATTTCTAAAGCTCAAACGTGCTTGTAACGATAATACGCCGCACACGCCCCCTTGAGAGCTGACCATGCAACTGCCGATCGGGTTTTGCGGGGTGCAAGTTGTGGCGAATAGTGAGCAATCTAAGGGCTTAGAGCAATTTCTAAAGCTCAAACGCGCTTGTAACGATAATACGCCGCACACGCCCCCTCAGAGCTGACCATGCAACTGCCGATCGGGTTTTGTGGGGTGCAAGTTGTGGCGAATAGCGAGCAATCTAGGGGCTTAGCGATGCCTTTTAAAATTTCCCCGCACTTGCATGCCTTGTTTTCTTTGGAGGTTTTGTGGCTTAAGTGTTCTTTAAAGACTTTTTCAGCGTCATAAGAAGCGAACGCTTCTTTGAGTTTGAGAGCGGATCGTTTGATATTCCCTAACCCTCTCCATTCAAAATTTTCTCTCACTTCCATGCATGCATTGACTAACTCTTGCGCTTTTACATTCCCCCAATAGCTCACCGCTCTTTTGTATTGGATTTCTAGCTTGGCTTCTTTGTTTAAGGCTTGTTTAATAAGCATCAGCACGCTTTCTAATATATCCACCGGCTCAAAACCGCTCACAATAATGGGGAGTTTAAAGCGATCCACTAAAGGAGTATAGATTTGAGCGCCGCTGATCACGCTCACATGGCTAGGGGCTAAAAGGGCGTTAATTTGGCAGGCTGGATCTTCTAAAATCGCGCTCACGCTCGGAGGCACTAAAATGTGGTTGATGTGGAAAAAAAGGTTGTGGATTTTTTCTTTTTTAGCATTCCATAAAACGCTAGCGCTCATCGGCGTTGTGGTTTCAAAACCGATCGCAATGTAGATGACTTTTTTATACGGGTTTTCTTTAGCGATCTCTAAAGCTTGCATGGGCGAATACAAAAAGCGCGCATCCAGCCCCTTTTCTCTGGCTTGTATCAAACTCCCATAGCTCCCGGGGACTTTCATCATATCCCCTAAACTCAAAACAATGCTGTCTTTGATCATAGCGAGTTCGTAAGCTTCATCAAGGCGCGCTCTTGGCATCACGCATACCGGACACCCCGGCCCATGCGCAAACTCTAAGTTGTTAGGCATCAAATCCAAAAGCCCGTATTTCATGAGAGAATGCGTATGCCCTCCGCACACTTCCATGATGACTAATTTTTTTTCAAGTTTAAAAGCGAGTTTTTTGATTGCATTAGAGAGCGCTAAAAGGGTTTGCTTGTCTCTAAAAGGGGCGATGAGATGATTAACGCTCATTATCACTCATGCGTTTCGTTCATTTTGGCGATCATTTCTTGATAAAGTGCAATGGATTCTAGGGCTTCTTTTTCATCAATCTTACTCATCACATAGCCGATGTGGAGCAACACATAATCGCCCACTTTAACGGACTCGCCCATTAAATCCAAGCTCGCCTCTCTTTGAACGCCTAAAGTTTCTAAAAGCGCCACATTATCGTTAATGGCTATGACTTTAGAGGGGATCGCTAAACACATTAAAACGAATGCGTGGATTGGTAATTTTCACGCTTTTTTTCTAAAAGGAAATTTTTAAAATCTTCCAAGCTTTTAGGGTCTTTGGAACTCATTAAAAAAATAGGCGCTTCAGGCTTTAATTTTTGCATGTCTTCTTGGACTTGAGAAACCCTGAAATTAAACACTTCAATCATATCCGCTTTACTGATAATGACCGCATCCGCGCACATAAACATCGTGGGGTATTTTAGCACCTTATCATCGCCCTCTGGGACTGAGAGTAACACGATATTCATCGCCGCTCCTAGATTATAGCTTGAGGGGCAAACCAGATTCCCCACATTTTCAATGATTAAAAAATCGCTTTTTTCTAACGCCCCCTCATCTTTGAGTAAATCAAACGCCCCCTCAATCATGCTCGCTTCCAAATGGCACGCTTCGCCGGTGGTGATCTGGTGCGCGCTCACGCCTTTTTTACGCAACCTGTCCGCATCTCTGTTGGTTTGCAAATCGCCCTCTACCACGCAAAACTTAAAGTCTTTAAAATCCGCTAGATTTTCTAGCATCGTGGTTTTACCGCTGCCAGGAGAGCTCATGAAGTTTAACACATACAGCCCTTCTTTGAGATAGCGCTCTTTCATTTCAGCGGCTTTAATGTCGTTCTTGCTCAAAATCTTTTCCACGATTTTGACGTCTTTTTTACTCAAATTAGGGTTATTTTGTAAAGATTCTTTTCGTTGTTCGCTCATTTCTTTTCCTTGTCTTTTAAAATTTTCGTATTGTAGCGTGCTTAATTAAACGACTATCATTAAACGACTTCTTTTATCTTTTTGGCTCATTTTTTAGATTAAAACGCGCTTTTACCCTAACCCCTTATCGTCGCTGTCGTTTTTATCTTTTAACACTAATTTAATGATCCTCCATATGATGATTAATAAAATGATCGTTAAAAGCAAATACCAAACATTGATAAAAACGGCTTTCATCATTTGATTTTCCTTATTTTTTACTCAAAGACAATCTTATAACGCTATTTTCTAAAGCGTCCAAACGGTGCGAAACTTGGGCTTCTAGGCTGATTAACGCTCCCTTAGGCATTTCTATTTTTTCATCTCCCACTTCAAAAACGATTTTTCCCTCTAAAACCTGCACGCTAATCGCTCCCGGGGCCTTGTGTTTGTCCATAACAGCTCCTTTAGGCATGCAAATGCGGATTTCTTTATTGGAAGAATTTTCATTCAGCGTTTCAATGTGGAGTTTTTCAAAACAAACGCCCTCTAAAAAATTAACCACTTCCATCAAAAACTCCTAGTGTGATATTTTCTTAATTTAGAACTTAATTTAAGAAAGCTAATTTTTACCCAAAAATTTCTTATAGATTTCTTAAACAATTCTTTATCCTGTTTTTTCCAAAACCTTTTTGGTTTGCAAAGCGATTTCTAATTCTTCATCAGTAGGGATGCGTAAAACTTGGACTTTAGTATCAGGCTGGCTCAAATCCACTAGAGCGTTATCCGGATTGTCGTTCGTGGGCTTACATAAAGCGATCCCTAAATTTTCTAAGCCTTCACACACGCTCTCTCTTAAAGCCGAGTAGTTTTCCCCTAATCCCCCTGTAAAGAGGATCGCATCTACTTTTTTTAAGACTACCATGTAAGCCCCAATATACTTTTTAATGCGATAAGCGCACATTTCAAAAGCGAGTTTGGCTTGCTTGTCGCCTTTTTCCTTTCTGGCTTCTATGTTTCTCATTATCCCCACCAATGCCTTTCAAACCGCTTTCATGATTTAAAATTTTCATCACTTCTTCTAAGCTCTTATTTGCGCATTGCGCGATGTATTCCACCACAGTGGGATCAATATCCCCACACCTTGTGCCCATAATCAAGCCTTCTAAAGGGGTTAGCCCCATAGAAGTGTCCACGCTTTTACCCTTTTGAATGGCGGCTGCGCTTGAGCCGTTCCCTAAATGCAAACTAATCGCGGTGAAGCACCCAAACGCTAAAGCAATTGGGCTTCCTAGGCTGATGTTGCCCGTAGGGAAAGTTTGGTTCTCACTCTGTGTCCCTAATCATAGGGATTTTACAGAGTTTGAGCTCCAACGCATTCCCTACAGGTCTCACACATCATATCTCCAAAGGCGTAACTTTGCACACTTCCTGCACTAGATACAAATGTATGGGGGTATTATACTACAAATTAGTGGCATTCATCCCAAACACTAAAGATATTTGGGATTTCTGCTTGGGTGGTTTTAAAAGCCCACTCGCATGATCTTTAATCACAAGCTTTTCTTTTAATTCTTGATCGTTATGGTGCAAATGCGATTTGATTTTCAACTGCCCTATTTCTTCGCCGATTTTTTCGGCCAAACCGCTCGCTAAGGGCTTATTTTCTTGCATGTCAAACAATTTAAACTTAATAGACGAACTGCCCAGATTCAAAACTAAAATTTCCATCATTTCTCCTAGTCAATTAATCTTGCGCTTGAAGGGCGCTAATCAAAACGGTGTTAACAATATCTTCCACTAAAGCACCCCTACTCAAATCGTTAATGGGCTTGTTCAAGCCTTGTAAGATAGGCCCTATCGCCACGGCTTTAGCGCTCCGTTGCACCGCTTTATAAGCGATGTTTCCGGCGTTCAAATCCGGGAAAATAAAAACGCTAGCTTGCCCGGCCACTTGGCTGTTAGGCATCTTTTTCTTCGCTACGCTTTTGTCAATGGAAGCGTCAAATTGTAAAGGGCCATCAATTTCTAATTGGGGATCTAACTTTTGAGCGATTGTTAAAGCTTCGTTGATTTTGTCTATCATTTCGCCTTGAGCGGAATCGCCTGTCGCATAAGAGAGTAAGGCTACTTTAGGCGTGATATTGAATTGCTTGGCGCTCTGCGCAGAAGTGGTAGCGATCTCGGCTAATTCTTTAGCGCTAGGGTTAGGGATAATCGCGCAATCCCCAAAGACTAACACTTGGGTGTCCAAACACATTAAAAACACGCTTGAAACCAGGCTCACGCCGGGCTTAGTCTTAATGATTTGTAAAGCGGGTCTAATGGTCTCAGCCGTGATTGACCCCAGAAACCATGGCATGCACATAGCCTGAATGCACGAGCATGGTCGCAAAATAAGTCTTATCCAGCGCTAATTGCTCGGCTTCTTGCTCACTCAATCCCTTTGATTTTCGTAATTCATACAAACTATTAGCGAACTCTTCTCTATAATGAGAAGTGTTGGGATCAATGATTTCTACATTTTCCAAATTCAAGTTCAAATTTTTCGAATTAATGGTTTCTTTATCGCCTAATAAGATCAATCCCACCGCGCCCATGGCGTTCAAACGATGCGCGGCTTTTAAAATCCTTTCATCTTCGCTCTCTGGTAAAACCACTTTTTTAATCTGTTTTTTAGCCTTTTTTTCCAAACTCCTTTGAAAGGCTAAAGGGGTAATAATCTCGCTTTTTATTTGCAATAAATTTTCAACTACACCCGCTTCTAATTCGCCCTTACAAAGAGACGCACTCAAAAAATGTGGTTTTTCAAGCGTTTCGCCCGCAAATAACCCTACAGCGAAAGGGGCTTCTTTTTTGAGAATATGAGAATGCATGGCTTTCAAATATTCCAAACTCGTTTGCGCGACAGCCACAACAGGAGCGTTTAAATGCTTGGCTAAAATGGTGTTTAAATCTAAAAGAGCGTTTAAGAAAAACTTCGGCGTATACCCCAAGCAAACCACAAAATCATGCGTGGTTTGTAATTCATCATAGCGTTTGAGAATCGTTTCAAATAGTAACTCTTCTTGAGCAGCACTCACAAGCTCTAAAGCCTTTTGTTTGTCTATGGTGCTATGAAATTCTAAAGAGTTCAAGCCCTCGCACTCCCCAAAGCCCTCACGCCCCCCATCAATGGGCGAAAACAAGGCGATTTTTTGATAGCGTGGCTTCAATGCTTTTAAAAGGCTCTTACAAGCAGCCCCTAAAACTTCGGTATCCTCTGGGTAAATCCACAAACCTTGCATGCCAACCTCACTAAAATTATCGTTTTTATTTAATTGTAGCAAAATTTAATTAAACCTAAACGAAACCATGATTTTGTAAAAAGGCTTTTAGCATTTTTACAACACTAATATAAAAGAGCTTGACGCTAGCTGTAAAACAAAATTTTAAAAACCAATTTTTTAAAGATTAAAAACAATATTTTATAATTCCAATCAAAACAGAGTTAAGGAACTCTTTTTGCTTGGCTTCCACCATGTAAAATAAAAGAGTTGTTTTAAAAAGGATAATCATGCCATCTCCTGTTAATCCCATTCACACCAACGCAAGCGCCAACGCAAACGCTTTGAATAGCGGAGCGAAAAACGAAGACACCAAAAACGCCCCTAAAAGCGCATCAAAGGATTTCAGTAAGATCTTAAACCAAAAGATCTCTAAAGACAAAACCGCCCCTAAAGAATCGCCAAACCATAGCACGTTAAAAGCCACGCCCAAAGACGCTAAAGAGGACGCTAAAGCGCTTGAAAAAACCCCTACCCCACACCACCAACACGCTCAAAATCCCGCCAAAGACCAACAAGCCCCTACCCTAAAAGATTGGCTCAACCACCCAAAAACCCACCCAACAGCCCCACATGAGGCCCAACATGAAACCCATGAGGTTTTTGAGACTGACCCCAAAAACCCTAACGAAACTTTAAACAAGAATGAAAAAAAGCCTAACGAAGTTGCTTCTAACGCTCATCAAACAAACTTGCCTAATAAAAACCCTATAACCCCCACTAACCACGCTAACAACGCTATCAAAAACCCCACAACCCCAACCCATAGCGCCAAAGAGCCAAAAACCCTTAAAGACATCCAAACGCTCAGCCAAAAACATGACTTAAACGCTAGCAACATTCAAGCGGCCACTCCGTTAGAAAAAAAAGAAACTCCCTTAAGCACGAGCGATCAGCTTGCTTTGAAAACAACGCAAACGCCCACTAACCACACCCTTGCAAAGAACGACGCTAAAAACACCGCCAACCTTTCTAGCGTTTTGCAATCTTTAGAAAAAAAAGAACCGCAAAATAAAGAACACACAACCCCCAAAAATAATGAAAAAAAAACGCCTCCTTTAAAGGAAGCTTTACAAATGAACGCCATTAAAAGGGATAAAACGCTTTCTAAAAAAAAGCCAGAAAAAACCCCTACTAAAACCCAGATTACAGCCCCAAGCGCAACGCCAGAAAATGCCCCTAAAATCCCTCTTAAAACGCCCCCTTTAATGCCTTTAATAGGAGCTAACCCCCCTAACGATAATATTCCAACGCCCCTAGAAAAAGAAGAAAAAACTAAAGAAGTAAGCGATAATAAAGAAAAAACTAAAGAAACTAATAACAGCACTCAAAACGCGCAAAACGCCCAAGCTAGCGATAAGACAAGCGACAATAAAAGCGTTACCCCTAAAGAGACGATCAAGCATTTCGCCCAACAATTAAAGCAAGAAATCCAAGAATACAAACCCCCCATGAGCAGGATCTCTATGGATTTATTCCCTAAGGAATTAGGCAAGGTTGAAGTGATTATTCAAAAAGTGGGTAAAAACCTTAAAGTGAGCGTGATTTCTCATAACAACAGCTTGCAAACCTTTTTGGATAACCAACAAGATCTCAAAAACAGCCTGAACGCTTTAGGTTTTGAAGGGGTGGATTTGAGCTTTTCGCAAGATTCTTCTAAAGAGCAACCCAAAGAGCTATTCAAAGAGCAAGAATCAAGCCCCTTAAAAGAAAACGCCCTAAAAAGCTACCAAGAGAATACGGACCATGAAAACCAAGAAACGAGCATGCAGATCACTCTTTATGCGTGATTTTAAGCAAGTTTGCTCTATAATAAGACATCTTTAATAAGGAAGAGATCATGGCCATTGATTTAGCAGAAGTTACAGGAGCTAAAGCCGCACAAGAAAGGAAAAAAGAGCAGCCCACCATCGCTAACGGGTTGGATAAAAACGCTTTCATGAAACTCTTTTTAGAGCAATTGAAAAATCAAGACCCCACCGCTCCTATGGAAACGGATAAGATCATCACCCAAACCGCGCAGCTCACGCAAGTGGAAATGCAAGAAGAAAACAAAAAAACCATGCAAGAAGTCGCCAGTGCCATGAAATCCAATAAAGAAACTAACGAGTCTTTAAAAGATTTTCAAGGCGCTTTAAAAGACACCATGGAAAACCTGAATAAAGGCATGGACGATAGCTTGAAAGCGAATAACGCTTTAAGGGAAGTAAGTGCGCTTAATTCTGTGAGCATGATAGGCAAAATCGCTGAAACCGATGTGAGCGGGGCGAATTTTGACGGCAACAATAAGCTTTCTTTCTCGCTCTTTTTTGATGAAAAAATTGACGCTTCTAAAGGAGTGCCAGCGATTCAAATCTTAAATGAAAACAATGAATTAGTCAAAACGATTTCTTTAAAAGATTATAACGGGCAAAAGGGGTATATCAATTTTGAATGGGACGGCACAAACGAAAAGGGCGAAAAAGTCCCTAAAGGCAATTACAAAATCAAGGCTGAATACAATTTAGACTCTCACAACAAGCAGTATTTGCAAACGCGCATTGGTAGGGGCGAAGTGGAAAGCGTGGTTTTTGATAAAGGCAAGCCCATGCTAAGAATGGGCGAAATGATTTTACCTATAGACAGCGCGATAGAGTTTTACAAACCGGATCAAAAACCCCTTGATCAAAAACCGCTTGAACAGAAATTCTCTGAACAAAAACCCATTGATCAAAAACTCTCTGATCAAAAACCGCTTGAACAAAAGCCCATTGATCAAAAACTCTCTGATCAAAAACCGCTTGAACAAAAGCCCCAAACCCCCCCTAAAGAGACAGCATGAACGACACCTTATTAAACGCTTATAGCGGGATTAAGACCCATCAGTTTGGTATTGACAGCCTTTCCAATAATATCGCCAATGTCAATACTTTAGGCTATCGCTCTAATGATCCGGAGTTTAAGACCCTATTTTCTTCGCATTTAGACGCTTTGAACGCCAAATCCGTTGTGGCTAACGACCGAAATTACGGCGTTACAGGCTCAGGCAATGTCCTTTCTAATAAAGACGGCGAATACATGCCTAGTGAGGGGGAATTCCACATGGCGTATCAAGGCAAGGGCTGGTTTGTGATAGGGCCCAATAAAAATGGGGAAATGACCATTAATAAAGACGGCTTTAGCAAAAAACAGGATAATTTTCTCACGCGCGCCGGTAATTTCGCACGAGATGCTGATGGCTATTTAGTAACCCCTGAGGGCTATTATGTTTATGGCATTGATTTGAAAAAAATCAAAGACGGCACGCTCAATTCCACCGCTAGAGATGAAGACATTGAAAAATTGCATGGCAACACCCTTTCGCCCTTACAAATCCCCCAAGATTTGACTTACCAGCCCGTGCTTAGCACGAAAGTGGGTATTAGCGTGAATTTAAACCCTAAAGACCATTTAAAAGGCGTGCAAGATTTTTTCTTAAACGATAAGGGCGAGATTATTAAAGAGCGTTTTTTAAACCAAGATATTAACGCTTTAGCGAATAACGATAACGAGCCCATAGACGCGATCACTAATCGCAAGTTAAACGTCAGTATCCAAAAAGAAGATGGCAAAAAAGAGGATTTTGTTTTCACTTATGGGGACGCTGAAAAAGGCGAAAACCAATTCAAAACTTTAGGCGATTTGCAAAAACTCCTTAAAGAAAAAACCGGGCTAGACTTAAACCTCATCAAAAGCGAAAAAGACGCCAAAAGCCCCCCCCTTTTATTAGAGATCGCTAATCCTAGCGAAACGCCTATCACCTTTAGCTTGAGTGGGGGCATTGCGGATAAATTGGGCTTGAAAGCGGACGGAATGGAACTGAAAAAGGGCATCAGCAGGGATTCAGTAGCGATTAAAATCCCTTATTACAGCACAGAAGTGGATATTTATGATAAAGCCGGGGATAAATACTTGCTCCAAAGCGAATATTACATGACCAATTCCAACGATCCCACATCAAGCCCCACGAGT
The DNA here is from genome assembly GCA_008032935.1 of Helicobacter pylori. Taxonomy (NCBI): domain Bacteria; kingdom Pseudomonadati; phylum Campylobacterota; class Epsilonproteobacteria; order Campylobacterales; family Helicobacteraceae; genus Helicobacter; species Helicobacter pylori. Next base: position 932,746 of record CP032039.1, on the reverse strand, counting down.
AAAAGGAAAAACCAAACTTGGGAAGTGAAAAGCTACATCGCAGATCCCAAAAACAAAACCCCTATCAATGATCCCACTTGGGAAATTGTCGGCTTTGATTCAGCCACGCACAAGATGAAATCCGCCCCCATGACTTTGGATTTTAAAGGCAATAAGCTCACCTATTCTTTAGATAAGAGCGAAAACCATGATTCTAGCGATTTGTCTTATCAAGACTCTAAACTCTTAGAAGCGAGTCAAGATGGCAAGCCTAGGGGCATTTTTAGAGACATGCGCATTGAAGAAAATGGCGTGATTTCTCTAGCCTTCAGTAACGGGGTGGTAGAGCCGGTCGCTCGCATCGGTATTTTAGCTTTCACTAACGATCAAGGCCTAAGGAAAATCGGCGGTAATCTCTATGAAATGCAAGAAGGCACCATTAATGGCGAAAACAGACCCCTAAGCGGTAACCCCATTTTAGGGTGGGACGAAGAGGGCAAGCTCAAGTTTGGGAAAATCAGGCATAAATATTTAGAAACGAGCAACGTGAATGCCGGGAACGCCCTAACCAATCTCATTTTAATGCAAAGAGGCTATTCCATGAACGCTAGAGCCTTTGGCGCGGGCGATGACATGATTAAAGAAGCCATTAGCTTGAAAAAATAAAAGGCTGAAATAAGGAGTGTGGTAAAATATCTTTTTTAATAAGGATATTTAATGATACCCACACAGCTTAATGAAATTGCAGAATTTTTAAAAACAAACCCTTATCATTTGTCTCAACCCTTACAAGATGGGTGCTTAAATTCATTGGTCAATGAAGAAGAAATTTTAAATACCATTAAGGATTATTTTCCTATCCAACTGCCAAAAGCCAGAGAGTGGTGGGATTTTAGTTTTGAAGAAAACGATATTTTTTATCCTGTTAATATTAAAACCACCACCACAAAAACCGCTGATAATCTTAATTGCAAATTAGGGATTTATTATGCGTTGTGCGGCTTAGTGCCGGAATTTAATAACGAAATCGCATGGGAAAAATACTTTCAAAAACTGCATAAAGACTTAGGCAAAAACACCAATAGGGACTATTATTTTTTAATTATCAACAAAAACGATCCTAAGGATATTTTTATCAATTCCTTAAAAGGCATTCAAACCCTCCAACCTAATGGCAATAACTTGCCCTTCCAATGCAAGTGGGACAACAACAGAGAAATCATTCAAAGAGATTTTGATGGAAGTAAAAATTTCATCTTAAGCGCTTTAGCTAAAAGTGTAACTCTAAGGGCTAATATTTATTAAGAGAATTTTTTGGAGAATTTTTTGCATAATTTAGATATTAAAACTTTAGGGCAGGTTTTCACCCCTAAAAAGATAGTGGATTTCATGCTCACTCTCAAACACAATCAAGGGAGTGTTTTAGAGCCAAGCGCGGGCGATGGGAGTTTTTTAAAGCGCTTAAAAAAGGCTGTAGGGATTGAAATCGATCCTAAAATCTGCCCTAAAAATGCCCTTTGCATGGACTTTTTTGACTACCCTTTAGAAAATCAATTTGACACCATTATTGGTAACCCGCCCTATGTCAAGCACAAGGATATTGCGCCTAGCACGAAAGAAAAACTCCATTACAGCCTTTTTGATGAAAGGAGCAATCTCTACTTGTTTTTCATAGAAAAAGCGATCAAACATTTAAAACCTAAAGGCGAATTGGTTTTCATCACCCCAAGGGATTTTTTGAAATCCACTTCCAGCGTGAAATTAAACGAATTGATTTACCAAGAAGGCACGATAACGCATTTTTTTGAATTAGGCGATCAAAAGGTTTTCCCAAACGCCATGCCTAATTGCGTGATTTTTCGTTTTTGTAAGGGCAATTTCAGTAGAATCACCAACGATGGTTTGCAATTTTTGTGCAAAAAAGGCATTTTGTATTTCCTCAACCAATCTTACACGCAAAAATTAAGCGAGGTTTTTAAGGTTAAAGTGGGGGCAGTGAGCGGGTACGATAAGATTTTTAAAAATGAAAAATACGGGAATTTAGAATTTGTCACCTCAATCACCAAAAGAACCAATGTTTTAGAAAAAATGGTTTTTGTCAATGAGCCTAATGATTATTTACTCCAGCATAAAGACAGCTTGATGCAAAGAAAGATTAAAAAATTCAATGAAAATAACTGGTTTGAATGGGGGAGGATGCACCACATATCCCCTAAAAAACGCATTTATGTCAACGCCAAAACGCGCCAAAAAAACCCCTTTTTCATCCACCAATGCCCTAATTATGACGGCTCTATTTTAGCGCTATTCCCTTATAACCAAAACCTAGATTTACAAAACCTCTGCGATAAACTCAACGCTATCAACTGGCAGGAATTAGGCTTTGTGTGCGGCGGGTGTTTTTTATTTTCGCAACGCTCTTTAGAAAACGCTCTTTTGCCTAAAGACTTTTTAAATCTAGGATAAAACTTGTTAGAAACTTTGCAATTAAACCCTGAGCAATTAAAAGCGGCCAAGGCTTTACAAGGGCATAATTTAGTGATTGCGAGCGCTGGCACGGGGAAAACTTCTACGATTGTGGGGCGCATTTTACACCTGCTTAATAACGGCATCAAGCCTGAAGAAATCTTGCTTTTGACTTTCACCAATAAAGCGAGTAATGAAATGATTGCCAGGGTGGCTAAATACTCCAAATTAAGCTCCAAAATTGAAGCGGGCACTTTCCATGCGGTAGCGTATCGCTATTTAAAAAAGCATTACCCTAATTTAAGCCTGAAACAACCTAAAGAATTAAAAAAACTTTTAGAAAGCATTGTGGACACTAAAAACGCCATAGACGATGATAAAAAGCCCTACACTTCACAGCATCTCTACGCCCTCTATTCTCTTTATACTAACGCTCTAAAACAAGAAGATTTTAGCGCATGGCTTTCTAATAAAAGCCCTGAACACACGCCATACGCTGCCTTTTATGAAAACATTTTAGAAGAATTTGAAAACACCAAAAAAAAGCATAATTATATTGACTATAACGACTTGCTGTTGCTCTTTAAAAAAGCAATGCTAGAAAGACCTAGCCCTTATAAAGAAGTGCTTTGCGATGAGTTTCAAGACACTAACCCCTTACAAGAATCCATTTTAGACGCCATCAACCCTCCCAGTTTGTTTTGCGTGGGCGATTACGATCAGAGCATTTACGCTTTTAACGGGGCGGATATTTCTATCATTTCTAATTTCACTCAAAAATACAAAAACGCCCAGGTTTTCACGCTCACTAAAAACTACCGCTCTTCTAAAGAGATTTTAGATCTCGCCAATCAAGTGATACAGCATAACGAGCGCATTTACCCTAAAAATTTAGAAGTGGTGAAATCAGGGAAATTCAATAAACCCACGCTTTTAAATTACAACGACAATATCGCGCAATGCCAAGACATCGCTAAACGCATTGTCATGCGGAAGAATTTTAAAGAAGTGGCAGTGATTTTTAGGAATAACGCGAGCGCGGATCAATTAGAAGCCGCTTTAAGATCCCACAACGTGCCAAGCAAAAGAAAAGGGAGCGCGAGTTTTTTTGAATCCAAAGAAGTGGCGTTAGCGTTAGATATTTGTGCACTCATCTTTAACCCTAAAGACATTATGGCAGCGATTCACATTTTAAGCTATATCAGCGATATTGGCTCTAACACCGCTAAAGACATTCATGAAGCCTTAATGCTTTTAGGCAATGGCGATCTCAAACTAGCCCTAACCCACCCAAATAAAGAAGCCAAAATTTACACGAAGAAAAAAGAAATCACCTCTATGGGGCTTTTTGAAGAAATTTTTGCCCTAGAAAACAGCTCAAGGTTTAATAGCGTGATAGATAAAGCGTTTCATTCGCACCCAGTATTGATGCACCCTAAAATCTCACTCAATGGGGCTAAAACGCTGAGCGATTTTTTCACTCTTTATACTAAAGCCCCTACTCATTCCCCTAGCGCTTTAATCAAACACATTCTAGAAAGCGTGTTTTTTCAAACCTTTAAAACACGCCTTTTAAAAGAGCGCTCTAAAAATAAGGACGGCTCTTATAACGAATTTAAAAAACTCCAAGCGCAAAAACGCTTCAATGAAAAAATGGACTTGCTGAGTTCTTTGGCGAAAAATTACCAAAATTTAGGGCGTTTTTTAAACGGCACTTTAATAGGCTCTAGTGAAGCCACGCAAGGCTGTGGCGTGAATTTATTGAGCGTGCATGCTTCTAAAGGATTAGAATTTAAAGACGTTTATATTATAGATTTAATGGAGGGCCGTTTCCCTAACCACAAGCTCATGAATACCGGTGGGGGCATTGAAGAAGAGCGGCGGCTTTTTTATGTCGCTATCACAAGGGCTAAGGAAAATTTATGGCTTTCTTATGCGAAAAACGAATTGAGGGAAAACACCAAACCTAAAGAGCATAAGCCTTCGGTGTTTTTGTATGAAGCGGGGCTTTTGAAACCTGATTCAAAATAAAATTGGTTTTTGTATTGTTTGTTTAAAACGCTAGCAACCATAGATTTAACTCTAGCTTGCGCTAGAGCCAAAATTTTAGTATAATTGCGTTGCGAAGGCCATTAAAACTATGATTACTAATAGTAATTTCATAGTTGGTTATCTCCTTTCGGGGTAACCACCCACTATCACCCCAAACCCTAACATACTCCAAATTTTCACAACGAAAGAGAAACCTAGAAATTACTATTTGCGTTAGCGTGATTTTACATTAAAAAACCAAAGAATGCCAAAAAGCGTTTTTAAAACCCCCCCAAAATTTAAGGCTAATCCCCCTATGAAATCCCGTTTTTTTTTTTTTGTAACAAGCGCTCCAATTGCTGTAACTTTATTTCCTTGATAAGGGGTTTTTAAGGGGATTTTTAAGGTTAGTTTAATTTTCATTATGTGAAAATATCACAATTACATCTAACAATTTGTATTACTAAACATTATTTACAAGCTCTGATGTAACTAAATCCCAAATTTAATCTCAATCAAGGAGCATCCCATTGATAAGGAAAATCATGATAAAGAAAAATAGAACGCTGTTTCTTAGTCTAGCCCTTTGCGCTAGCATAAGTTATGCCGAAGATGATGGAGGGTTTTTCACCGTCGGTTATCAGCTCGGACAAGTCATGCAAGATGTCCAAAACCCAGGCGGCGCTAAAAGCGACGAACTCGCTAGAGAGCTTAACGCTGATGTAACGAACAACATTTTAAACAACAACACCGGAGGCAATGTCGCAGGGGCGTTGAGTAACGCTTTCTCCCAATACCTTTATTCGCTTTTAGGGGCGTATCCCACGAAACTCAATAGTAACGACGTGTCTGCGAACGCTCTTTTAAGTGGTGCGGTAGGCAGTGGGACTTGCGCGGCTGCAGGGACGGCTGGTGGCAACTCTCTTAACACTCAAAGCGCTTGCACCGCTGCGGGCTATTACTGGCTCCCTAGCTTGACTGACAGGATTTTAAGCACGATCGGCAGCCAGACTAACTACGGCACGAACACCAATTTCCCTAACATGCAACAACAGCTCACCTACTTGAATGCGGGGAACGTGTTTTTTAACGCGATGAATAAGGCTTTAGAGAAGAATGGGACTGCTACTAATAGTAATAGTGGAACTAGCGGTGCGACTGGTTCAGATGGTCAAACTTACTCCACACAAGCTATCCAATACCTTCAAGGCCAACAAAATATTCTCAATAACGCAGCGAACTTGCTCAAGCAAGACGAATTGCTCTTAGAAGCTTTCAACTCCGCCGTAGCCGCCAATATTGGGAATAAGGAATTCAATTCAGCCGCTTTTACAGGTTTGGTGCAAGGCATTATTGATCAATCTCAAGCGGTTTATAACGAGCTCACTAAAAACACCATTAGCGGGAGTGCGGTTAATAGCGCCGGGATAAATTCCAACCAAGCTAACGCTGTGAACACGCGCGCTAGTCAGCTCCCTAACGCTCTTTATAACGCGCAAGTAACTTTGGATAAAATCAACGCGCTCAACAATCAGGTGAGAAGCATGCCTTACTTGCCCCAATTCAGAGCCGGGAACAGCCGTGCGACGAATATTTTAAACGGGTTTTACACTAAAATAGGCTATAAGCAATTCTTCGGGAAGAAAAGGAATATCGGTTTGCGCTATTACGGCTTCTTTTCTTATAACGGAGCGAGCGTGGGCTTTAGATCCACTCAAAATAATGTAGGGTTATACACTTATGGGGTGGGGACTGATGTGTTGTATAACATCTTTAGCCGCTCCTATCAAAACCGCTCTGTGGATATGGGCTTTTTTAGCGGTATCCAATTAGCCGGTGAGACCTTCCAATCCACGCTCAGAGATGACCCCAATGTGAAATTGCATGGCAAAATCAATAACACGCACTTCCAGTTCCTCTTTGACTTCGGTATGAGGATGAACTTCGGTAAGTTGGACGGGAAATCCAACCGCCACAACCAGCACACGGTGGAATTTGGCGTGGTGGTGCCTACGATTTATAACACTTATTACAAATCAGCAGGGACTACCGTGAAGTATTTCCGTCCTTATAGCGTTTATTGGTCTTATGGGTATTCATTCTAAGAAAGGGGGGAAGAGACAAACATGAAACAAAATTTAAAGCCATTCAAAATGATTAAGGAAAATTTAATGACACAATCTCAAAAAGTAAGATTCTTAGCCCCTTTAAGCCTAGCGTTAAGCTTGAGCTTCAATCCAGTGGGCGCTGAAGAAGATGGGGGCTTTATGACCTTTGGGTATGAATTAGGTCAGGTGGTCCAACAAGTGAAAAACCCGGGTAAAATCAAAGCCGAAGAATTAGCAGGCCTGTTAAACTCTAATACGACAAACAACACCAATATCAATATTGCAGGCACAGGAGGCAATGTCGCCGGGACTTTGGGCAACCTCTTTATGAACCAATTAGGCAATTTGATTGATTTGTATCCCACTTTGAACACTACCAATATCACACAATGTGGTGCTACTAATAGTGGTAGTAGTGGTGCGACCGCAGCCGCCGCTACTAGCAATAGCCCTTGTTTCCAAGGTAACCTGGCTCTTTATAACGAAATGGTTGGCTCTATCAAAACTTTGAGTCAAAACATCAACAAGAATATCTTTCAAGGCAACAACAACACCACGAGCCAAAACCTCTCCAACCAGCTCAGCGAGCTTAACACCGCTAGCGTTTATTTGACTTACATGAACTCGTTCTTAAACGCCAATAACCAAGCGGGTGGGATTTTTCAAAACAACACTAATCAAGCTTACGGGAATGGGGTTACCGCCCAACAAATCGCTTATATCCTAAAGCAAGCTTCAATCACTATGGGGCCAAGCGGTGATAGCGGGGCTGCCGCAGCGTTTTTAGACGCCGCTTTAGCCCAACATGTCTTCAACTCGGCTAACGCTGGGAATGATTTGAGCGCTAAGGAATTCACTAGCTTGGTGCAAAACATCGTCAATAATTCTCAAAACGCTTTAACGCTAGCCAACAACGCTAACATCAGCAATTCAACCGGCTATCAAGTGAGCTATGGCGGGAATATTGATCAAGCGCGCTCTACCCAACTGTTAAACAACACCACAAACACTTTGGCTAAAGTTACCGCTCTAAACAACGAGCTTAAAGCTAACCCATGGCTTGGGAATTTCGCTGCCGGTAACAGCTCTCAAGTGAATGCGTTTAACGGGTTTATCACTAAAATCGGTTATAAGCAATTCTTTGGAGAAAACAAGAATGTGGGCTTACGCTACTACGGCTTCTTCAGCTATAATGGCGCGGGCGTGGGTAATGGCCCTACTTACAATCAAGTCAATCTGCTCACTTATGGGGTGGGGACTGATGTGCTTTACAATGTGTTTAGCCGCTCTTTTGGTAGCCGAAGTCTTAATGCGGGCTTCTTTGGGGGGATCCAACTCGCAGGGGACACTTACATCAGCACGCTAAGAAACAGCCCTCAACTTGCGAGCAGACCTACAGCGACGAAATTCCAATTCTTGTTTGACTTGGGCTTACGCATGAACTTTGGTATCTTGAAAAAAGACCTAAAAAGCCACAACCAGCATTCTATAGAAATCGGTGTGCAAATCCCTACGATTTATAACACTTACTATAAAGCTGGCGGTGCTGAAGTAAAATACTTCCGCCCTTATAGCGTGTATTGGGTCTATGGCTACGCCTTCTAAAAAAGCTCAAGGCCTTTTATAGGCTTTGATTGAACCCTTTAACCCCCACTTTAAAAACAACCCAAAATCTTTATCAAATGTTGTCAAATAATGGAATTAACCCCCCTAAGAACGCTTAAAAAATTTGTTTGTGCAAGCTCTTTTATTATGTTTATTTTAAAATGCGTCTTTGAGTGTTTTTAACTTGTTGCGATTAGTCTTTGAACAAACCTTTTAACCCCAACTTTAAAGACAACCCAAAATATTTATCAAATATTGTCAAATATTGAGATTATTCCCCAAGAACGCTTTAATGGTGAAAGTGTTCAAACGCTAAAGGCGTTTAGGATTTCTATGGTTTAAAACTTTGTTTTATGGTTTTAAATTTTATGATAAAACCCATTTTTTAAGGGGATAGGAAGTATTTTGAAACCCCCCCCAAAACTAAATTCTCTCTAACCCAAGAAAACCGCTTTTAAAACCCCCAAGCAGAAATCCTAAACATCTTTAGTGTTTGGGGTGAATGCCGCTAATTTGCAGTATAACACCCCCATACATTTGCATCTAGCGTAGGAAGTGCACAAAGTTACGCCTTTATAGATATGATGCGTGAGAGCTGTAAGGAATGCGTTGGAGCTCAAACTCTGTAAAATCCATTAGGCACACAGAACAAGAACCAAACTCCCCCCAACATCAGGAAGCCCAATCGTCTTTAGCGTTTGATCACTTCACAAAACGAGCCACGCAAAGTATTAGATTTTAAAAAATGCTTTGGAGTGTTTTTAGTTTGCTGTGATTGGAAATCAAAACTTCAGCGTGAGGTTGGTCATCATGTAACTTCTGTCTTGGTAATTCGCGCTAAAGTCGCCATCAGGATTATTGAATTTGGGCGCTCCAAAATACCCTGCTTGATAGCCTTTATTGATCCTAGCCCCATAATAAGTGATCCTAAAGTTAAGGAGAACCGATTCAGTGAACGCATAGCTCGCATTGAATTGCAAGGAATATTCATTAGCCCTCCCCACTTGCCCTAACGCATTCTTATTCGCATGAGAGACGCGCCCAAAAACATGCCATGCAAAACGCTTATGGATCCCTCCAACAGAAGTGTAAAAAGTGAAAGTGTTAGCGTTAGTGATCGCATCAGCCAACCCATCATAAGCCGTATTATCCCAAAAATCATAGCCAATCATTCCGGCATGCTTAGTCGTTATGGAGATTTCACTACCGATATAGGAAGTGTTATTCCCCCTTGGCATCGTGTGAGAGCCTAAAAAAGCGTCCGAATTGCCAAAGGTGTTATAAAAGCCAATGGACCAGTTGAAATTATCCCACCAAAAAACCTGGCGGATATTTAAAGTAACGCCATTCCTCCCTAACAACGAGCCATGGGGCGTGCTGTCTTCTAAACTATAAGTGTTTGTCTCTGGGTTATACCACCCCCTATAGTATAAAGGAAAGGTTGTCATGATCATGCTTTGAGAGCGAAAGCCCACATTTTCAAAATTCCTATTCGTGTCATAGACTAGCTTAAAACCAGGAGCGTTATAAGTCTTAGGCGCAAAATAATAAAAAAATTGAGCGTCTAAACCTTTATAAGAATAAGTCGTGGTGATCCCATGCCAGCCATAGTTGATAAAATCGTTGCTGTTATTAGGATTGCCTCCCTTTTTCAAATAAGGCACGGTCGCAAAAAACTCATAAATCCAAGAGTTAAACGCTAAACCTCTCCCAAAAGAACTCCACCACCAAAACCTTAACCTTTGCGTTTCAGTCTTATAGGGCTGATAATACACTTCCCACCCTTGATTCGATCCGCTCATAAAATCAATATTCGCTTCATAACGCCCCGCTTTAAACCCAAAAACATCTTTGTAATCGTATCGTAAAAAAGCGGTATCCACCACATAAGGCCTTGCATGATAGCTCGCTGATTGAGAAGTCCCCGCATAAGCAGGGCCAAGATACTTATTGAAAAAGTATCCATGATAGCCCCCAATGAAATTCTCCACAATTGAGCCAAAAACCTTCCCGTTAGCCTGGTTAATATAATATTTGGTCTTATCGTAAGGAATGGCTGCAATCGCCCCACCAAAAGAGACAGAGAGCCTGTGGTTTTCGGTGCCTTTAGGGAGTAAATTGACTTTGACTTGCGCTAAAGTTACAATATCTATAAAACTTTCAGTAGGATAAATCCCTTTTTTGGTATTGATTTGAGAATTGTTAAAACCAATCTTAGAAAAGTTCTCCACACGACCACTAAACCGATAATCAAAAGCTTCTACAGGACATAATAAAAGCGATAAAGAATAAGTCAAAAAATACTTTTCTTGCCTCATTAAACTCTCCCTAATTTTAATGGTATGATCTTTTTTGTTGAGATTATAATTATAATCAAAAATAACATAAAATTAAAATATTAATTAAAATCCGCAACCCTATTTTACAAAAAATAACCTTTTATTTTAAATTGGTTTAAAATCAAAGGATTAAAATCATATATTTGTTACTTCTAAAGAATGTTTTATTTTTTGATTAGATCCGCTACCCATGAAATCCTCATTTTTAGCTCCATTATTAAAACTTATAAGAAATTTCAAACCTAGCGTTAAAGCCAGGCTCTGCCATGCCCCTTGCGTATTTGTCTTGATTGGGTTCATCAGGGCTCATCACCGGGCTTGCTTGATCAATATATTGTTGGTTAAAAACATTGTTAAACACAGCGTTCAAGCTCAACCCTTCAAGTTTTTTATAAGCGGGCTTATAAGTGATAAAGAAACTGCTCACCCCATAGCCGGGCTTATGCACATGAAAAATCCCGGGCGTTTTAGGGCAATTACTAGACCGTCTGTCAATATCCGTAGGGCCGTTACGATAAGGGCTATAAGAGCAATAACTCAAATCCGTAACAAAGCGTGAAAGCCAAGTGATGCTAAGGCCGGTGCGTGGGATTGTATAGCTTGCCGTTAAAATAAACACATTGCCGGTCGTAGCCGCCAATTCATACACATCAGCGATCAAACGCCCTTTTAAAGAAGGCCATGATCGCGCCACGCTCAAGCCTAAAGAAAAGCCCTTGTATTTAGCCGTCCCTGAAACTTCATAACCCGGCACATAAATAATATCTTGTGCGGGCAAGTTGGTTACAAAAAGCGTTGAAGAAAATTGATTGATGTAATTAGAAATCAATTGGACAAAACCGGCAGCTCTAAAATCAAAATACTGACTGCTGTATTCGGTATTAAATTCCACATTTTGCCCGATTTCTGGCTTTAAATTGCGGTTGTAGCGCAAATTATCTTGACGCATCCACACCAAACCTCCAGGCATAGGGCCTCTGGTTACATACGCGTAAGAAAGCCTGAAATTCAAATTTTCTAAAGGCGAGACATTTAAAGCCGCACTAGGGCTAAACCCTTGGGTTATGTGCAATTGCCAGTCTTTATCCACTAAAGTATAGACATCGTAACGAGTCCCTGCCCCTAAAGTTACCATAGGATGCAAGGTGTAATTCGCTTGCGCATACACCCCAACCACATTCGCCGTAGCGCCATTCCGTTGGCAACGCCCGTTCATGTTGGGATCATTAGGGCTTGTAACCCTTAAGCACGCATCAGGGGCATCGCCCGGTTTGACTAATTCGCTATTAGGGATCGCCTTATCAAAAGTGGTTAAGTTTTGGTAATTCAACCCGTATTCCAAAAGATTGTCATTCTTATGATCTATGGTGTGGATCACGTTCGCATTGAACCCAGAATTGATGATGAATAAATTTTTATTAGCCACCACAGAACCCCCTCCAAGGCTTTTAAAAGTGATGGAGCAGGTTTGTTTAGTAGCGTCATAAATGCCCCCTTGCGCCACGCATTGATTTTCTTCACCGAGTTTTGGGTTTGGGGTGAAAGGGATGATAGTCGCTATATCGCTAGGTCTGAAAAGCGGATCAATTTGGACATTCCTGATACTTGTATAGCCATTGATTTTTAATTTAGGATCACCAAAACGACTCCCCCCTTCTCTTTCATAATTCAAACTCACGTTATGCACTAAATTGACGCTATAAGTTTTAAACAAACTGGCGTCATTTTCAAACAAGCAATCATCAGGGTTTTTCTCGTTAGGGAAAGCGTTGAAATCGCCGCAAGAATAGGGTAAAAAAGTGCCGGTAAAATTCGCTCTTAAAGGGCGATTAGCGTTATCTCTAGTCATGTTATAGCTGAGCGTTAAGGTATCTCTTTCGCTCAAATAACCATTGATCTTAGCCATCACGTTGTTTTGCTCGCTAGGACTCCCTGTAACTTTATTATCCGCTTTAGGGTCAAAAAGATTTTTCATCGCATTATCCCCATCACGATAGTAAAAAATATTTTGGTGCGTGTAATACAAAAGCGCATCAAAATGATGGTTACGATAAGCGCCCATAATGGTTTCCCTGTCCCCAAAGTTGGTTAAAAAAGTGGCAGCCCCACTTATGGCGTAGTCTTTACCTTTAGGGATAAAATCGCTCGCGCTTTTAGTCTCCATTTTGATCGCGCCAATCAAAGCCATAGGCCCAGCGCTCGCTTGAGCCGCCCCCTTAGTAACCACCACGCTTTTGAGCATTCCAGGATCAATAATCGTATTGCCTTGATGCCCATAGCTTGCGCCCATTTGCGCCGCGCCATCCACCGTAACCCTAGCCAATCTGTCTTCAATACCGCGCACGTAAATTTTTTGCGCCATAACCGCGCCTCCGCCCACATTGATATTGGGGTTTCTTCTAAACATGTCGCTGATTTGGTTGGCTTGCCTTCTTTCTAATTCCTTACTTGAAATGGTTGTCTGGTTGTTGTAATTAAAGATTTTAGCCGCTTGAGTGGTAACCTTACCCAAAGTGTGTTGGGCGTTCTTTTCTTTATCCTTTTTTCTTTCTGTCTTTCTTTCTTCTTCTTTGGCCTCTAATTCAAACATTCCTAATAAGGACAAAAAAATAGAAAAACTACAATATTTTCTAAAACGCTTGTCATTCATTCTTAAAATCCTACTTATGATAATAATTTCTCTTAAAAAATAAAGGTGTTATTATAGTCAAAAAAATATTACAATCGCCTTAAAAGAGCTAGCCATTTTTGATAAACAAATGATAAACTTTTAGAAAAATCCCACAAAAACCCCTTTCAAAGCACGCAGAATGCGAAATAATAAAGGGTAATTTTATCTTATTCTCACTTTTTTATTTTTATAAAGCCTGAATATTTTAGAGCTAGAGCTTTCAAACAAACCCCTTTCATCGCTCACAATGACATCAGCGAGACTAAAAGCGATTTCTTTATCATAAGCGCATTGGGTGAGGTTGGCTGAGGTGCTATAGAGCGTTTTAAAACGCTTTAAAAAATCCCCATGCCTGCCCCTAACCACACGAACGGCCTTAGAGTTAGGATAAATAAAAGTAGTTTTAGCGCTTCTTCTAATGAGGCTTTTAAACGCGTTGGGCGCGCGCACCAGGCTTTTTAGGGTGCTAAAATCAGCGCTTTCTATTAAAACGCTTTGGTTTTTAGGGCGATTTTTTAAGGCGTTGAGCTTTTCGCTATCTTTAGAAAGCAGTCCTATAGTGGTATCGCTTTGAACGAGATACACTAACGCCATCAAATTACTTCAAATAATCTTGTAAGGCTAACAACTCGTCTTTTTGAGAACTTTCTTCTAACGCTAAAATTAAGATTTCTATCGCGCTTAAAGTCGTGAAATAACTCACATGGTTTTTAAGCACAGAAGCGCGTATGAGTTTGGCGTCATCTTGAGATTTGTGATCGCTGGTGTTGATAGCCATGCTGATTTCCCCATTCATCATCAAATCCATGACATTGGGGCGGCCTTCGGAAATTTTAAGCACTTTTAAAGACTCCACACCGGCTTTTTCCAAAGCCTTATGCGTGCCTTCTGTGGCGCACAATTCAAAACCTAACTGAACCAATCGTTTCATTAAAACGCACGCTTCTTCTTTATCCTTATCTTTAATAGAAACAAAAATAAGCCCCTTGTTTTTAATGGGGTTAAAGCAAGCCGTTTGAGCCTTAAAAAATGCAAGCCCTAAAGTTCTAGCAATCCCCATCACTTCACCGGTGCTTTTCATCTCAGGCCCCAAAATCAAATCCGATCCATAAAGTTTATTAAAAGGGAAAACCGCTTCTTTTAAAGCCACAAAATGGGGCATTTTAGGCTTATAAACGCCATTAGAATACTCTACGATATTTTTTTTATCATAAAACTTCAAGGCTTCTTTCAAATCTTCTAACACCATAACCCTAGTCGCCACTTTGGCTAAAGGAACGCCTAAAGCCTTGCTTAAAAAAGGCACGGTTCTGCTGGCTCTAGGATTGACTTCAATCAAATACAGCGAATTTTCATAAACAGCAAATTGGATATTCAATAGCCCTACTACGCCTAAATGCAGAGCGATTTTCGCGCTCACTCGCTCAATTTCATCTAAAATTTCAGGGCTTAGAGTGGAAGGGATAAAGCATGCAGAGTCGCCTGAATGGATACCGGCTTCTTCAATATGCTGTAAAATGCCGGCAATATAGACCTCTTTTTTATCGCAAATAACATCCACATCTAATTCCACCGCTTTTTCTAAAAACTTATCAATGAGGAGCGGATTTTTAGGGCTAATCTCCAAAGAATGCGTAACGCTTTCTAAATAATGGCGCAATTCTTCAATATTTTCTAAAATTTGCATGTGTTGACCGCCTAGCACATAACTAGGGCGCACGATAATAGGGAAACCAATCACATTAGCGATGCTATAAGCTTCATCAACACTCTTAGCCATGCCGTTTTTGGGCTGCTTAATGTCAAGCTCTTTTAAAAAGAGGGAAAATTTTTCTCTATCTTCAGCAATATCAATCACTTTAAAAGGCGTGCCAATAATGGGGGCTTGCATTTTAGCTAGATCTTTAGCGAGTTTTAAAGGGGTTTGTCCTCCAAAATGCACGATAATGCCATCCACGCGCTCCCTTTGAATGATGCTTTTCACGCACTCAAAATGAATGGGTTCAAAATAGAGCGTATCGCTCGTGTCATAATCCGTGCTAACCGTTTCTGGATTGCAATTGAGCATGACGCTTTTAATGTTTAAATCTTTTAAAGCAAAGCTCGCATGCACGCAACAATAATCAAATTCAATGCCTTGACCGATGCGGTTAGGCCCAGAGCCTATGATTAGGATTTTCTTTTCTTGTTTTTCTTGTTTGTTTCCAATAGGGGGCAAAGGATTAGGGGCATAGGTGGAATACAAATAAGGCGTGAGCGATAAAAACTCCGCCGCGCAAGTGTCCACTTCTTCAAAATTGGGCGCGATTTGTAAATTAGATCTAGCTAATTCCACTTCAAAAGGACTCACCTCTAAATTTTCATTTTCTTTGATTTTAACGGCAATCCTGGCATCGCTAAAGCCTAAATTTTTAAGCCCTCTTAATTTTTTGGCGTCCGTTAAAACGCTAGAATTGATGCCCTCTTCTGCTTTGACTAGCTTTTGAATTTGAGATAAAAACCACTTGTCAATCTGGCACAATTCAAACACTTCATCCACGCAAACGCCGAGCCTGAACGCATCAGCGATATAAAGCAAGCGTTTGGGATTGGGCCGGCGGATTTCCTTTTTTATCGCTTCTAAATCTTTGCTCAACGATTCAAACCCTAGCCAATTGTTTTCCAAAGAGCATAACGCTTTTTGTAAGGCTTCTAAGAAATTCCCCCCTATCGCCATCACTTCGCCAATGCTTTTCATAGAAGTCCCTAAAGTGCTAGAAACACCGGCAAATTTTTCAAACGCAAAGCGAGGGATTTTCACCACGATATAATCCAAACTAGGCTCAAAACTCGCCGGGGTGTTGGTAATATCGTTTTTAATTTCATCTAAACTAAAACCCACCGCAAGCATGGTAGCGACTTTTGCAATGGGAAACCCGGTCGCTTTTGAAGCTAATGCGGAGCTGCGGCTCACTCGTGGGTTCATTTCAATCACAACCATTCTTAAAGTCTCTGGGTGGATCGCAAATTGCACATTACTCCCGCCCGTATCCACGCCAATTTCTCTCAAAATCGCAAAGCTCGCATCGCGCATGCGTTGGTATTCTTTATCGGTTAAGGTGAGGCTTGGAGCGATGGTGATGCTATCGCCGGTATGAACGCCCATGGGGTCAATATTTTCAATGCAACACACAATGATGCAATTATCCTTGCTGTCTCGTATGACTTCCATTTCATATTCTTTCCATCCCAACAAGGACTCTTCAATCAAAATTTCATTAATGGGCGAAGCGTCTAGGGCGTTTTTAGCCAATTCTTGAAACTCTTCAATATTATAAGCGACCCCACTCCCTCCCCCAGCCAGCGTGAAACTCGCTCTAATAATGGCTGGAAAGCCAATTTCATTAATGGCTTCTAGGGCTTCTAACTCGTTATAAGCGTAACGCCCTTTAGGCAAATCCATCCCGATTTTTAACATCGCTTCTTTGAACGCTTGCCTGTCTTCGCCTTTTTTAATCGCTTCAATCTTAGCCCCTAAAAGCTCCACGCCTTCTAACATGCCCTTTTGGTGCATCTGCATGACCGCATTTAAAGCGGTTTGCCCGCCCATTGTGGGCAAAATAGCGTCAATCTTTTCTTTTTTGATGATAGCGGCGATATTTTCTGGGGTGATGGGTTGGATATAGGTTTTATGAGAAAATTCAGGGTCAGTCATCACGGTGGCCGGGTTAGAATTGATTAAGATCACTCTATAACCTAAAGATTTTAAGGTTTTACAACTTTGAGTCCCTGAGTAGTCAAACTCACAAGCTTGCCCGATCACAATAGGGCCTGATCCTATCAGTAGAATGTTGGAAATATCGGTGCGTTTAGGCATAACTAATCCTTAAAGAAAGAATATCAACGAAGCGTTATCAATATTTTAAAGTATTTTTTATTAGGTTTTTGCGTGGCTTCCCCCCTATTTTTTCAAACTATTTGTCTCTGTCTGAAAAAATACCAATGATTTGCAAGATAGAAATAAAGACATTCAAAAAGTCTAAATACAAGCTCACCGCCGCATCAATGGGGCTATCGTACATGCCCTTAACGATGTTTTGGGTGTCATAAGCGATGTAAAGACTGAATAAAATCGTGCTCGCTCCCGCAATGACAACCTGGAACATGGGGCTACCCAAAAACAAGTTAATAAGCGAACACACCACCACCACAATCAAAGCGATAAAGAGCATTTTACCCATGTTCGCTAAGTCGTTTTTAGTTTTAAGGGCATACACGCTCATCAAACCAAAAACAATGGTTGTCATGCCCAAAGCTTGCCAAATCGCTCCTAAACCAGCTTTTGCAATCACCATACCCAACAAAGGCACTAGCGTAACCCCTGATAATGAAGTGAAAGCAAACAGCATGAATAAATTCAATCCGGGTTTAGATTTAGAAAACATCAAACCAAAAAACGCCGCAATTTCAGCGATAAAAAACACCCATTTATACTGCACTACGGCTTGAAAGTTCATTAAACCCAGTAACGCCCCGATAGTCGCTAGTAACAAACTACCCGCAAAGAACTTGTAAGTCGTTTTAACAAAACCCACCAGCTCGCTTTCATGCAATAAAGAATCTTCTGCATACGCGTTACGAGAATTAGCTCTGTCATACAATGCCATGTTTTACTCCTTGATTTCAACTCAATATAAATAATTTTAATTAACCTACAGCTAGGTCCAATATAATAGCGCAAAATGTAGTAAAATACCAAACAAAAACCCCCTAAAATTGAAACTGAAGTCTGAAAATAGGATAATAGTTACGATGAAAATTTTTATCAATGGATTTGGCCGCATTGGGAGATGCGTTTTAAGAGCAATCTTAGAGCGTAGCGATACAAACTCTCATTTAGAAGTGGTAGGCATCAATGACCCTGCTAATTGGGAAATCCTGGCTTATCTTTTAGAGCATGACAGCGCGCATGGGTTGCTTTTTAAAGAAGTGCGTTACTCTAATCATAAGCTTATTATCGGCTCGTTAGAGATCCCTGTTTTTAATAGTATCAAAGACTTGAAAGGCGTGGATGTTATCATAGAGTGTTCAGGGAAGTTTTTAGAGCCTAAAACGCTAGAAAATTACCTTTTGCTTGGGGCTAAAAAGGTGTTGTTATCCGCTCCCTTTATCGGCGAATACGATGAACAACAATACCCCACTTTGGTGTATGGGGTCAATCATTTTCTTTATCAAAACCAAGCCATTGTTTCTAACGCCTCTTGCACGACTAACGCTATCGCGCCCATTTGCGCGATCTTAGATAAAGCTTTTAATATTAAAGAGGGCATGCTAACGACCATTCATAGCTACACGAGCGATCAAAAACTCATTGATTTAGCCCACCCTTTGGATAAACGGCGCTCCAGAGCGGCCGCAAGCAACATTATCCCCACCACCACTAAAGCCGCTCTAGCCTTGCATAAAGTGTTACCCAATCTCAAAAATAAAATGCATGGGCATAGCGTGAGGGTGCCTAGCCTTGATGTGTCCATGATAGATTTGAGTTTGTTTTTAGAAAAAAAAGCCCCTAAAGATCCGATCAATGAATTATTGATTGAAGCTTCCAAAGGGGTTTTAAAAGGCGTGTTAGAAATAGATTTAAAAGAAAGGGTGAGTTCTGATTTCATTTCTAACCCTAATAGCGTTATCATCGCGCCTGATTTGACTTTCACGCTAGAGAATATGGTCAAAATCATGGGGTGGTATGATAATGAATGGGGGTATTCTAATCGTTTGGTGGATATGGCGCAGTTTATGTATCATTATTAAGTCATTTTGCGAATCTTTTTGAGTTTGTTTAACATCAAATTGTATAATGTGGGATTTAATAAAAACGATTGGAGTTTTAAATGGCGTTTAAAAAGGCCAGATTGATTTCTAGGTTTATTTCAAAAGGATCTTTCAAATTGAATAAGATCTCAAAGAAATTTTTCAAATTGAATCAAATCTTAAAATGTGAAAAGCCCTTAAAAGGCCATAAAAAAACAAAATCCATTAAAAAGCTCTCTAATCGCAACAAATCTTTTTTAAAAGTTTCGGTTTTATTGATAGGAGCGTTAGGGGGATTATCCCACCTAAGGGCTAACGAATGCCGTTATTGGTCATGGTCGTCTTGGAGTTATCAAGATAATATTGAAAGCGGTCCTAATTCACCCACGCACAACTCTTATTGCCTTTTTAGTAGCGCTCAAGGCTCTGGGACTTATTATTTAAACACTCTTACCACTTATAGTGCTGGTGGGGCTAGTTTCACGCAAAAATTCAATGGTGGCACGCTTGATATAGGGGGGAATATCCGCTTTGGAGGCACAGGTATTAATGGAGGTGATGTCGGCTATATCACTGGAACTTATGACGCTCAAACGATTAATTTTAATTCTAGCCATTTAACAACCGGAAACTCATACGCTGATGGTGGTGGGGCCACGCTCAATTTTAATGCGGCTAACAATATCACTATCAATCAAGCGAGTTTTGACAATAGCGATGCAGGGACGCAACACTCTTACATGAATTTTAAAGGCTCTAATATCAATGTGAGCGGCTCTAGCTTTACAGACGACACTG
The DNA here is from genome assembly GCA_008032935.1 of Helicobacter pylori. Lineage (NCBI taxonomy): Bacteria > Pseudomonadati > Campylobacterota > Epsilonproteobacteria > Campylobacterales > Helicobacteraceae > Helicobacter > Helicobacter pylori. Next base: position 912,959 of record CP032039.1, on the reverse strand, counting down.
ATGGGGGCTTTAGTTTCAGCGGTAATAATAATCATAGCGCTATCTCCTTCAATCAAACCAACTTCAATCAAGGCACTTATAACTTTAGTAATAGTGCAAGTTCAAGCTTTGATAATAGTAACTTCAATCAAGGGACTTATCATTTTAATAGCACCCAATCCACTTTTGAAAACAGCAATTTCAATCAAGGCACTTATAATTTTAATGACAATACTAGCTTTAATAACGACACCTTCAATCAAGGGACTTATAATTTTAATACCAGCAAGGTGAGTTTTTCAGGCATTAACACTTTAAATTCAAGTTCGCCTTTTGCCAGCCTTAAAGGCAGTGTGTCTTTTGGTTCTGGTGCGGTTTTTAACCTCAATCAAACCCTTAATAATAATCAAACCTATGATATTCTCACTACAAACGGAGCGATCCAGTATGGGGTTTATCAAAGCTATTTGTGGGATCTAATCAACTATAAGGGCGATAAAGCCATTAGCCATGTTGGAGTGGGCAATAACACTTATGATGTAACCTTTGATATTAACGGGCAAGATGAAACCTTACAAGAAACCTTTAACAAACAATCCATCATTACCCAATTTTTAGGAGACGATTTACAACAACAAGCCCAACAAACCTATCAAGAGGATGTAGCTCATTCCCAAAACGCTTTGAATAATGTTACTAGCGACAACACGATCGCAAGCAATGATACAAGCTACACTCAAAGCAAAAATGCTACTGTCGCTAAAGACGCTCAAGGTTTAGAAAACACCAACCAAAAAATCCAACAAGATGAGCAAGCCTTAGAAAAAGATTTAGCTCAAATCAAGCAATTAGCCAACTCCACCACAGGCTTTAGTGAACAAGCTTTCAATCAAGCTCAAAAACAAGAACAACAAGATTTAAAAACCTTACAGAGTGAAGAAAGCACTTTTAATACTGAGCAAGAGGGATTAGAACAAGCGATACAACAAGAACAAGCTCAAGAACAAAAACAAGAACAAGCTCAAGCCCAAAAAACCTATCAAGAGGATGTAGCTCATTCCCAAAACGCTTTGAATAATGTTACTAGCGACAACACGATCGCAAGCAATGATACAAGCTACACTCAAAGCAAAAATGCTACTGTCGCTAAAGACGCTCAAGGTTTAGAAAACACCAACCAAAAAATCCAACAAGATGAGCAAGCCTTAGAAAAAGATTTAGCTCAAATCAAGCAATTAGCCAACTCCACCACAGGCTTTAGTGAACAAGCTTTCAATCAAGCTCAAAAACAAGAACAACAAGATTTAAAAACCTTACAGAGTGAAGAAAGCACTTTTAATACTGAGCAAGAGGGATTAGAACAAGCGATAGCTAACGCTAAGCCTACAAGCCCTACACCCACTCCTACAAAACACACAGTGCAAAACACTCCCCCTAGTCAAGTTCCACCCACACCCCCTACTCAAAATTTACCCACAACAAATGTGTGGAATGGGGTCTATAACCTCCAAAATCAAACTTACTCAAACAAAGGCATTTATTATATCGATCCCAACCTTTCAGGACAGAGCGGTCAAAGCGGCAACACGCTCAGCACTTATACGGCTAATTTGTTTGGAAGAAGTTTTGGCGTCAATATCCAAAATGGCACTTTAGTTATAGGGAATGACACAGAGAGCGTGAATGATAATGGGTTGATTTGGATAGGGCATGGAGGCTTTGGCTATATCACGGGAACTTTTAATGCGGCTAATATTTACTTGACCAATAATTTTAAAACCGGTGAAGGCGTTTCAAATTCAGATGGTGGGGGAGCGAACATTACCTTTAAAGCAAGCGATAACATCACTATGGATGGCTTGAATTATAATGACGCTGAAACCGTTACTAAAATGATTCAAACGGGGGCCAGTCAGCATTCCTATGCCACTTTTGACGCTCTAAATAATATCAGCGTAACCAATTCCAGTTTTAGCGATATGACTTGGGGGAAATTCAGTTTTAGCGCTAAGAATATTTCCTTTTCTAACGCTTCGTTCAGCGGCTTTACAAACCCTGGAGGATCAAGCACTATTAGCGCTAACGCTTCTAATTCTTTAAGCTTTATCAATTCTCGCTTGAATGGGGGAGCGGTTTATAATTTGCAGGCTAATAGCCTTATTTTCAATAACACGCAAGCGGTTTTCAATGTCTTGTATTCTAGGGGGACAAGCAATTTTAACGCTACGACACAGCTTTTAGGCAACACGAATTTTACGCTCAGCTCTCAAAGTTTGCTGAATTTTAATGGCGATACAACCTTACAAAACAACGCTAATATCACGCTTGGCAATAAAAGTCAAGCCGCTTTTAAAAATTCTTTAACGCTTGATAACAATTCTAATTTAAGTTTAGACAATCAAAGCGTTTTGAATGCCAATGGCACAAGCGCTTTTAACAATCAAGCGAGTCTCAATATTTATAACGGGAGTCAAGCGACCTTTAATAGCCTCTTTTTTAATGGCGGGACACTCAGTCTTAACGCTAGTAGCAAACTCAACGCTTCTAGCGCTAGTTTTTCAAACAACACCACTATCAATTTAGACGATAGCGTTTTATCAGCCAATAACACAAGCTCTTTAAACGCTAATATCAATTTTCAAGGTGCAAGCCAGGCTGATTTTGGAGGCAACACGACTATTGATACAGCAAGCTTTAATTTTGACAGCGCAAGCTCATTGAATTTTAATAACCTTACGGCTAATGGGGCGTTGAATTTTAATGGTTATGCACCCTCTTTAACTAAGGCTTTGATGAGCGTTAGCGGGCAGTTTGTTTTAGGGAATAATGGGGATATTAATTTATCTGACATCAATATTTTTGACAACATCACAAAATCTGTAACCTACAACATCCTAAACGCTCAAAAAGGGATCACTGGCATTAGTGGGGCTAATGGCTATGAAAAAATCCTTTTTTATGGCATGAAAATCCAAAACGCTACCTATAGCGATAATAACAACATTCAAACTTGGTCGTTTATAAACCCTCTCAATTCTTCTCAAATCATTCAAGAGAGCATTAAAAATGGGGATTTAACCATAGAAGTTTTAAATAACCCTAACTCGGCTTCTAACACTATTTTTAATATCGCTCCTGAGCTTTATAATTACCAAGCTTCTAAGCAAAATCCTACCGGCTATAGCTATGATTATAGCGATGATCAAGCAGGCACTTATTACTTGACAAGCAACATTAAAGGCCTTTTCACCCCTAAAGGCTCTCAAACGCCTCAAGCCCCAGGCACTTATAGCCCGTTTAACCAGCCTTTGAATAGTTTAAATATCTACAATAAGGGTTTTTCTAGTGAAAATTTAAAAACGCTTTTAGGGATCCTTTCTCAAAATTCCGCTACCTTAAAAGAAATGATTGAATCTAACCAATTAGACAATATCACTAACATCAATGAAGTGTTGCAACTCTTAGACAAGATTAAGATCACCCAAGCGCAAAAGCAAGCGCTCCTAGAAACGATCAACCATTTGACTGACAACATCAATCAAACCTTTAATAACGGGAATCTAATTATAGGCGCTACTCAAGATAATGTTACAAACTCTACTAGCTCTATATGGTTTGGGGGCAATGGCTATAGCAGTCCTTGCGCGCTAGATAGCGCCACTTGTTCTTCTTTTAGAAACACTTACTTAGGGCAATTATTAGGCTCAACTTCCCCCTATTTAGGCTACATTAACGCTGATTTTAAAGCTAAAAGCATTTATATTACCGGAACAATTGGAAGTGGTAACGCCTTTGAAAGCGGAGGGAGCGCGGATGTAACCTTTCAAAGCGCTAATAACTTAGTGTTGAATAAAGCTAACATAGAAGCTCAAGCTACAGACAATATCTTTAATCTTTTGGGCCAAGAAGGGATTGATAAAATCTTTAATCAAGGGAATTTAGCGAATGTTCTCAGTCAAGTGGCTATGGAAAAAATCAAGCAAGCCGGCGGTTTAGGAAACTTTATAGAAAACGCTCTAAGCCCTTTGAGTAAGGAATTGCCCGCTAGCTTGCAAGATGAAACCTTAGGCCAACTTATAGGTCAAAATAACTTAGATGATTTATTGAATAATAGCGGAGTCATGAATGAAATCCAAAACATTATCAGTAAAAAACTGAGCATTTTTGGTAATTTTGTTACCCCATCCATCATAGAAAACTACCTTGCTAAGCAGTCTTTAAAAAGCATGCTAGACGATAAAGGGCTTTTGAATTTTATCGGTGGGTATATAGACGCTTCTGAATTAAGCTCTATTTTAAGCGTGGTTTTAAAAGACATTACTAATCCCCCTACAAGCCTGCAAAAAGACATTGGTGTGGTGGCGAACGACTTGTTGAACGAGTTTTTAGGACAAGATGTTGTTAAAAAGCTAGAAAATCAAGGCTTAGTGAGCAATATCATTAATAATATTATTTCTCAAGGCGGGTTAAGCGGTGTTTATAATCAAGGTTTAGGGAGCGTGTTGCCGCCCTCTTTACAAAACGCGCTCAAAGAAAACGATTTAGGCACTCTTTTATCGCCTAGAGGCTTGCATGATTTTTGGCAAAAAGGGTATTTTAACTTTTTAAGCGATGGCTATGTTTTTGTCAATAACAGCTCTTTTAGCAACGCTACAGGGGGCAGTTTGAATTTTGTCGCTAACAAATCTATTATTTTTAATGGCGATAATACGATTGACTTTAGCAAGTATCTAGGTGCATTGATTTTTGCTTCTAATGGTGTTTCTAATATCAATATCACCACCCTAAACGCCACTAATGGCTTAAGCCTTAATGCGGGTTTGAATAACGTGAGCGTTCAAAAGGGTGAAATTTGTATCAATTTAGCCAATTGCCCCACAACCAAAAACAACTCTTCTACAAACTCTAGCGTAACCCCCACTAATGAATCTTTAAGCGTGCGTGCTAATAATTTCACTTTCTTAGGCACAATCACCTCTAATGGGGCTATTGATTTGTCTCAAGTAACAAATAATAGCGTTATAGGCACGCTCAATCTTAATGAAAATGCGACCTTGCAAGCCAATAATTTGACGATCACCAACGCTTTTAACAACGCCTCTAACTCTACAGCTAACATTAATGGTAATTTCACCTTAAACCAACAAGCGACTCTAAGCACTAACGCTAGTGGCTTGAATGTCATGGGGAATTTTAACAGCTATGGCGATTTGGTGTTTAACCTCAGCCATTCAGTTAGTCATGCCATTATCAATACTCAAGGCGCAGCGACGATCATGGCTAATAACAATAACCCCTTAATCCAATTCAACACTTCTTCAAAAGAAGTCGGCACTTATACGCTTATTGATAGTGCTAAAGCCATTTATTATGGGTATAACGACCAAATCACAGGAGGCAGCAGTCTGGATAATTACCTTAAGCTTTATGCGCTCATTGATATTAATGGCAAACATATGGTGATGACTGACAACGGCTTAACCTATAACGGGCGAGCCGTGAGCATTAAAGATGGCGGTTTAGTTGTAGGCTTTAAGGACTCTCAAAATCAATACATTTACACTTCCATTCTTTATAATAAAGTGAAAATCGCTGTTTCTAATGATCCTATCAATAACCTACAAGCCCCTACTTTAAAACAATATATCGCTCAAATTCAAGGCGTTCAAAGCGTGGATAGCATTGATCAAGCTGGAGGCAACCAAGCGATTAATTGGCTCAATAAAATCTTTGAAACTAAAGGAAGTCCTTTATTTGCTCCCTATTATTTAGAAAGCCATTCCGCAAAAGATTTAACCACGATCGCTGGAGATATTGCCAACACTTTAGAAGTCATCGCTAACCCTAATTTTAAAAATGACGCCACCAATATTTTACAGATCAACACCTACACGCAGCAAATGAGCCGTTTAGCCAAGCTCTCTGACACTTCAACCTTTGCCAGTGCTGATTTTCACGAGCGATTAGAAGCCCTTAAAAACAAGCGATTCGCTGATGCGATCCCTAACGCTATGGATGTGATTTTAAAATACTCTCAAAGAAACAGAGTCAAAAATAATGTGTGGGCGACAGGAGTTGGAGGGGCTAGTTTCATTAATGGAGGCACTGGAACTTTATATGGTATCAATGTAGGGTATGATAGGTTTATTAAGGGCGTGATTGTGGGGGGTTATGCCGCTTATGGGTATAGCGGGTTTCATGGAAATATCACTCAATCAGGCTCTAGCAATGTCAATATGGGCGTTTATAGCCGAGCGTTTATCAAAAGAAGCGAGCTAACAATGAGCTTGAATGAGACTTGGGGATACAATAAGACTTTCATCAACTCCTATGACCCCCTACTCTCAATCATCAATCAGTCTTACAGATACGACACTTGGACGACTGACGCTAAAATCAATTACGGCTATGATTTCATGTTTAAAGATAAAAGCGTTATTTTTAAACCCCAAGTAGGCCTAGCTTATTATTACATTGGTTTGTCTGGTTTAAGGGGTATTATGGATGATCCTATTTATAATCAATTCAGAGCCAATGCTGACCCTAATAAAAAATCCGTTCTAACGATCAATTTTGCCCTAGAAAGTCGGCACTACTTCAATAAAAACTCTTATTATTTTGTGATTGCGGATGTGGGCAGAGATTTATTTATTAATTCTATGGGGGATAAAATGGTGCGTTTTATTGGTAATAACACCCTAAGCTATAGAGATGGCGGCAGATACAACACTTTTGCTAGCATTATCACAGGCGGGGAGATAAGGTTATTCAAAACCTTTTATGTGAATGCGGGCATTGGGGCTAGGTTTGGGCTTGATTATAAAGATATTAATATCACCGGAAATATTGGTATGCGCTATGCTTTTTAATGGTATCATTAAACCTGTTTTTAACAAGCCTAATTCATAATAGGATCACCCATGCAATTTCAAAAAACCTTATTTTCTTTACCCTTATTATTTTTATCTTATTGTATCGCTGAAGAAAATGGGGTGTATGCGAGCGTGGGTTTTGAATATTCCATCAGTCATGCCGTTGAGCACAATGACCCTTTTTTGAATCAAGAACGCATCCCAATCATTTCTAACGCTCAAAACAAAATCTATAAACTCAATCAAGTCAAAAATGAAATCACAAACATGCAAAACACCTTTAACTACATCAACAACGCTTTAAAAAACAACTCCAAATTAACCCCCACTGAAATGCAAGCCGAACAATACTACCTCCAATCCACCCTTCAAAACATTGAAAAAATAGTCACACTTAGCGGTGGAATTGCATCTAACCCTAAACTAGTCCAAGCGTTAGAAAAAATGCAAGAACCCACTAATAGCCCTTTAGAATTAGCAGAAAACTTAAGAAATTTAGAATTACAATTCAATCAATCTCAAAACCGCATGCTTTCTTCTTTATCTTCTCAGATCGCTCAAATTTCAAATTCCTTAAACGCGCTTGATCCTAGCTCTTATTCTAAAAACATTTCAAGCATGTATGGGGTGAGTTTGAGCGTAGGGTATAAGCATTTCTTCACCAAGAAAAAAAATCAAGGGTTTCGCTATTACTTGTTCTATGACTATGGTTATACTAACTTTGGTTTTGTTGGCAATGGCTTTGATGGTTTAGGCAAAATGAATAACCACCTCTATGGGCTTGGCATAGACTACCTTTATAATTTCATTGATAATGCACAAAAACATTCTAGCGTGGGTTTTTATGCAGGCTTTGCTTTAGCGGGGAGTTCGTGGGTAGGGAGTGGTTTAGGCATGTGGATAAGTCAAACGGGTTTTATCAACAATTATTTGACGGATTATCACGCTAAAATGCACACGAGTTTTTTCCAGATCCCTTTGAATTTTGGGGTTCGTGTGAATGTTAATAGGCACAACGGCTTTGAAATGGGCTTAAAGATCCCTTTAGCGGTGAATTCCTTTTATGAAACGCATGGCAAAGGGTTAAACACTTCCCTCTTTTTCAAACGCCTTGTGGTGTTTAATGTGAGTTATGTTTATAGTTTTTAGGGGGGTAGGGAAACAGACACCCCTTAAATGTCAGTGCACCGCAACCTTTGAATTTCAAAAACTCTTTAGTTTTTTTGCCTCAAATGATGGACACTCTCGCCCCCAAGACCATAATTATTAGAATCAATCTCATCTATAATGACCACAATAGAAGCCTTATTTTTGTTTAACACCTTCACCATCAAATCTGAAACCCCTTCAATCAATTGCTGTTTTTGCTCGTTTGTTGGCCCTCCATTTTCTGGCACAAGTTTGATATTGATAAACGGCATGTTATTCCTTAAAATTGAGATAGCGTATTATATCGCTTTTATCTAAACGCTTCATTAGTCTTTCATGATTAAATCCTCTTTTAAAAACAATAAAAGCCCTTTTAGTGGCTTTCAAGTCAAGTTAAGTTTGATATACTAACAGAATGAATACTTATAAAAACAGCTTGAATCACTTTTTAAATTTAGTGGATTGTTTAGAAAAAATCCCCAATGTGGGTAAAAAGTCCGCCTTTAAAATGGCGTATCATTTGGGTTTAGAAAACCCCTATCTGGCGCTCAAAATCACGCACGCTTTAGAGAACGCGCTAGAAAACCTTAAAACATGTTCATCTTGTAACGCGCTCAGTGAGAGTGAGGTTTGTGAGATTTGCTCTGATGAAAGCCGACAAAATTCTCAACTTTGCATGGTTTTACACCCAAGAGACGTGTTTATTTTAGAAGATTTAAAGGACTTTTTAGGGCGCTATTATGTGTTAAACTCTATAGAAGAAGTGGATTTTAACGCCCTAGAAAAACGCCTGATTGAAGAAAACATTAAAGAAATCATTTTTGCTTTCCCTCCCACTTTGGCCAATGATTCTCTAATGCTCTATATTGAAGATAAATTACAACGATTTCACCTCACTTTCACTAAAATCGCTCAAGGCGTGCCTACTGGAGTGAATTTTGAAAACATTGACTCCGTTTCGCTCTCAAGGGCGTTTAATTCAAGGATCAAAGCATGAATTTAAACTTTATACCCCTATTGCATGCTTATAACCATGCGAGCATTGATTTTCATTTCAATTCTAGCGCTAGGGATTTTTGCGTGCATGAAGTGCCTTTGTATGAATTTAGCAACACGGGCGAACATGCCGTTATTCAAGTGAGGAAAAGCGGTTTAAGCACTTTAGAAATGCTTCAAATTTTTTCTCAAATTTTAGGGGTAAAAATCGCTGAATTGGGTTATGCGGGCTTGAAAGATAAAAACGCGCTGACGACTCAATTCATCTCACTCCCTAAAAAATACGCCCCTTTATTAGAAAAAAATACGCATAATTTGCAAGAAAGAAACCTTAAGATTTTATCTTTGAATTACCATCATAATAAAATCAAATTAGGGCATTTAAAGGGTAATCGCTTTTTTATGCGTTTTAAAAAAATGACCCCCCTAAACGCTCAAAAAACAAAGCAGGTTTTAGAACAAATCGTGCAATTTGGCATGCCGAATTATTTTGGCTCACAACGCTTTGGGAAGTTCAATGACAACCATAAAGAGGGGTTAAAAATCTTGCAAAATAAAACGAAATTCGCCCATCAAAAATTAAACGCTTTTTTAATTTCAAGCTATCAAAGTTATTTGTTTAACTCGCTTTTAAGCAAACGATTAGAAATCAGTAAAATCATTAGCGATTTTAGCGTCAAAGAAAATTTAGAATTTTTTAAACAAAAAAATTTAAGCGTTAATTCAAACACCCTAAAAGCCCTTAAAAACCAAGCCCACCCCTTTAAAATCCTAGAAGGCGATGTGATGCGCCATTACCCTTATGGGAAGTTTTTTGACGCTTTAGAATTAGAAAAAGAAAGCGAAAGGTTTTTGAAAAAAGAAGCTGTGCCTACGGGGTTACTAGACGGCAAAAAGGCTCTTTATGCAAAAAATTTGAGTTTAGAAATTGAAAAAGAATTCCAGCATAATCTTTTAAATAGCCATGCTAAAACGCTAGGCTCTAGGCGGTTTTTTTGGGTGTTTGCAGAAAATATAACTTCTCAATACATCAAAGAAAAAGCGCAATTTGAATTGGGATTTTACTTGCCTAAAGGGAGTTATGCGAGCGCGTTGCTCAAAGAAATCAAGCATGAGAAAGGAGAAAATAATGACGAATTTTGAAAAGATTATCGCGCGAAACAGGCTCAAAACGAACGCGGTTTTAGCGACTTATTGCGCGATTTTTGCTTTTATCGGGTTGTTGGTGGATGCTATTAGAATCAACGCTAATGATTTAGGCATAGCCCTTTTTAAACTCATCACTTTTCAAATTTTTCCTACGATTACTATTGTCATGTTTGTGGTGGCTTTTGTCATTATTGTTATTTGTATCCAAAATTTTAGCTCTATCATGTTAAGCGGCGATGAATACAAACTCATTGATCCGAGCAAGGTTTTAGGCTCTAAAGAAAATCAAATCCATCGCCTTTTGTTAGAGCTTTTAGAAGAAGCCAAGCTTCATTTTGAACCGAAGCTTTACATCATTAACGCCCCTTACATGAACGCTTTTGCGAGCGGGTGGGATGAGTCTAATTCCCTTATCGCTCTTACAAGCGCTTTAATAGAGAGGTTGGACAGAGATGAATTGAAAGCCGTGATCGCTCATGAGCTCAGCCACATACGGCACAATGACATCCGCTTGACCATGTGCGTGGGGATTTTGAGCAATATCATGCTGTTAGTGGCTAATTTTAGCGTGTATTTTTTCATGGGGAATCGCAAGAATAGCGGGGCGAATTTAGCCCGAATGATTTTATTGGTTTTACAGATCATCTTGCCTTTTTTAACGCTTATTTTACAAATGTATTTGAGCCGCACACGAGAATACATGGCCGATAGCGGGGCGGCGTTTTTAATGCATGACAATAAGCCCATGATTAGAGCCTTACAAAAAATTTCCAACGATTACACCAATAACGATTATAAAGAAATAGATAAAAATAGCACCCGATCAGCGGCCTATCTTTTTAACGCTGAAATGTTTAGCACCCACCCTAGCGTTAAAAATCGTATCCAATCCTTAAGAAAGCGTGTGATTTAAATGGAAAATTTTTTCAACCAATTTTTTGAAAGTATTGGCGAAGACAAGAATAGAGAAGGCTTGAAAGAAACGCCTAAAAGGGTTCAAGAATTATGGAAATTCTTGTATAAAGGCTATAAAGAAGATCCTAAAGTGGCTTTAAAAAGCGCGTATTTTCAAGGCGTTTGCGATGAAATGATAGTGGCTCAAAACATTGAATTTTACTCCACTTGCGAGCACCATTTGCTCCCTTTTTTGGGGAATATCAGTTTAGGATACATTCCTAAAGAAAAGATTGTAGGCATTAGCGCGATCGCCAAACTCATTGAAATTTATAGCAAACGCCTACAAATCCAAGAAAGGCTGACCACTCAAATTGCAGAAACCTTTGATGAGATCATAGAGCCAAGGGGTGTGATCGTGGTTTGTGAAGCCAAGCATTTGTGCATGAGCATGCAAGGGGTGCAAAAGCAAAATGCGATCATTAAAACAAGTGTGTTAAGAGGCCTCTTTAAAAAAGACCCTAAAACCAGAGCTGAATTTATGCAACTCTTAAAATCTTAGGTTATAATTCTGTGCATGAATAACCCTAATTTATCCTTTTACTATAATGAGTGCGAGCGTTTTGAAAGCTTTTTAAAAAACCATCATTTACACCTTGAAAGCTTCCACCCTTATTTGGAAAAAGCCTTTTTTGAAATGGTGCTTAATGGAGGCAAAAGGTTCCGCCCTAAGCTTTTTTTAGCCGTGCTTTGCGCATTAGTGGGTCAAAAAGATTATTCCAACCAACAAACAGAATATTTTAAAATCGCTTTAAGCATTGAATGCTTGCACACTTATTCGCTCATCCATGACGATTTGCCATGCATGGATAATGCCGCTTTAAGGAGAAACCACCCCACTTTACACGCTAAATACGATGAAACCACAGCCGTTTTAATCGGCGATGCGCTCAACACTTACTCTTTTGAATTGCTTTCAAACGCTTTACTAGAAAGCCATATCATTGTGGAATTGATCAAAATCTTAAGCGTTAATGGGGGGATTAAAGGCATGATCTTAGGGCAGGCTTTGGATTGCTATTTTGAAAACACGCCCTTAAATTTAGAGCAGCTCACTTTCTTACACGAGCATAAAACCGCTAAATTGATTAGCGCGAGTTTGATGATGGGGCTTGTTGCAAGTGGTATTAAAGATGAAGAGCTTTTTAAATGGCTTCAGGCTTTTGGGTTAAAAACGGGTCTTTGCTTTCAAGTGCTAGATGATATTATAGATGTTACGCAAGATGAAAAAGAAAGCGGTAAAACCACTCATTTAGACGGCGCTAAAAACAGCTTCGTGAATTTATTAGGGCTAGAAAAGACAAGCGGTTACGCTCACACTTTAAAAACAGAGATTTTAAACGATTTGAATGCATTAGAACCTACTTATCTTTCATTGCAAGAAAATTTAAACGCATTATTGAACACTCTATTTAAAGGCAAGACATGAAAAAAATTTTACTCACTAACGATGACGGCTACCATGCAAAAGGCATTAAAGCTTTAGAACAAGCTTTAGAAAACATGGCAGAAATCTATGTGGTCGCCCCCAAGCATGAAAAAAGCGCATGCTCGCAATGCATCACGATCACTGCACCTTTAAGAGCGGAGAAAATTAAGGGTAAAGAAGGCCGGCATTATAGGATTGATGATGGCACGCCAAGCGATTGCGTGTATTTGGCTATCAATGAGCTTTTCAAACATGTCCCTTTTGATTTAGTGATTTCAGGGATCAATCTTGGATCTAACATGGGCGAAGACACAATTTATTCGGGAACGGTGGCCGGAGCGATTGAAGGCACCATTCAGGGCGTGCCTTCCATTGCGATTTCTCAAATCCTTTCTAACAAAAATAAAAACACTCCCTTAAGTTTTGATCTAGCTCAAAAGATTATCCAGGATTTAGTCCAAAACATTTTCACAAACGGCTACCCTTTAAAAGGGCGCAAACTCTTGAATGTGAATGTCCCTAATTGCTCCTTACAAGAATATAAGGGCGAATGCATCACCCCTAAGGGCTATAGGTTGTATAAAAAAGAAGTGCATAAGCGCACAGACCCCAAAAATGAAAGCTATTTTTGGCTAGGGCTACACCCTTTAGAATGGCAAAAGCGCGAAAATGAAGACAGACTCTCTGATTTTGACGCTATTGCTTCAAACCATGCCTCTATCACGCCTTTAAATTTAGACTTAACCAGTTATGATGATCTAAAAAGCTTGGAATCTTGGCATGAGGGAATGTTAAAGTGAGTAAAAAGCACCGCTTGGCTTTTTTAGGGCTAATTGTTGGGGTGTTTTTTTTCTTTAATGCATGCCAGCACCGCTTGCACATGGGGTATTATTCAGAAGTTACAGGGGATTATTTGTTCAACTATAATTCCACTATCGTGGTGGCTTATGACAGAAGCGATGCGATGACTTCTTATTATATCAATGTGATTGTTTATGAATTGCAAAAATTAGGCTTTTACAATGTCTTCACGCAAGCAGAATTCCCATTAGATAAAGCCAAAAATGTGATCTATGCGCGCATTGTCCGTAATATCTCGGCTGTGCCATTCTACCAATACAATTACCAACTGATTGATCAAGTCAATAAGCCTTGTTATTTTCTTGGGGGGCAGTTTTATTGCTCCCAAACCCCTACCGATTATTACGCTATCAATGGCTTTAGCGAGCAAATTTTAATGAGCGCTAATTCGCATTTTATTTTGGATTGGTATGATGTGGTGTTGCAAAAACGGGTTTTATATGTGGATGGGAGCGTGAGCGGGAGGACTTGCGGCTATCAAATGCTCTATAGGGATTTGATTAAAAGCACGATCAAGCGCATTGATTTTAACCGCCCTGAACGCTACTACTACAATTTAAGACTGCCCCTTTATCAGCCATGTTATAGGCAATGAGTGATGGTTATCAGGAGATTGTATAAATTTTGCGCTAGCCATGTGGTGCGCAATTGCTCTTCTTTAAAATGCGCTCAAAATATCCATGGGCATAATTATGAAGTGGAGGTTTTTATTGAAACCAACCGCTTAGACAGCGCGAACATGGCGTTAGATTTTGGGCTGATGCAACAAGAAATGCAAGTTTTCATTGAGTCGTTTGATCATGCCCATCATTTTTGGGACAAAGAAAGCGATGAGTTCCAGAGTTTTATAGAAAATCATTGCGTTCGTTATGTGAAATGTTCGTTCAATTTGAGCGCAGAGAGTTACGCTCTCATGTTTTTATACTACCTGACAAGGATTTTACAAAAAAGCGTTTTTTCCAATAACGAAGGGGAGTTAAAAATCTCTAGCGTGCGCGTGCATGAAACTAAAAACGGCTATGCGGAGAGCTTTTTAAAAGATTTAGAAAACCCCCATTTTAAATCTTTAGTGCATCAAAATTGCGTCTCTTTCTCGCAAGGCATTCAAAAATTGTGGCATGATAAGGATTTTTTTAATAAAATCATTAGCGATGAAAAACAATGCTTTTTCCACGCTAAACCCCTACACCAGATCCCATGAAACTCCCGGTCGTTGAGAGCTTTTTTTCCCTACAAGGTGAAGGAAAAAGGATAGGCAAACCCAGTCTTTTTTTGCGCTTAGGGGGTGTAACCTTTCATGTAAGGGCTTTAATTGTAAAACCATATTGCATGATGAAATCCTAACAGGTTGCGATAGCTTGTATGCGGTGCATCCTAAATTCAAAGAAACTTGGGATTATTACAATGAGCCTAAATCTTTGATTGAACGATTAGAGGGTTTAGCCCCTAATTATAAACATTTTGATTTCATTCTTACAGGCGGGGAGCCAAGCTTGTATTTTAATAACCCTATTTTAATCAGCGTTTTAGAGCATTTTTACCACAAAAAAATCCCTTTATTTGTAGAGAGTAACGGCTCTATTTTTTTTGAATTTAGCCCCATTTTAAAAGAATTGCATTTCACCCTGAGCGTCAAACTCTCTTTTTCTTTAGAAGAAGAAAGCAAGCGGATCAACCTTAAAGCCTTGCAAAATATCTTAAATAACGCTAAAAGCGCGCATTTTAAATTTGTTTTAGAGAGCAAAAACGCCGCTCAATCTATCGCAGAAATCAAAAACCTTTTGAAACAACTTTCATTAAAAAATAATGAAATCTTTTTAATGCCCTTAGGTGCAACGAATAAGGAATTAGACAAAAATCTCAAAACCCTAGCCCCCTAGCCCTAGAGCATGGTTTTAACCTTAGCGACAGACTCCATATCCGCTTGTGGGACAATCAAAAAGGGTTTTAAAAAGTTAATCATGACCATCAAAGTTTTTTCGCCCAAATACCCTACTGAATTGGAAGAATTTTATGCCCAACGCATCGCTGATAACCCTTTAGGGTTTATCCAACGCTTGGATCTTTTGCCCAGCATTAGCGGGTTCGTTCAAAAATTGCGCGAGCGTGGCGGGGAATTTTTTGGAATGAGAAAGGATAAAAAGCTCATTGGGATCTGCGGGCTTAATCCTATCAATAAGACAGAAGCAGAGCTGTGCAAATTCCACATGGATAGCGCTTATCAATCTCAAGGGCTGGGTCAAAAACTCTATGAGAGCGTGGAGCGATACGCTTTTATCAAAGGCTATACTAAAATCTCTCTGCATGTGAGTAAGAGTCAAATCAAGGCATGCAATCTCTATCAAAAGCTGGGTTTTGTGCCAATCAAAGAAGAAGATTGCGTGGTTGAGTTGGGCAAAGAAACTTTGATTTTTCCCACTCTTTTTATGGAAAAGATTCTGTCTTAATTGGTGCATCAATTTGACACGCGCCCAAGCGACATTCAAACTATCAAACTTTTATTAACACAGCCTAATTAATGATAAATAAACCCTAAAACAAACGCTTGCTGTTAAAATTTTGTTTTTCAAGCGCTTCGCAAAGTTTTAGAAGCCCTATTTAGGGGTTAACGCTAAAGTAGGCTATCAAAACTACTTTAATGATTTTATAGGGTTGGCTTATTATGGCATCATCAAATACAACTACGCTAAAGCGAGCAGTGAGAAAGTCCAGCAATTGAGCTATGGTGGGGGGATAGATTTGTTATTGGATTTCATCACCACTTACTCCAATAAAAATAGGGGTTAGGGGATTTTAATGAGATTGCAGAGAGGAATTATAATATTCTCTCACCCCCTTAAGAGTTTTACAACAAAATGAGATCCAAAACGAAAAAATTTTATCATCACCAAAACCCACCAACGCTATCGGCTAAGTTTTGATTGAATGACTCAAAGGTTTGCGCATCCTTCATGCCGTGGGCGACACTTCGGTATCACTAGATTTGTGGTAAATTGGCGCCATTAAAAGCGATACGATAAAAGCGATTAAAGCAACCACAAAAATATAAAAGCTTAAACCATAACTTTGCAAGCTTTCAGGCGCTGCTATGGCTTTTGCGTTTAACCAGCTTGAAAGTTGAGGGGTAAAGCCAGCAGTTATAGCATAGGCTATGTTATAAGCGAAAGAAATCCCGCTAAAACGGATTTTGGCGCTAAACACATCGCTCATAAAAATGGGGCAAAAATTCATAATACCTGCGCAAAAGCACGCTAAAAAGTATAAAACTATGGTATTGACTAAACTTGGCGCGTTAGAATAAAATTCTTTAAAGAATAAAAAGCCAAAAAACCCAAAGGCCGCACTAAAAGCCATGCAAACTTTGTGCGGTTTGATTTTATCGGCCAAAAACCCGGTTAAAATAATAGAACTTACAATACCAACAAGTCCTAAAATTTGAAAATAGGTTTTTTCAAACGGAGTGAAATGAAAATTAGGATGCGTAAGGGTAAAATTGGGAACAAAAAGGATAAAAATCAAAATACAAGCGGTTAAAACCCAAGTGATAAGCATGGAGATTGATATGCCAAAGAGAGAGTTTTTAAACACCTCTTTAAGCGGGAATTTGACTAAGGCATCGTCCTGCTTCATTTGCTGAAAAACAGGAGTTTCTTCTAAAAAGCGCCTCAAATACACAGAAATGATACCAAAAATCCCTCCAAGCCCAAAAGCAACCCGCCAAGCCCAATCTTCAACAACAGGCTTGTCAAAAACCATGTAAATCCCAATATAAACCAAACTCCCAAGCAAAATCCCAGAAACTACGGAAGCGGTTAAAAAACCAATATAAGTGTTTTTTTGGCCTTGCGGAGCATGTTCATGGACAAAAACCCAAGCGCCAGGCAATTCACCACCCACAGCGACGCCCTGACAAATCCTAACAAACACCAAAAAAACAGGAGCTATATAACCAAGATAATGAGCGTTTTTTAGGCTAAGTCCCATGCTATCCACGCCAAAATTCACCAAATGATTAAAAGTTGGCATCAAAGCTAACGCAAAGGTTGGGATCACCATCAATAAAATAGAGAGCATGAACATGTTTTTACGACCGAATTTATCCCCAAAGTGGGCCATCACTATGCCGCCAAGCGGGCGTGCTAGATAACCTGCAGCAAAGATACCATAAGTGTTGATTTCAGACCAAATAGGGCTAAGCGTGTTTGGGAAAAAGTGTTTGGCAATGATGCTTGTAAAAAATACAAAGATGATAAAATCGTAAAATTCTAAAGTCCCGCCAAGCGAAGATAACCCTAAGGTTCTTACCTCTTTTTTGCCTAAATGTTTTATGGATTATCCTTTCACTAAGGCTATCGCCCCGTTTTAAATTTTTCATTTTGAAACTAAGATTGATAGAATTAATGTTATATAGCTACCCTACACCTTAACGGCATTTTTAGATAACAAGCAGTAAATTTATCGTTCAAAAAGTGAATCATTTTACCTTTTTTATCATTAAGCATGACTTAAACGAGTTTAAATTTTGTTTTACCCGTTTTGTCAAAACGCTTTACCCGATTCTATCAGCTAAAAAAACACTCCTATTTAAGACTTAGGCAATAACACTTCTTTTAATTTGGTAATGATAGCTTCTTCTCTTTTTTCACGAAATTCCTTGATATTTTCCCATTCTAATTCTAGGGTAGGGTCAATATAATTTTTTCTTTTATACTCTTCTATGGCTTGTTGATTATCTTTATATTCTTCTTTGAGCCACACCTCAGGGTCTTTATCCTTTTTGGCTTGGTTCTCTGCACCTTCTAAAAGCTGGAGATTGAATAAATAATTCCCCCACTTATAGAAATCTTTATTTAATTTTTTATTTTCCTTTTAAACTTGGACTTTGGATAAATATGGTCTATATGAAAAGTGGTGGTTTTGCAGTTTAGGTTTGGGTATAAGATTTGTAAAATAGGAAAGACTAAAGCATGGCTACTAGAACACATCATTTCTTCTATAGCATCGTTAGTGATTTTTAAAGGCCATGTTTGGTGTTTGGCTAAATTGTGGTTGAATGCTTCAAAAGTGCGAGCTTCTTTGATGCTATGAGCTATGGCACTTAATTTTGTATCCGTTGTAGAACTAAAATAACTCGTGATTTGAGCGTTACGGACAAATTTTAGGGCTTGTTCTTCATCGTTTTTATTCATTTTTGAATTTAAAAAATAAAAATAGGCTAAACTGGATAGGATATAAGCTGAACCTAAATAGCCGGCATAACCATCTAATAGTTCTACAGCATTATAAATGCTCTCTGTAATTTTTTCCCAATTGTCTTCAATCTCTTTGATATTCTTTTTATTAAAATTTTTTAATTCAAAAGTAGTGTCTTTACCAATGAGAAGCAAGCAAGTTTTTAACACCTGGTCTTGCCCCATGTTTGGAAAACCTTTATCTTTTAAAGCATCCACCAGCTCATTCATTTTTTCTCTAATATCGCTTGAAAAGCTTGCTGTCAAAATAGACATCAATAAATCAGAATAGCTTAACTTGACCCCGCCGCTATTGACACGGATAAAAATATTTAAAACTTTATCAAGATTTTTTTCTGTTTCTTCAAAATATGAAATGAGTTGTTTGTCGTGAAAAGCTTTGTTTAGTGTTTCTAGTAATTCTGACTCTTTATCACCTAATTCGTGTTCTCTCGTATAATTTACAACACTTTTTAATTCTAAAATATCCCCCACCTTAAACCACCAATGTTTTTTATCGTTTTCAGGCTTTTGAGCATGAAATTCAAACTGGTAATTGTCTTCTGGGTTGTCCATGTTTGGCTGGTGCTTCAAATTCAAATACAAACGCTTTTCTTCATAAGCGTTAGGGTTATCGTTTTTAGCGTTCTTTTTCTTAAGCGTTCTAGTGCCTTTAAGCCCGATATAAAGTGAGGTCAAGCGTTGTTGGCCATCTAGGACAATATACAACTCATCACGCTTGATTTGTTCAATACGGATTTTTTCATTGTGAGGCTTCCGCTCATCGTAGTTTGTAATGAATTGATAAAGTTGGAAATTGAGTTTATCGCTATCTT
Organism: Helicobacter pylori; assembly: GCA_008032935.1. Classification (NCBI taxonomy): domain Bacteria; kingdom Pseudomonadati; phylum Campylobacterota; class Epsilonproteobacteria; order Campylobacterales; family Helicobacteraceae; genus Helicobacter; species Helicobacter pylori. Next base: position 893,503 of record CP032039.1, on the reverse strand, counting down.
GTTCTTCGCTCTTGGCTATATCCTCCTTCTGTAATTTCCAAAATAAAAAAGAGCCGATAGGATAGCCCCTAAGAATGGAGTCAAAAAGTTGCTCTATCTTTTTTCCATCGGCTTTTTTGAGCCACACGTATTCACGCTGAATGTCAGGCAAAAAATAACGAACATTCAATTCATCTACCACTTCTTTAATGCTTTTATCTAAAAACACACCCATGAGAATTTCCTTATTTTGTATTATTTAGGCTGTATTATAATCAAATATTAGAATGAGCCAACCTAATTTAAGATTTTTTCCACGCGTTTTTGGATCACTTCTAAAACCAAGCAAAAAAGCCAATAAATCAAAGCGGCTTCCAAATAAATAGGCAAAAAATCATAGCTGGCGTTCGCTTTTTGTTGCGCGATTCTAAAAACCTCTGCGATAGTTACCACAGACGCCAAAGAAGTTTCTTTAAAAAGGCTAATGAAAGTGTTACTCAGGCTTGGCGTGGCGACTTTGAGCGCTTGAAAAAAGATGACATGCCAAAAGGTTTGCAAGTAATTCAAGCCCAAACTCAAGCTTGAATCCCATTGATCTTTAGGGACAGAAAGAAAGCTCGCCCTTAAAGTCTCTGAAGCGTATGCCCCCACATTAAAGGAAAACGCAATAATACCTGCCGGGATTGGATCCATATAAACCCCAAGAGCGGGCAAACCATAAAACACCACCACGATTTGGACCAATAAAGGCGTGCCTCTAATGATTGACACATAAAAATTCACGCCCGCTAATAAAGCCTTATGCATGAAATGTTTGGGGGGTGCGATTTTAATGAGAGCCACCACAATAGCAATCAATAAGCCCAAAATAAAAGAGATGATCGCTAAAGGCAAAGAAATGCAAAAAGCGGCTTTTAGCATGGGGTAGAAAGCCTCTAATAATAATTCCAAACGCTCCTTGCTCAAATCTAAAGATTCAAAAAACAAAGACAAATTAGGGCTGGCTGACATCTTTTCCAAAAAATTGTTCGCCTAAGCGTTTTAAAACCCCTTTGTTGATCAATCTTTGCATCGCTTGGTTGATAAGCTCTAAGGCTTTTTCTTGGTGCTTGTTAATAACAAAGGAAGCGCCCCCATCTTTTTCTTGGGACTCCCATGCGATTTTAAAGGGGCTATTTTTATGGGTGTTAAGGTAGTTTAAGATCGCTAAAGAACTATTTAAGGTCAAATCGGCTCGTTTTTGCGCCACTAACAACAAGGCTTGCGCCATAGAATCCACCGAAACGATTTGAGCGTCGTATTTGAAAGCGATTTCCCCATAAGTGGAGCTTAAAGTGTTAGCCGCTCTCAAGCCTTTAATGTCTTTAATGTCTTTAATGCGGTTTTCATCTTTTCTAACTAACATGATCGTGCCTGAATAGCTATAAGGCAAGCTTTTATCAAAAGCCGCTTGGCGTTTTTTAGTCGTCAAACTCACCTGGTTAGCGACCATATCAAAACGCCCCGATTTTAGGCCTGTAAGCATGATATCCCATGAAGTTTCATGGAATTTGATTTTCACGCCAAGCTCTTTAGCCAACTCCCTAGCCACTTCCACATCATAGCCGGTGAGCTTGCCCTCTTTATCATGGTAAGTGAAAGGGGGGTAAATGCCTTCTGTGCCAACGCTGATCGTTTCTTTATTAATAAGTTTTTCATACAGGCTAGAAGCGTTCAAAAAACCCAAAAAAAAGCTTATTACTAATAAAAATAAAACTTTTTTCATTTTATATTTTAATCCTGAATTTTTTCAAGCATTCTAACACAAAATAAAAATTTTGCATGGTTTGATTTTAAATATAGACGCGCTCCAAGCGTTTGGATAGGGTGCTGATGGTTTCATAAGGAATGGTGTTTAAAAGCGCAGCGATTTCGCTTGCGTCATTAGCTCTAGCGCTTTTATCCCCAAACAAAATGACCTCATCGCCCTCTTTGGCTTGAATATCATTGAGTTTGACAAAGCACTGATCCATGCACACCTTGCCAATCAGGGGGGCTAATTGGTTATTGATCGCTACTTGAATGCGATTGCCTAAGGCACGCGCTAACCCATCCGCATACCCTAGAGCTAAAACGCCCACTAAAGTCTCTTCATTGGTGTAAAAATGCTCGCCATAGCCAATAAATTCGCCTTTTTTAACGCTTCTGATTTGAACGATTTGCGCTTTCAGGCTGACAACATTTTTCAAGATGGTTGGGCATGATTCTTTCATTTCATTAGAGGGGTAAAAACCATAGAGCATGATGCCTGGGCGATAAAGGTTTAAGAAGCGGTTTTCATTCCCGTTACACAAAGAAAGGATGCCGGCAGAATTGTAGGCATGGCGGTATTGGAACTCTATTTTTTGATCCAAAAGCTGCTCTAAAAAAGCGTTAAAGGCTTTCATCTGGTTTTTAGCATGGGTTTTAATCTTAGCATCAGCGTTGCTTAAATGCGTGAATATTCCTTCCACTTCTAAGCCCTTTAAAGCGCGGATTTTTTTAATGATTTCTATGCTTTTAAAATTAGGCTCTAGACCCAAGCGGTGCATGCCGGTATCAATTTTGAGATGCACTTTTAAGCGTTTTTGAGATTTTAAAGCCATTTGAGAAAAAACTTCCGCTTGTTCAAGGCTAAAAACCATAGCGCTCAAATCGTTATCAATCAGCATGGAAGCGTTAGCATTAGGGCTATAGCCTAAAATCAAAATGGGGGTTTTAGAAAAATGAGAGCGCAATTCTAAAGCTTCATCTAAAGTCGCTACCCCTAAATAATTAGCCCCTTCTTGTAAAAAAATTTCACTCGCTTTGATCGCCCCCGCCCCATAAGCGTTCGCCTTGACAACCGCCATGACACAAGCGTCTTTAGGGACAATGCTTTTGACTGCGCTAAAATTATGCCTTAAAGAAGCGGTATCCACTTCTACAAAACTCGCCCTTTTTAACATGCCATTTTACTTGTTAGAATGCTTGCTAAAATACCAACGAGTTTCAGAATAAACCACTTTATGCAATAAAATCAAAGCGATCAAATTAGGGATAGCCATAAGCCCGTTAGAAAGATCCGCTAAATTCCACACAAAATCAATTTTGGCCATAGCCCCCACCATCACGCTCGCTAAAAAGATCAAGCGGTAATATTTCACTTTTTTTTCACCAAAGGCGTATTCAGTGCATTTTTCCCCATAATAAGCCCAACCAATGATCGTAGAGTAGGCAAAAAAGATCATGGTCAAAAAAATCACCACCGCCCCTAACGAGCCTAGAAAATACTCCGTGCTTTTTAGAGTGAGCAAATTAGCGCTTAATTTTTCCCCATTAGGGAGCAAGGTGTTGTATTCTGGCGCCATTAAAATCACGCTCGCTGTTGCCGAACACACTATTAAAGTTACAATAAAAGTTTGGAGCATGGACACTAGGGCTTGACGCACCGGGTGGCGTGTTTGAGCACTCGCAGCAATAATGGCTGAGCTCCCTAACCCCGCTTCATTAGAATACAACCCCCTAGCCACGCCCGTTTTTATCATCGTCGCCATTAGCGCACCCGTCGCTCCGCCCACAACGGGTTTAGGGTTAAAGGCTTCTTCAAAAATGAGTTTGATCGCTTGAAGGGCTAAATCAAAATGGCTAACAATAATATAAATAATAGCGATCAAATATAAAAGCACCATCACAGGAGCTAAGTAAGAAGTAAATTTACCAATGGATTTGATCCCCCCTATGACAATGAAAGCGGTTAAAAGAGTGAGCAATAAGCCTGAAACCCAAGTAGGCAAGTTTGCTTGTTCGCTCAAAATGGAAGAAACCGCATTGGATTGCGTCATGTTACCGGTACCAATGCTCGCAATAATCGTAAAAATCGCAAACGCCATGGCGAGTTTGGGCATGTTAAGGCCGTTTTTGATGTAATACATGGGCCCTCCGTTGTATCCAAACACCCCTTTTTCCCTGTATTTCACCGCTAAAATCCCCTCAGAATATTTAGTTGCCATGCCAACAAGCCCGGTAACCCACATCCAAAACACCGCTCCTGGCCCTGCGATGCTGATAGCGGTCGCTACGCCTACGATACTCCCAATGCCTACAGTCGCCCCCAAAGAGAGCATGAGAGCGGAAAATTGCGAAATGTCGCCTTTAGATTGGGACTCTTTGTCAAAAAGGATTTTGATCGCATAAAAGATCTTACTGAATTGCAAACCCTTAAGATAAAAAGTTAAAAACAAACCGGTGCCTACTAATAAAATTTGCATGGGGATCCCCCACACAAAATTGGATAATAAACGCACCACCGAATCAATCGTTTCCATAAAAACTCCTTAACAAACTAGGGTTTAAAAAAGAAATTCCTTAATCCCTAAAAAATGCAGAAAAAAGCATAATATCGGCATTTTTTTCATTCGCTCCGTCTTGGCTTAAATTGGCGATGATTTTACCAATGGCCGGGCCAAAAGTGATGCCAAGCCACCCCAGCCCTGTCGCATGGATTAAGTTTTTATAGCGTTTGTCATAGCCCAAATAAGGAATATCATTAGGGGTTAAGGGCCTGAAACCGCACCACTCTGTGGCGTCTTTCATTTCAAAAGGCTGCGTGAAAGCGGCTAAATTCTTTTTCATGTTAGCGATTTGCTCTTTATCAATGAGAGCGTTGTCGGTGTTTAATTCTAGTTTAGAAGTGACCCTTACAGTGTCTCTTCGTGGGGTCATTGCCATGAAAATATCCGCAAATAAAGAAGAGGTTTTGGGTTTTAATTCTTCAGGCATTTTAAAGGTGATGCTATAGCCTTTAGCCCCCATCATTAAAAAATCGTTCTTGGTTTTTTTAATGAGAGTGGGGTTAGCCCCGGTGGCCAGAATGATTGTTTCTGCTTGGATTTTTTCCTTGTGCGTGATGACGCCATCAATGAGATTATTTTTAAACTCAAAATCGATCACTTCTTCATTATAAAGGAACTCCACGCCAACATTTTGCAAATATTCTTGCAAAGAGTGCATCACTTCGCCCGGATCCACATGCGCGTTTTCGGTTAAAAGCACGCTCCCGCAGATATTGTCATTAACAACGGGCATGTATTCTTTGGTCTCTTTAGCACTAAGGATTTTATAAGCACCGCTGTCATCGCAAGTTTTAATCTTTTTTTCAAAACTTTCTTCTAAAGTGTAGATCATTAAAAGCCCATCTTCTTTATACCAAAAGTCCATGCCGTCTTTTAGCATTTGATGATACATATCAATACTCAGCCACCCGTAGCGTTCAAACAACGCCATGGTGCGGTGCGTGGATTTGGCGTTCGTGCTTTTTACAAATTTTAAAATCCATTGATAAAGCTTTAAATTAAGCCCAAAATGGAATTTTAAAGGGGCTTGGTTTTTGAGCATGAGCTTTAGGGTGTCTAACACCACACCAGGGCATGAGAGTGGGGCTTTTTTAAACGCAGAAATAAGCCCAGCATTCCCAAAAGAAGTGCCGTTTGCACCATCGTTTTTTTCAATCACGCAGACCTTATGCCCTAATTTATGCATGGAATATGCGCAAGAAAGCCCCACAATCCCACCGCCTATGACCACGACTTCTTTTTTCATGCTGATAGTCCCTTTAATAAATTACTTAATGGCTATCGCTTCAATTTCTACTAAAGCGTCTTTAGGCAGTTTAGCCACTTGAAAGGTCGCTCTAGCCGGATAAGGCTCTTTAAAATAACTCCCATAAATTTCATTCACCACCGCAAAATCGTCTAAACTTTTCAATAAAATAGTCGTTTTAACCACGCTATCCATCCCTAACCCTGCTTCTTTTAAAATCGCTTTGATATTTTCCATGGATTGCGTGGTTTGAGAATGAATGTCCGCACCTTTAAATTCGCCGGTAGTTGCATCAATGCCCAATTGCCCAGAGACAAAAACAAGATCGTTAGTAGCGATAGCTTGAGAATAAGGGCCTATCGCTTTTGGGGCTAGCGTTGAATGGATGACTTCTTTCATGATTGAAACTCCTATGATGATGTGTTATGTCAGCTATTATTATGCAATCAAATTAAAAAGAAATAAAAAATGAGCGCAAAACGCCATGAATTTTCATCTTATTATAAGGTATTGTATATTTTTTACCCATATTTAGAAATTCTTAAACGGGTTTTATTTGAATTTTAGGCTTTGTTGTCATCAATTTTAAAAGCTACCACTCGCTTGCAAGCCCTTTTATTATGGCTTATTTTCAAAATGCCTTTGAGCATTTTATAGACACTCATTGCCACTAAAAGAGGGCAAAGCCACAGTCTGTTTTTAAAAGAGAATTGGAAATTTGAACAAAACCTTGACTTTTATTATTGAGTTTAGATACAATAACAATCGTCTTTTTGAATAAAGAGTGCGGGAATAGCTCAGTGGTAGAGCACGACCTTGCCAAGGTCGGGGCCGCGGGTTCGATCCCCGTTTCCCGCTCCATATTTTGATTTAACTTCTAGAGCATGGTTTCTATTTAGTTTGCCCAGGTGGTGGAATTGGTAGACACAAGGGACTTAAAATCCCTCGGTAGCAATACCGTGCCGGTTCAAGTCCGGCTTTGGGCACCATCATTGCAAATTAAACCAAATTAAACATGGTTTGATTTTGTTATCTCAATAGATGTGCTATTGTTAAATTTAAGGCGACATAGCCAAGTGGTAAGGCATGGGTCTGCAAAACCTTGATTCCCCGGTTCGAATCCGGGTGTCGCCTCCATATTGTAGTCATTTAGGGACTTTTGTAAGGGACTTTTATGAAAATAGCGGGAGATGGCTGAGTGGTTGAAAGCGGCGGTCTTGAAAACCGTTGAGGGTCATACCTCCGGGGGTTCGAATCCCTCTCTCCCGGCCACTTGATTAAAATCTTTTAAGCGATTTGTTTTGGCAAATTCATCTCTTCTTTTAATTAATAAAGAATTTTGTGAATATTGATTGTCTCTTTTAATTGAAATTTAAAGATTAGTTTAAAGGATTTTATTCGGTGGGATTGTCAGCATCAAGTCTTATTGTTCCTATTAGCGTTATTTTAATGGTGGTTTTCACTAAAAGAGTCGCGCTCTCGTTGTTTGTGGGCATTTTAGTGAGCGCTGTTTTAATGCATTCGTTACACCTTTCCCAACTCGTAGAATATATTTATCATAAAATCACTTCCGTTTTTTACACTTACGAGCCAGAAAAGGGGCTTCATTTCAATCTTTCCAACCTTTATGTTTTTGGGTTTTTAATCTTTTTAGGCATCTTAAGCCAGGTGATTTTAAAATCCGGTAGCGTGCAGAACTTTGTCAAAAAAGCTAAAAAATACTCTAAAAACGCTAAAACCCCCGAATTTATCGCTTTTTTTTCAGGCATTATTATTTTTGTAGATGATTATTTTAACGCCCTAACCGTGGGGCAAATCTCAAAATCTTTAAACGACGCTCATAACTCCACACGAGAGCGCTTGGCTTATATCATAGATTCCACTTCAGCGCCGGTGTGCTTATTAGTCCCTATTTCTAGCTGGGGGGCGTATATTATGGGGATCATGAATAACGACAGCTCACCCTTATTAAAAGATAGTTTTTTGGTGCTTGTGCAAAGCTTAAGCAGTAATTATTATGCGATTTTTGCGCTCATTGCAGTCTTTCTCACTATTTTATGGCAAATCAACCTCCCTAGCATGAGAAAGTATCAAAACATAGGCGTGAAGGATTTTTATAGCGAACAAGAAGAAAGCTCTTCAAAACTAGCCCCCTTAAGCCTGTTACCCCTTTCCATTTTATTATTGATTGCGTCCATTTCATCATTGATTTTTTATACAGGAGTGATCTTAAAAAACACTGATGCGAGTTTTTCGCTCTTTTATGGGGGGCTGTTTTCGCTCATTATCACCTATCTTTTAGCTTATAAGTTTTTAGAAAAAGGGAGTTTTTTTAAACTCATGTTGGATGGCTTTAAGAGTGTGGGGCCGGCGATATTAGTCTTAACGCTCGCTTGGGCTATTGGGCCTGTGATCAGAGACGACGCTCAAACAGGGCTTTACTTGGCCCACATCAGCAAGGGGTTTTTAAATAGTGGGGGAGGTGCGTATATGCCTTTAATCTTTTTTTTAATCTCTGGGTTTATCGCCTTTTCTACTGGAACAAGCTGGGGAGCGTTTGCAATCATGCTGCCCATTGGAGCGGGCATGGCCAATGAAAGCGATATTATTTTGATTGTTTCAGCAATCCTTTCTGGGGCGGTTTATGGCGATCACACAAGCCCCATTTCTGACACGACTATACTATCAGCTACGGGGGCAGGGTGTTCGGTGCAAAGCCATTTCATCACGCAACTCCCTTATGCGACTATTGCGATGCTTTGTAGTGCGGTGAGTTTGGGGGTGGCAAGTTTTATGCATTCCCACTTACTCGCTCTTTTAATCGGTGTGGCTTTGCTTGTGGGGGTGTTTTATCTTTTAAAAAGGTTGTATGGTGAAAATCTAAAAACTTGAATTGGGCATTGACCTAAAAATTTAAAAATCCCATTTTTTAAAATTAAAATAAGGTTTTAGCGATCCCTATTGGATTAAAAAAGAGTCTTATTTCATTATCAATCAATTAAAAAAAGTTATTCAAAAATAACCACCAATTATAAAAATCTTCACAAACCTCTAAATCGTAACGCTTTTTAAAAAAATACATTTTTTTTAATTTTTTAATCAATCGTTAAGGTGTTTTAAGTTAAATTTCCTTATCTGTTAAACATACGGATAATGTTATATCTTAAGGAAAGAAAATGGGGTTAGGACACTAATAAGTTTAGGGATTTTGTTAAGCGTTTTGAGTGGCGATGATCTGAAGTTGTATTCAAAACCTTCGGTCTATTCGGCTGGAAGTGGGATTATTGGGATTGATATTGACAAACGGACATTTTATAAACGAGCGTTCGCTTTCACGATGAAATCGTTGTTCGGTGAAAACTTGCTTTTATTTGTCAAATTAAAGCATTCTGCGTTGATGAGCAAACACATGAAAGGGCCTTTAGAAAACCGCCATCACCATTCTTTCACTAAAAATTATGAAAAAGCGGTTAATGGTTGTCAAAAGTATTTCCATATCAAATTGCCCGAAGGTGCTCCTAGCAACTTCAAATCAGGTTCATACATGGCCACTATGGTGGTGCGTTTTTAAAGCGTTATTTGGGGTATTCTTTAATACCCTTATCGTCTTTTAAAATATCATCTTTTAAAAGCACAAATTTATTTTTTAGCCCTTTTTTTAAATCTTCTTAAAACTCTTTTGTTGTATTGATTGAGCAAAGTATTTTTAAAAGACGGATAAAATTCATAAAAAATTTAAAAAATAAAAAAGCTCTGTTTTCATCAAATACGGGTTACTAAAACTTTTTATGGCGGGTTAAAGCGTATTTTTGGCTTTAATTGTTTCTTTTAGGGTTAGTTTCATCAAGGTTTAAAGCATTAGCGTCTTTTCTCTTGTCATTTGGCACTAAGAGCGACTCCATTAGCCCATTTCTTGAATTTTTTGCAACCATCTATTTCTATCTGCCCTAAAGCCATGAAACAAAACAAACCCCCTACAAAAACGCTTCCAACTTATAGGCTTTTTTATGCTCTTGTTTCAAATCCATGTAGGCGTTTAAAAGCATGTATTCTTCAAAAGATAAAACCGCTAGATGCTCCTTAGCGAGATCGTTCATTTCTAATTCTAACAACACGAATAAAAAGGCTTTTTGCGCCTTATCGTCTTCTTGGCTTAAAATCTCAAAAAACTGGAACCATTGATCGGGGACAAGAAATTTTTGCGCTTTTTGCGCAAGCTTCAAATAATCGTTCTTGTCATAACCCACCTTTTTGCAAAGCTCTGAAATCTTTAAAGTGTCTGTGTTTAAAGATTTTTCAAAAAAGGCTTTTAAAAAAGACTTCACGCACTCTTTATCCAAGTTCTCTTGCATCGCATTCAAAGCCTTTAAAACCTCTTTTTTGCTGCCTTTTTGGGCGATTTCTATAAAAGCGTAGCGGCGTAATTCCAAGGGGATTTGCGCGTTTGTTAAAACTTCAAAGGCGTTTTTTAAATCGTTATGAATGAAAGCTTTCAAGCGTTTAGAAAAATAAGCATGCTCATAAGCTAACGAATGTTTAGCGTGATCTTTAGGCTCAAGGGTGTTATTTTCTATATTGTGGTAATGTTTAAAAAGGTTATCCACTTTTTCACACCCGCTACTTGGCGTGTTTAAATCAGCTTTTAAATCATAGCGGGCTAAGATCTGGGAGAGGTTTTTAGCGAGATCGCTTTTAAATTTCGTTTTTAAAAAAGTCTTTTGAGTGTCTTGGGATAGGATTTGTTTGAGCAATTTGTCAAAATCCCTTTTTTCGTGGTATAAGCGGATTTTATGGCTGAGATTGTGCTTGAATAAAAAAACCCATGAAAAAAAAGCAAACATGCCTAAAACGCCCATAAGCCATACCGCAATGGGAAGATTAAAGCTGTAGCTCCCTAAATTAAAGGCGTAAGCTTGCGGATCAATACTATAAACAAACACACCAAAACCCACAATAAATAAAAATGTAAAGATAATGTAAAAACGCATGCGCACCTCCTATTTGTGGTATGGATGCTTAAAAATAATGCTCAAAGCCCTATAAATTTGCTCGCACAAGACAATTTTAGCCACTTCATGGCTAAAAGTCATCTCGCTCAAACTCCAAGCTTGACAATCCTTTAAAAACTTTTCTTCAAACCCATACGCTCCAGCGATAAAAAAATTAATATTAAGATGATTTTCTAACATTTTACTAAACGCAAAGCTGTCGCCCCTTTGAGCTTCAGGGTGTAAGGCAATATTTTTTGCCTTAGGGTTTAAATACGGCTCAAAGGCTAGAGAGTAGCTTTTTTGAGCGAGTTCTTTAGAAACTTTTTGAGCGTTGGCGGTATTTTTAGGGAACAAATCCACTAATTCCAACTCGCAATCAAATCGCTTGCATTGCTTTTGATAGCTTTTCACCAAATCTAGGGGCGAACTTTTAGCGATAGAATACACCACGCAACGCATCAATGTTAAAACTTTAAAAAATCTTTGAAGTCTTATGGGTCATCATAGCGATGAGATCGCTCAAAGTCTTCTTCAAATCCTTCCTATGCACAATCATATCAATCAAGCCATGTTCTAATAAAAATTCCGCCGTTTGAAAGCCCTCAGGCAAATCCGCCCCTATGGTTTGTTTAATCACCCTAGGCCCTGCAAAACCTATCATCGCCCCTGGCTCTGCGATAATAAGATCCCCTAAAAAAGCAAAAGACGCACTAACGCCCCCATAAGTGGGATCGCTTAAGAGCGAAATGAAAGGGAGTTTGGCCTCACTCAATCGGTTCAAAGCCGCGCTCGTTTTAGCCATTTGCATGAGCGAATAAGTGGATTCTTGCATCCTAGCCCCCCCACTCGCTGAAACGATCAATAACGCTTCTTTTTTAGCGACCGCACGATTGATCGCTCTTACGATCTTTTCGCCTTCCACAGAGCCTAAACTCCCCCCCATAAAGCTAAAATCAAACACCACGATCTGCAAAGGCATGCGATTAATTTTAGCCTCACCGCTGATCACGGAGCTTGGGCGGTTAGTCCTTTTTTCGTATTTTTTAATGCGTTGCTTATAGCTCTCTTTATCCACGAAATTTAAAGGATCATTAGGCCGTAAGTGCTTGTCAAACTCTTCAAAACTCCCCACATCGCATAAAAATTCAATCCTTTCAGTTGCGTTCATGCGGAAATGGTAATGGCATTTCAAACACACGCTGTATTTACTAAACACTTCTTTATGATACATTAACGCATAACATTTAGGGCATTTCACCCAATGGCTTGGCTGTTCTTCCTTACTTGGTGCTGTCCGCAATTTATTGATCTTAAAATTTTTAAAGAAATCTGCAAATCCCATGTCTTTCCTTAATTTTGCAGTTTTATTAGGATTGTATCCAAGTTTTGCTTATAATAAACCAAATTAGCTTAAGAGTAGCGATGCAAGGGTTTCTTTTACAAACACAAAGCATAAGAGATGAAGATTTGATCGTGCGCGTTTTAACCAAAAACCAACTCAAAACCCTCTATCGTTTCTATGGCAAACGCCATAGCGTGCTGAATGTGGGGCGTAAAATTGATTTTGAAGAAGAAAACGATGATAAATTTTTACCCAAGTTAAGAAATATTTTGCATTTAGGCTATATTTGGGAAAGAGAAATGGAGCGCTTGTTTTTTTGGCAACGCTTTTGCGCCCTCTTGTTTAGGCATTTAGAGGGCGTGCATTCTTTGGATAGCATCTATTTTGACACTTTAGATGATGGGGCTAACAAACTCTCCAAACAGCACCCCTTAAGAGTGATTTTAGAAATGTATGCAACGCTTTTGAATTTTGAAGGGCGCTTGCAAAGTTACAATTCTTGTTTTTTATGCGATGCAAAATTAGAGCGTTCTGTCGCTTTAGCGCAAGGGTTTGTTTTAGCACACCCCTCTTGTTTGAAAGCTAAAAGCTTAGATTTAGAAAAAATCCAAGCTTTTTTTTGCACTCAAAGCACGATTGATTTAGAATTAGAAGAAGTGGAAGAATTATGGCGCACGCTGAATTTAGGGTTTTGAAAGGTTAAAGATGAAATTTAAATTTTTGAATATGGATAATGAGAGCGGTTTTATTTTGATTGAAAAAGAATTGAAACGATTAGACATTCTCGCTCAAGTCAAAGAAGATTGCATTGAATTAAAAGGCAAGAATATCAAACAAGCAAGAATCTATCTTAAAACGCTTTTTAACTCCAATATTGTGGAATTAGACGATCATCAAAAAAGCGCAAACGCTTTAATAGAGCGCTTGAAATCTTTAGATTTAAAAATGGCGGTGGCTGAAAGCTGCTCTGGGGGGTTATTATCGCATGCATTCACTTCCATTAGCGGGGCTTCAGCGGTTTTTATGGGGGGTGTTGTGTGTTATAGTGAAGAGGTTAAGCGCGAATTATTGAAAGTCAATGCCACGACTTTAAAAGTCTTTGGGGTTTATAGCGAAGAATGCGTGAAAGAAATGCTATCAGGCGTGTTTTTCAATTTTAAAGTGGATTTAGCGCTGGCGATCAGTGGGGTGGCTGGCCCTAATGGGGGGAGTAAGGCTAATCCGGTAGGCACGATTTATATTGGTGCGCAAAAGTTAGGATCTCAAGCTTTCATTGATCGTTGTTTTTTTAAAGGGGACAGAGAGAGTATTCAAAATAAAAGCGTAGAGCATGCCCTAAACATGCTCGCTAGAATACTATAAAACTACCTTAATGCACAAACGCTACCGAATTCTTTTTGAGCGACCTTAGCGATGTAAGCGATTTCATTATCGTTAAGGTTTTCAACGCTCGCTTTTAAATACCTTTTGATTTGCTCAATCTGACAACCCACTAGCTTGATTTTCACCACAGCCACCTCCGATTTTAAATTCGTATAGGTGTAGGCTACTTGAATCTTAGTCGCTAGGTAATTATAGATAGCGTAGCTGATATTCGTAGCCGTTTGCTCGGACTCATGGAATTGCTCCATGAAGCGTTTTTTATACTTCAACATGATTTCATGAAAAACCACGATCAAGCTCAATTTAGCGTTTAAGGTCGCTTGCTCAATCCCTAAATATTTATTATTAACAGGGATATACGCCACGCCCATTTCTTCGTAGGGGACTTTAGGGTCTTCAAAAACCCAAGCGGGAGCATCAGACAGTTCTGATTTCATGCCCTTTAAATCAGAGACTAAAATCCCATCATCTCTTAAAAGACTCTTAGTGCTTAATGAAACGCTTGAAAACACCCCTAAAAGAGCGATTAAAACCATTCTTTTAAACAAAATACCACTCCTTAAACTTTAATTTAGGTTTGATTATAGTTAAAAAGTTTTTGATTTTGTTTAATCACAACCAAGTATATTGCATCAACTTTTGATTTTCTTGATTTTTGGCTCGCTTCTGCCACCCTCTTACCCAAAGCGATCAAGCATGCGATTTTAGGCTTATTGATACGCTCTTCTAAAACTTCGCTCACCTTTAAAGGATCAAAGCCTCCAATAATGCAACTATCCAATCCCATTAAGCTCACGCCCATGCAAATCTGCCCCACAGCGATATAGCATTGCTCTAAAATATAGCTTTCTAATCTTTGCATGCTGTGGTTGAATCTCACGCCAAGCATTTGAGTAAAAGAGGGGATCACTCTAGCCTTATAAGACTCCGAGTAAAGGTTTTGCATGTAATGGCCGTGTGGTAACAACTCGCTGGGTCTTAAAGAGCATACCACCATTAACGCTGAAGCGCTTTTAATCATCTCTTCATTAAAATAGCTGTGTGCTGCAATTTGTTTTTTTAAATCCTTATTAGTAACCATCACAAAATGCCATGGCTGCGTGTTGTAAGAGCTTGGCGATAGCCTGGCGATTTCAGCGATTTCTTCTAACTCTGTGCTAGAGAACTCATAATGGCTATCAAACATCTTGCAAGAATGGCGTTCGTTTAATAATTGTCTTCTTTTTTCTTGATCCAAAAATTTCATTGATTTTCCTTTATTTTTTTAGAATTTTTGTAGCATACAATAAAATCCCTAACGAAACAATTACCATAAATAAGCTTAAAATCTGCCCCATGCTCAAATTTAAAAAATAAACCCCCATTTGGCTATCCGGCTCTCTGTAAAATTCCGCAATAAAGCGCATCAAGGAATACCCCAAACCATAAACCACGATGAGCAACCCATGCGTTTTGGTGTGTTTTTTAGCCCACATCACCATTAAAAACACGATAACCCCCTCTAAAAACGCTTCAATCAATTGGCTGGGATAACGCAACTCGTTATCCACCATAATGCCTATGATTTGCCCTAAATGACTGTCTTTAGGGACAACCCTCCCCACAAGCTCCTGATTTAAAAAATTCCCAATCCTCCCAAAAACATACCCTAAAGGCAGGCTGATCGCAATCAAATCCAAATAAATCAAAAGCTTTTTCAAATCCTTACGGCTATAAAGATACGAAGCGATCAAAAACCCTACTAGCCCCCCATGATAGCTCATCCCACGAATGCCTACAAAATTCCCATGGCTATCAAAGGGGTTAAAGATTTGCCAAAAATGCGTCAAATAATAGCCAGAATTAGGCTCATAAATAAGAATGTATCCTATCCTTGCCCCTAGCACAATGCCAAGCTCCGCCCATAGAAAATAACTCTCAAATTCCTTCCTTTCAATGGGGAATCGTTTGGGGTCTTTTTGAATCATTCTTAACGCCATGTAAAATGCGATAACAATCGCACACGCATACGCCAAACCATACCAATGCACTTCAATACCGCCAAGACTAAAAGCGATAGGGTTAAATTGATCATAAATCGTATTCCAAGCGTTCATAATCAATCCTTAAATTTCAAATTCTTTAGGGGGGATCGCTTCAAATTCATACCCTAGTAGCACGATTTTATGCGCATGGAGCATCAAGCGTTTGGCTGAACCTGGCTCATTATTATAAAGCGTATCGCCTATAATGGGGTGGTTGATATGCTTTAAATGGACTCTGATTTGGTGGGTTCTTCCGGTTTTGATCCCCACTTTTAAAAGGGTTTTTTTGTTGATGATTCTTAAGGGCGTGATGATTGTAACCGCTTCTTGCCCTTTTTTAGAGATTTTACTGAAAGCTTTAGTGGTTTTAATGGTAAGAATGGGGGCGTTGATTTCTCGCTCTTCTTCTACAATCCCTTGAACGAGAGCTAAATACTCCTTTTTAACCGCCCTATTTTTAAAAGCCTTTTTAGCTTTTAAGTGGAATTCTGAATTTTCTTTCACCAATAAAATCACCCCGCTTGTTTCTTTATCCAAGCGGTGCAACAAAACCCAACCTTTGAAAAAAGAGATTAAATCATAGCTCTCTATAAAGGGGGGTTTAAAAAGGGCTAGAATGTTTTCATCTTCAAAAATCACGCCGGGTTTTTCAACCTTTTGGACGCTAAAAAGCGTGTTTTGGGGTAATTCCTTTCTGGCGATGCTCAATTTCTTCCCCCCTATACTCACTAACCCCAAATCAATCAAAGCTTTAGCTTTTTTATGCGAAACGTTTTCTTGAACACTCAATATTTTATAAGCTTTTTCCATGTTTATCCTTTGTCCTTTTAATGTTTGATGAAAGCGAGTAATTCGTTTAGATCATGCCCGTTTTCTAAAAAACGCGCCACGCCTAAATTTTTGTAATCTAAAAGAGCGCCTAACAGATCCTCTTTTGGAACGATTTTATAAGGCTTGACTAACTCAAACAACGCTACTTGGTTGAAAAGATGCTCCCCTGTGATTAGGCGCGTATTAAAAAACGCCGGCTCTAAAGGGTTATGCCCCCCCATTTTGACAAACGAACCCCCTAAAATGACAATATCAGCGATCGCATAGAAGTTATTCAATTCCCCCAAGCTATCCACTAACAAAATATCGCATTCCACAAAACCCTTTGAAGAAAAACACTCCCAACTAAAAGGCGTCGTTTTTAAAATATCTTGCAACAAATTTTGCACGCTTTTAAAACGCTCGGGGTGGCGCGGCACGATAAAGAGCCTTGCGTTTTTATGCGTCTTTTTGAACTCCAAAAACGCTTTTAACCCTAATTCCTCCTCGCCCTCATGCGTGCTGGCTAAAACAATGTTTAAAGCGCTTGGGTTTTTAGGGTAAAACGAAGTGATCACAGGCTTTGAAAAACGCTTGATATTCAAAAAATCCACCACTTTTTTAGCCCCTAGATTCAACAAGCGCTTTTGATCCTCCTTGCTTTGCGCTAAAATCAAATCAATGCGTTTGAATAAAAGTGCATAAAAGAAAGAAAAACGCTGGTACTTGGGGTAAGAGCGGACGCTGATGCGAGCGTTAATGAGCATGGTTTTTGCCCCTAATTTTTGAGCCGTATCAAACACATTAAACCACAATTCCGCTTCTGTAACCACCAAAGTTTTCAAGCGTTTTAAGTTTTTTTCCCATGCGAATAATAAAGTTTCAAAAGGCAGGTAACGCACTTCTATATGTTGAGAATGCTGATAAGTTTGAGCGGCTAATTCAAAGCCGGTATTAGTGGTAACGCTAATTAAAATCGGCTCTTTTAAAGCCTGAATGATTGGCTCTAAGGATTTGACCTCCCCATAAGAGCATGCATGGAACCAAAAAATCGGCTCGCTTTTTAAAAGATTGTCTTTGAGAAAAAAACGAGCCTTTAAAGAATGGCGGTATTTTTCCTTAAAGCTCCAAAAAAAGATGAAAGGTGCACAAAAAAGATGCCCCAAAGTTAACAATAAAAGGTAGAAAAACTTAAACAATCAAACGGATTCTTGGCTTTCTTTTTGGCTTTCTTTTGGTTGACTTTCTTTTGGAGGTTGAGCGTTACTTTCATACGCGCTCTCAGCGTATAAAATACGCCCGCAATACGGGCAAGTGATCATGTCCCCACTCGTTAGCACTTCGGTATAAATCTTATCGTTCAATCTAATAAAGCAACCCCCACAAGCCTGTTTTTTGATCGTTACAATGCTCGTGTTTTTCGCCCATCTTCTAATCCTTTCATAAAAGCTATAGATTTTAGGCTCGGTTTTTTCCACGAGTTCTTCTTTCTTTTTGAAGATGATTTGTTGGGTTTCTTTGATGTTTTTGACTTCGTTTTCCACTAAATTTTCCAATTCTAGCGCTAATTTTTCAAGCTCTAGCATTTCTTTTTTCAAATCCTCTTGTTTTTCGCTTTTGCGCTTGATTTCATTTTGCAGGTTTTCAATTTCTCTGTTGGCTTGGTTGGATCGCTCTTTAGCAATATATTCTTCAATGTTTAAAGAGCGCAATTCCCTTTCGGATTTGATCTCGCTCATTTTCTTTTGAATGCTAGCGATTTTAGCGTTCGTGTCTTGTAGGGTTTGCTCGTTTTTAGAAACCTGTAATTTTAGGGCTAATTTTTCTTCTTCCAAATTCAAAATCGCTTTATTTTTAGCTTCTTTATCATTCAAGGCCTTATCCAAGTCTTTTCGTTTTTCTCTGATCAACGGCTCTAAGGAGTCAATTTCTTTATCCAAATGCGAAATTTCAATCAATTGTTTGAGGTGGGTGTTCATCGCTTTCCTTTAAATGATTTGCAAGGGGTTTTTAAAATTCTCTATTGTAACCAAATAATTAAAAGAATGCAAAATTTCAGCCACAATCAGTGCAAAACCCCTTTCGCTATAATAATGCGTGGCGTCAATCAAACTTATCCCTAAAGATTGAGCGATCATAGCGTCATGGTATTTCACATCGCCTGTAATTAAACAGCTTTGTGCTTTTAAAGAAGAGAACATGGACGCTCCCGATCCGCACACAAACGCTAAATCTTTAATGATTGGAGAACTTTTGACGCATGCTAATTGTCCCACCCCTAAAGAAGATTTGATTTTTTTCACCAACGCATCAAATTCTATATTAGCGTTTTCTTTCACTAACATAAGGCCTTTTTCCATCAAGCCATCAAACCCTAAAAGCACATGCGCGAAATGCTTGTTTAAATGCGTTTTGTCAAAATTCGTGTGCATGCTGATGACTGAAATGTTTTTTTGGATTAGGATTTTTAAAATATTTCCCGGATAAGACTCATCATTAAGCGTTTTTAAGGGCTTGAAAATTAAAGGGTGGTGCGTGATGATTAAGGCGTTTTGTGGGGCATTTAGAGCGATTTGAAGCGTGATTTCTAAGCATGCGATAATCTGGCTAAACTCGCTATTTTCACTCCCCACATTCAACCCGCTATTATCCCACAATTCTTGGAGTTCAAAAGGCGAAAGGCGATTCAAAACTCCCAACACTTCCTTAACTAACGCCATTTTAAGCCTTTGTTAAAGCGTTTTTTAAACGCTCTTCTCTTTCTTCTTCTTGCTCTTTGTAAAGAAGCGCGCACCCTTTGGCTAAATCCCTGATTTGTAAAATATAATTTTGCCTTTCAGCCACCGAAATCGCTTTTCTAGCGTCTAAAATATTGAAAAAATGCGAGCATAGCATCACAAAATCATAAGCCGGCAAGGGGAGCTTGTTTTTTAAGCAATGCAAGGCTTCGGCTTGAGCGTTTTTAAACATTTCTAACAGCCTTGTTACGCTCGCTATTTCAAAATGATACTTGCTGAATTCGTATTCGCTTTCTAAATGCACTTGCGCATAACGCACGCTGTCATTATCCTTTTTAGCCCATTCAATCTCTAGGATATTTTCCACTTTTTGCACATACATCGCCAATCTTTCTAAGCCGTAAGTGATCTCCACCGGGATAGGGCCACAAGCAATGCCCCCCACTTGCTGGAAATAAGTGAATTGCGTAACCTCCATGCCATCAAGCCACACTTCCCAGCCAAGCCCCCATGCCCCCAAAGTCGGACTCTCCCAATTGTCTTCTACAAATCGTATATCATGCTCATTAAGGTTTATCCCCAACACTTCCAAGCTTTTTAAATAGAGTTCCTGGATATTAGAAGGGCTGGGCTTGATGACGACTTGGAATTGGTAATAACTCCCCAAGCGGTTAGGATTCTCCCCATAGCGCCCATCAGTAGGCCTTCTAGAGGGCGCGACATACGCCACATTCCACGGCTTTTTATCCAAACTCCTTAAAAGCGTGGCCGGATGGAATGTCCCCGCTCCTGCAGGAATATCATAAGGCTGGATCACCAAACAGCCTTGATCTTTCCAATACTCTTGTAATTTTAATAATAAACTTGAAAAATCTTGCATGCTCTCTTTCCTTTTAAGCGCGTCTGATCAAATCGTTCATGCTCTCTAGCACACTCTTACCCTTTAAAAGCAAGGCTAATTCGCTCGCAATAGGCGTATAAATGCCGTATTTTTTAGCGATTTCCACAATGGCGTTGGTCGTTTTCACCCCTTCAGCCACTTCGCCCAATTCTTCTAAAACCACCTCTAAAGGCTTGTTTTGGGCTAGCCCCAAGCCCACACGATAATTCCTAGATAAAATGGAATTAGCGGTTAAAAACAAATCCCCAGCCCCAGAAAGCCCTAAAAAAGTCTCTGTCTTGCCCCCAAAGAACGCCCCAAAGCGTTGCATTTCCACTAAACCACGAGACAATAAACTCGCTTTAGCGCTATTGCCTAATTTCAAGCCATCACAAACCCCCCCGCAATAGCTATCACATTTTTATACGCCCCGGCGATTTCACCCCCTATGATGTCTTGTTGGGCGTAGGCTCTGATAAAAGAGGGGGTTTTATTGGCAAATTCTAGCGCTAAAGCCTGATTATTAGAATGAATGACTAGCGCGCAAGGCAGGCCTTGAATGATTTCAGCCGCAAAACTCGGGCCCGCTAAAAAACACAAAGAATTAGGATCGATAAAATCCTTTGCGATCTCGCTCACAAACGCCCTGTTTAAAACCTCTATCCCTTTAGAAGCGATTAAAACCTTAGCGTTTTTGGGTAAAGAAGCGTTTTGAAACCATTCCCTTAGATGCTGCACGCTAATAGCGATGACATAGAGCGCTGCTTTTAAGCCTCTTTGTAAATCCACTTGCTCTATGGGGGCAGAACCTTTAGAAATCAAAGCGTCATTGAGCTTTTTTAACGGCTCGTTTAAATCCCGCCTTGAAATGATTTTGACTTCATTCTTTTCTCCAAAAGCAAAGGCTAAAGCCCTCCCCCACGCCCCGCCACCAAATACTGCAATTTCCATTAAATTCCTAATCTCATTGATTGTAAAACTCACCATTTTACAATAATAAGTTTAAAATAGCCCTTACATTCAAAACGCTGTCTTTGATTAAAAATAGGGTAGTTTAAAAAATTTTTTAAATTTTAAAAAATGGGATTTTGGTTACTTTACTTTAAACTCATTCTCTTAAGGGGATAGGGGGGTATTTTGAAATAACTCTCCCCCTACAACTAAAAACCCTTTCACGCTCTGATCTAAATCACCGCCGTTTTGTTCTCCTCCACTCCCGCAAATTATTTTGAAGCTTCTCATCGTTTAAAGACTCTTGATAATTTTTTTCATCTCTTTCTTTAAATCTTTTAAGCTCTATTAGGTTTTTTAAAGAATAGTCTAATTGGAAAAAGCTGTCATTATAATCCACTTTCTCTCTATATTCTTGGATTTCTTCTTGGCTCAATTCATACCAATCCAAGCAAAACATCCAATAATCCCTAAAATACAGCGCCATTTTTTTGATTTCTTCAAATTCTCTGTAATTTTCTTCTTCCGGTGTGTTTTTTAAATCTCTCCACTCTCGCAAATCGTTTTGAAGCTCCTCATCGTTTAAGCACTCTTGATAAATTTTCTCATTTGTTTCTTTGTATCCTTTAAGTATCGATAAATTTTTTAAAGAATAGTCTAATTGGAGCAGTTTATTATCATAATCCATGCTATCTCTTTCTTTTTGGATCTCTTCTTCACTCAATTCAAGCAAATCCAAATAAAACAAACTGCGATCCCTAAAATACAGTGCCATTTTTTTGATTTCTTCAAATTCTCGGCGGTTTGTTTCTTCCGGTGTGTTTTTTAAATCCCTCCACTCTCGCAAATCGTTTTGAAGCTCCTCATCGTTTAAGCACTCTTGATAGTCGTTGTCATCTTCTTCTTTAAATTCTCTAATCCTTTGTAGGTTTTTTAAAGAATAATCTAGTTGGAGTAACTCATTGTATTTATCTAAACCATCTCTAATTTCTTGAATCTCTTCTTCACTCAATTCTTCTTCACTCAATTCAAGCAAATCCAAGTAAAACAAATTGCGATCCCTAAAATACAGCGCCATTTTTTTGATTTCTTCAAATTCTCTGTAGTTTTCTTCGTCGTCCTCTTCGTCATCGTTTTGTTCTTTGTATTTTTCAAAAGTGAAAGCGCTCACGCGATCAAAAACCTTATCAATACTTTCCTTAAACAAGCTGATCACTTGGTTGAGTTGCACTAAATTCTCTCTTTTGGTTTTCTCTTGCTCGGAAAATTCTTTTTTGAGCGAATGAATTTTATTAAAGGTAGCATCGTTGAAATCGTCAAAGCCTTCTTGCATCAAATCCAGTTTGACAGAATGCAAAGCCTTTTGGTAGCGTTTGAATTGGTTAGCGTCTTGCTCAATAGCCTTTTCATACATCAAAAGTGCCTCGTATAAATATCCTAAAATTTCGTTTTGTTTCTCGCTCCTTTTATTTAACTTTTTTAAAAATTTCTCAAGCGAGTCAAAAACGGGGCTTTTTTCGCTGAACTCTTTAATTTCTTGATACCTTGTAGTGCTATAAGCGCCAATCCCTAAAAACTCAATGCCATTATCTTTTAAAGTCTCTTTAATTTGTTTAGCGACTTCTTCTTCTAATTGGCTTTTGGTGCGCCTATCAGCCCTACTCAATACGATAAAAACCTGCTTGCCTTCTTCTTCGTATAATTCTTGCAAAAACTCTAAATCATCTTTATGAAGATCCCCACGCTCGCAACTAACAAGCCATAGAATGTGTTTGGCGTGCTTTAGGGATTCTTTAGAGGCTTCTTTATCCCCACCCGTATAGCCTTGATTACCGGGGTTATAGCCAGGCGTGTCTATGAAGCACAAAAATTCAAAAGGCGCGCTAGGAGCGCTTAAGAGCATGAAGGGCATGATTTCTTTCAAATTAAAGCCAAGGGATTTTAAAAACTGATGGTCAAACTTAAGGTGGGGTAATTCCACCATGCCTCCATTTTGAGAAAACCCCATTAAAACTTCTCTTTTACCCTTTAAGCAATAAGTGGGGATAGCTGTAGTGGGATTCATGTGTTCAGGGAGTTTTAATTTCAAACCCAACAAGTTGTTTAAAAAAGTGGATTTGCCCGCGCTAAACCCTCCCCCCACCGCAACGATGGTTTTTTGGAACAAATTAGGGTAGCTCGCCACTAATTGCAATTCTTTTTGGATTTCTTGGAGCATCAGTAACGCTATTTCCTTTTCTTTGAGCGAATCCACGCCGCTAGCGAACTTTAAAAACTCGTTGTCTAAAACGCTCTGGTATTCTTCTAGCCCTTTATTTTCCATTTTAGCGTTTAAAATACGAGCGATTAGATCGTAGCGTTCTTTTAACCCCTCTGTATTGTAGTGGTTTTCAGCTGCGCTATTGTCATTAAAAATGCCCTTAATAAAATTAACGCTCATTAAATCCCCTTTAAAGCCTTGATTTGTTTCTCTAATTGAGCGATGGATTGCACTTTATTTTGCACTTGATTGTGCAAATTTTGCATGTTTTCTTTAAGTTTTTTAAGCGTATCGCTGGCGAAGTTTTGCCTTTCTAAATTCTCTCTTAAACCTTGGATGTAGCCTTTCACATCTTTTTTAGCCTCAGCTTCAAAATCCCTCACATAATTCCCCACGCTTTGTATGAAAGCATTAGCTTTATCGCCTTTTAAATTACCCGTTTTCCCCCTTATCTCGCCAGGAAGCTTATCAGTGTAATCAAACTCTTTAAATTCAATGGAATCTAAAACAGCTATCACGCTTTTTTGGAAAGCCACCTCATCAATCAAATCATCAGAGATGATTTCGCGCAATTGTTTAAAGACTTTAGCGTAGAGTTCTTTTTTGAAAACGACTTTAAAAGAATCAGTGCTGTCATTCAAAGCGCTTTCGCAGCGTTCATGCATCTCTGTTAAATAATCAAGCACCGCTCCGGCTTTAATGGTTGCTCTTGTGCGTTCTACTTCATTATAGCCCCAATCTTTTTCACCAACAATGCTACCAAACCATCTTGCCAAACCTCCCAAACCGCCTTGCTTCACTCTTTCAATATAACGCTCTTCTTCCTCTTCTTCTCTAGAGCGCGTTTTAGCCATTTGGATAGCTTTCTTCAACGTTTCTTCCAAGCCAACTCTGATATTGTTGATGAAATGCAAGATAAATTCTTCATACACTTCCCTAAACTTCATTTCAATGTTACCAGAGAGGTTTTGATAAGTCTTTATTTGCTCTTTGATAGCGCTAATGTCAGCGCTTTTGATCCTCTTTTTTTCATCTTCTAGGTCTTGCAATAACTGCGTGATCAAATTATGGAGGTTGTTCGCTTGGCTCTGTGCATAATCTTGCAATTTTTGAGACATGATTTTTTCTTTCTCTTGGGCGGCTTTTTCTAAACGCTCTTCAATCGCGCCCATGTTGCTTAAAAAGAGTAAGCTTTCTTTAGACTTATCATCGCTACTAAAAGCGTCAGGGTAAGCGTTAGTTAAATTCCGTAATGCATTGTGATACTCTTCTGTTTTGCTTTCCCAAGAAGCTTGGTTGTTGAAATCTTTATACATGCTAAAGCAAACCCCTGAAGCCAAAATGACGCCATTTTTGATTGCTTTTTCAAAAACCTCTCGTTGGTTAGGGTAGTTTTCAATCAACTTTCCCATGATATTATTTAATTGAGACGAAAGGGCTTTTTGCACGTTTTCAAAGGCTGTAGGGAGGTGTTGGTTGGATTTTTCTACCTCACTCATAGAAAGAACGGCGCTGTCGGCTTGGCTTGCCACGAAATAAATTTCTTGAAGGCCTTCTTTATGAGAAACCCTGTCAAACAAACTCATATCGCTATCCGTTAAAAACTGACCAGAAGGGCTTACGATAAACACCACATTGCAATCTTTCAATAAGGCTTTGGTGCGCTCTTCTCTTGAGACAATCGGATCGTTCACTCCTGGGGTGTCAATCACTTCCAAATCTTTAAGATTGGGGTTATTCAAAGAAATTTGCACCGCTTTAGTGTAGGGCATATACTTCCCGTTCGCGCCCACGAATTGGAGCAATTTTTGATTCAGATCTTCTAAGCTGTTGGCTTGAATGCGCGGATCCAATTTTTCCGTGTTGAGCGATCCGCTTTTTTTATTTTTTCGTATTGATCGTGTGATGAAACGAGTTTTGTGTCCTTTTCTAACTCGTTTTTAGCGATCCTTTCAGCCCTTTTCACTATTTCTTCATCGCTTAAAATATTCTCTTTGGGCGCTGCTTCAGGGTTTTTGTTTCTGTTAAACTTGTTGCCAAAACTCTTAAATCTCTCTTTAGCCCTATTTGCCAAACTCTGTTTTTCTTTTTGTCTTTTGACTTCTTCTTCAACAATCCTGTTAAACTCCCTTACATACCTTTCATGTTCGTTTTTAAGCTCTAAAATATCCTTTGGGCTATAAAACTCCACTTCAGCGCTCAGGGTTTTGGCGTATTTTAAAATGGTAAGGCTAGCGGTCATGGGCGTTGCCGCTTTGGGTAAAACCTCTACACCCTCAAAAATCAAAGCGTTTAAGAGCGAGCTTTTGCCCGCTTTCACGCGCCCGATGATGCCGACTTTAAGATCCCTATTTGTATCTTGCAACTCTTTTAGCGTTTTTTCTAACTCTTCGGTTTTGATCACAGCGTTATCGCTGATAAAAGGTCTCGCTTTTTCTTGCAAGCCTTGTTCTTGTAGCGTTTTTTCAATTAAAGCGCTTTTTTTAATGAGTTCTTGCGCGTTCATTATTAATCCTTTAAATATTGTTGTTCTAGATCGCTTAAAGCGTTGATCTTGTTTTCTAAGATTTGTTTTTGAGCTTCTAGATCGTTTAGGTGTTTTTCTTTTTCCTTTTGAGCGAGCGCGATTTCTTGTTTTTTATGTGTGATTTCTAGTTCGCACCGATCTTTTAAACCTTTTAGGGAATTTTCCAAGCATTCATTAAACAAGCCCGGTAAAACTTTTTTAAGCTTGTATTGAACCTCTGGTATCACTTTGACTTCAATCCAATTTTCTAATTTCGCCCGCTCTTTTTCCTCATTTCTAAAGAATGAAGCGATGATATTAGGCAACAAAGTCAATAAATCTTTTAAAAGAGGTTTTAACCCTTGCAAGATCAGCGCGAAAGGTCTTGTAACCGGGTTTTTGGATAGAAACAGGCTTAAGGCGTTGATCCCTAATTCAAGGCTATGCTCTAAATTTACAGAAAAACCGCTAGAAAGCTGCGTGTTGTTCAAGCTTTCAAATTCTGCGCAAAAATCTTTTGAAAAAGAAAGGTTGATCTTTTCAATCTCTAATTTAGCGTTTTTGATCAAGCTTTGTTGCATGATGCTTTCTATTTCGCTATTGAACTCGTTAGGCTTGTTGATTAAAGAGGCTAAATAGGATTTTTGCTCCCTGACCTCTTCTACTACTTTTTTAACCACCGATCCCACAGCCACGCTAGAATATTCTTCTTCTAAATTAGCCCTTAATTTTTCATAGGTTTTTTCAATGTCTTTAACGCTCAAATCCAACGCTTGTATTTCTTCTAAAGCCTTTTCTTTAGAATAATCAAAGCTTTTAATCACGCTTTTTAGGCTGTTTTGTAACTGGGAATTTAAAAACTTCAATCGTTTCAAATACAAAGCGCTAAAAAGCTTTTCAGCGTCTATTTTATCCGCCACCTCTAAAAGAGCGTTATTGTCTTTATTGGAATGGATGAGGCGCGTTGTCAAATCAAGGTGATCCTGGATTTGCTCTTGAATGTAGTGAGAGATTTCTCCCACTTGCGAAGGCGTTCTCAAATTCGTTTTACTCAAAATAAAGCTAAGGCCTTTGTCAAACTCTAAAAGGTTTTTTAATTCCCTAACCATGCGTTTGGTGAGGTTGCCCTCTTCTACGCTTGTGAGAATGACAAAATGCACGCCCCTTTCTAAATATTCCAAAATGGCATGGGTGTGGCTTGAAATGGGGCTATCAAAGCCTGGCATATCCACAAACACCAAAGGCGCGCTATCTTTTAGCGCTTCATTATTCAAATAAACCTTAAGGTAGGAATACTTCGTGGCATTGTCTTTAATCGCCTCAAAACTTTGCTCATT
Source organism: Helicobacter pylori (assembly GCA_008032935.1). Lineage (NCBI taxonomy): Bacteria > Pseudomonadati > Campylobacterota > Epsilonproteobacteria > Campylobacterales > Helicobacteraceae > Helicobacter > Helicobacter pylori. The sequence goes on along the minus strand of CP032039.1, from coordinate 866,704 downwards.
CAGTTCAAAACTCTCTGTTTTTTCATCATTGTTTGAAAAAGCCTCTATGCGTTCGTTAGCGCTATAGTGCAACTCAGTGGCTAAAGAAGTCTCTGGCGTGATACCGGTAGGTAAAACGCTACTGCCTAAAAAGCGGTTTAATAGCGTGCTTTTGCCTGCGCTAAAATTCCCCACAACGGGTATCACAAGCTGTTGTTTTTGAACGCTTGCTAAAAGAGTAGAGCATTCTGTTTTATCGATCTCCACTTCTTTTAAAACTTCTAAAACCTGTTCTAAAAACTCCACGAAATTCGTTTGTGCGCGTAAAATCATTACCAATCCTTTAAAATTAAAAATTAAAATCTAAACAAGACGCAAAAATCCCTAAAATATAGGTTTATATGGGTATGGGTTTATATGGGGGTGAAAAGATAAAACGGCTGACTAGAGAGAGAGAGAGAAAGAAAGCGGATTTTTAAGAATAATAGTCATTACAAACTCCTAGCACCATTTAATGGTGGGTATTATACTTGATTTTTCACAATCAAAACTAAAAAACTCAAAAATATTAAAGAGCTTGATTTTAATCAAGCGATAATCTCTTGGAAAAAAGCGGAAATAAAGGATATTGAAATTCAATAAGGCTTAAACCCTTACAACCCATGCGTTTTGGAATAAAACAATTTCATTTCTTTGGAAGCGAACTGATTTTTTAAGGCTTTTGCTAGAGATAAAGCGATCTCATCGCTTAAAAAAAGCTTGAATTTAGCGTAATCCTTGCGCCCGCTCACCTGCTCTTTTTGGCTTAAAAGCAGCGAAGAAGCGGCGTATTTATAGCATTCCACATAAAAAAAATCATCAAAGCCTTTTTCAAACAAATAATCTATTAAAGCGTCTTTCAAGCAAATATCAATATAAATTTCTAAAGCGAGCATGTGAAATCCCTTAATTGATTTTAATCTTTTTAGCGATGAGCATGAACATGGGCGGTAGTAGGAGTAAGGTTAGAGCGCTTGAGGTGACTAAGCCCCCAAGCACCACGATCGCTAAAGGTTTTTGGACTTCTGATCCCACGCTATGAGAAAATAATAAAGGGAGCAAACCCAAACCGGCAATGCAAGCGGTCATTAAAACCGGCCTCAAACGCCTTTTAGCGCCCAATAAAACGCATTCTTCTACGCTTTTTCCTTGCAAGAGAAGCTCTTTAAAATAGCCTATCATCACCACGCCGTTTAAAACCGCAATCCCAAAAAGAGCGATGAAGCCCACGCTCGCTGGCACGGAAATATACTCCCCTACCGCAAACAACGCAATAAGGCCTCCGGTAACCGCAAAAGGGATATTCAAAAGAATGAGTAAGGCTAAAGGAATGCTTTTAAAAGTGAAAAAGAGGATGAAAAAAATCGCTAAGATGCTTAAAGGGATAACAGTAGAAAGCCTTTTGTTGGCCCGTTGCTGGTTTTCAAACTGCCCCCCATAAGTGATATAGTAGCTAGGAGGGAGTTTGATGTTTTGAGCGATCACTTTTTTAGCCTCTTCTACGAAAGAATTTAAATCGCGCCCCACCACATTACTGCGAACCACGCTCATGCGCCTTGAATTTTCACGCACGATAGAAACAGGGCCATCCACTTCTTCAATCTTAGCGATAGAAGTGATAGGCACTAAAACGCCATATTTGGAAGTCAAGGCTAAACTTTTGATTTTAGTGATAGAGCTTGCAAAATCGCTCTCTTGGCGGATCATCACCGGGGTTCGTGAAATCCCTGTAGGGATCACATCCACGATCAAGCCCTCTAAAGCGGATTTTAAAAACTTGGAAAATTCATCGCTACTGATCCCCACATCCGCCATCGCTTCTTTATTAGGCGTTACATACAAATAATTCACACCCTCATTAAGCGTGGTTAAAACTTCACTAGAGCCTTTAATCCCTTTTAAAGCTTGCGCGATTTGAAAGCTCAATTTATTCAATTCGCCAATATCATCTCCAAAAATCTTAACCGCTAAATCCCCCCTAACCCCTGTAAGCATTTCAGAAATCCGCATTTCAATGGGTTGGGTGAAAGAAAAGTTAATCCCCTTAAAGTCTTTTAAGGAATCTGTGATTTTTTCTAATAATTCATCTTTGGTTTTAACGCTCCATTCTTTTTTAGGGATGAAAGAAATAAAAGTATCGGTTTGATTCAAACCCCCTAAATCCAGCCCCAATTCATCGCTCCCTGTGCGCGCGACAATGCTTTTAACTTCCTTGATGTGCTTTTTAATCGCGCTTTCAATGTTTAACATGAGATCTTTAGATTGATCTAAGGAAATAGAGGGGGTGGTTTCCACGCTCAAAACCACATCGCCCTCATCTAAAGCGGGCATGAAATTCTTCCCCACAAAAGGGAATAAAGAAAGGCTCGCCACTAAAAAAACAAACGCTCCTAAAATCACTTTTTTAGGGTTACGCACAAAAAATTCCAATAAAGGGGCGTAGAATTTGTTTAAAAATCTCGTTAAAAAGGTTTCGCTATGGGGCGTGGCTTTTAAAACAAGAGAGCTCACTACAGGAATGATAGTGATGGATAGAACTAAAGTGCCTAAAAGCGCATACACTATGCTTTGCGCTAAAGGCCTAAACATCTTGCCCTCTAACCCCTGCAAGGTTAAAATCGGCACAAAAAACACAATGATGATCACCACCCCGCTCACCACTGAAACGGCGATTTCTTTGCATGAGCGATAGATCGCATGGAGTTTAGTGGTTTTAGTGTTAGCGCTCAATTTTTCAAAAGCGTTTTCCACCACCACCACGGCTGAGTCAATGAGCATGCCTATAGCGATAATCAACCCCCCCAAACTCATCAAGTTCAAAGTCAAATTATTGAGCTTGATAAAAATAAACGCCACGGACAAGCTTAAAGGTAAAATCACCCCCACAGCCACGCTCGCCCTCAAATTCCCTAAAAATAAAAAGAGCGTGATGATGATTAAAACAACGGCTTCAATGAGCGTTTTAGAAACGGTGGCAATGGCTTTTTGCGTGAATTCTGAGCGATCATAAAAAACATTAATGGAAACGCCGCTCGGTAAAAAGGGTTTTAATTCTTCTAGTTTTTGATACACTTGAGTGATGATTTCTTTGGTGTTAGCGTCTTTTAAAGAAAGCACTAAGCCTTCTGTGGTCTCGCCCGTGCCATCTTTAGTGACAAACCCTAAGCGGGTGCGAGACTGGCTGATGACTTTCGCAAAATCCTTAATGTGCAAATGCCCTAAATTCGTGGAAACGGTGATTTTGCCAATGTCTTCTAAACTCAAAGAAGCGGTTTGGATTTTGACTAAAAAGGTTTCGCCATCTCTATCCACGCGCCCCGCTCCGCTGTTTCTTAAATTCACTCTCACAGCCGATTCTAAATCAGAAATACTCACTCCAAGTCTCGCCATGTCATTAAAATCCGGCACAATCACAAACGCCCTGCTAAAGCCTCCAATGGAATTGACATCTGCTACGCCGCTAATCATTCTTAATTGCGGGCGGATCACAAAGTCTAAAAGCTGTCGTTTTTCTATCTCAGTGATGTTGCCATCAATGGTGAACATAAAGATGTCCGATAAGGGCGTAACAATGGGCGCCATGCCCCCTTCAACCCCAACGGGTAAATCTTTCATCACGCTGCTCAAGCGTTCATTAACAATATTTCTCGCTAAATAAATATCCACGCTGTCATCAAAATCTATCGTGATGTCTGAAATAGAATATTTTGAAACGCTCCTTAAAGATTTTTGCCCCTTTAAGCCTAAAAGCTCTAGTTCTAAAGGGCGCACGATGTTATTTTCCATTTCTTCAGGGCTAGAGCCGGGGAGTTTTAAAATGATTTTAACTTGAGTGGGCGAAATATCCGGGAAAGCGTCCACTGGAGTGTGGATAAAACTATAAGTCCCAAAAAACAAAATAAGAATTGCGCCAACAATCACGATCACTCTTTGGCGTAAGGAAAATTCAATAATGGAAGCGAGCATTATTCCTCCCCTAAATTGTTGATCATGCCTTTTAACCCTATCAATGACCCCACTGCCACGCTGTCATTGGGGTGTAAATTTTGAGCGCTCACGATAAAAATCTTGCTGCGCTCTTCTAAAACTTGAACCGCCACAGGCCTAAAACCTTTAGGCGTCCTCACAAACACCAGGTAATCTTTCCCATTCCTGATTAAAGCGTTTGAAGGGATTAAAACGGAGTCTTTAGGTTGAGAGCCTTGAATATACATTTCTACCATTTCCCCCACATGGTAATTGCCCTCATCTAATAAAGCGGTGGCTAAAATCGTGTTAGAGCCTTTGTCTAAAACCACCGAAACGCTTTGGATCTTCCCGATTTTTTCCCCCTCTTCATTATAGACTGGCGAATCCCTTTTAATGGTTTTAGAAACGCCTACAGGCAATTTGATTTGAGCGATCAAATCATCGCTTTTTGAAATACGCACGTAGCTAGTGAAAGCCAGAATCTTCTCGCCCACATTTTTAGGCGCTAACGCTAAAAGACCGCCATCTCTAGCCACAATCCTAAAACCATACTGCCCTTTAGGGTTTTTGGGATCCACGCCAAAGCTTTTAAACGCGCTCTCTAATTGTTCCACCTTTAAGCCCATTTCTTCACTGGTTAGAAAGCTCGTTTGATACTCTCTTTTAGGAATGACACCGGCCCTATAAAGCTCTAAATCTTTTTTAGTAATATCTTTAGCGATTTTTAATTTATTTTGGTTGTTTTGCAATTCAAAATACAAATTGCTCAAATCAATAGAGCTCACTTCACAGATCGCATCTCCAGCCTTCACCTGCTCGCCCTCTCTTTTATAAACAGCGACCACAGACGCATCAAAACTCAAACTCTGCACCACAGAGCTTTTACTATCAAAATCAATATAAGCGTTAAAAGGAAGCCCTTTACTAAAAATCTCTTTATCTAATTTAATCACCTTTAACCCCATGGGTTGCAAGTTTTTTTCTTCTAAAACAATTTCTGGATACTCTTTGGCTTCCAAAAAAACACCCATTGAAAAAACGCCCATTAACATAAGCCACCATAACGCCCGCTTCAATGCAATTCTCCTAATCTGGTCAAGCTCTCCCCTAAAGTCTCTTCTAAAAGCGCGCTAATATCAATGTATTCAATCTTGGCTTCCGCTAGAGTGATGAGAGCGTCCATGTAAGAATTTTGATAAATCAAGTATTCAAAAAGCCCGATTTTTTGGGCTTCATAAGCGATGCGCCCCATTTCCATCAAACGCTTCTTATTGGCAATGGCTTCTTTTTGGGTTTCAATGTATGCTTCTTTGGTTTTGAGCTGGTTTAAGTAGGAATTGGCGTTGATTCTAATGTTTCGTTTCATCACTTCATTTTGCGCGAGCGTCCCGCTTTGCAAATCCAAGAATTTACGCTTTTGATAGATGTTTTTAGGCGTTACCGGTAAAGGGATATGCACTTCTATAGAAAGATTGGTTGAAGAGTTATAGCTTTCAGAGCCAATCCCAAATTCAAATGCATTAAACACGTCTCTATTAGCCAATTTCGCATTCACTTGATAATCTTTAGCCGTTAGATCCAAAATATCCACATACAACGAGCGATCCAATTTAAACTTTAAAGCTTCAGGTTCTAATCGCACGTATTCAAAATCCAAACCGATCACCTTGACGTCATGCAAATGGTCTAAATAAGTGTCAAAATGCGCCCCCTCTTTGACCGGCTCCACAATCGCAAGCATCGTGTCTAGCATTTTTTCTAAATCTATGAGTTTGGTTTCCACATTGGTTTTAGCGAGTTTGGATTCCAAATAAGAATTATTGAAGTTGATATAATCCTTTTCGCTCATGCTGCCGGCTTTGACTTTTTCTTTAGCGATTTTGAGCTGCGAATAAAAGTTCGCTTCCCGCTGCGCATACACCTGATACTTTTCTTTAGTCATCACATAAGTCAAATATAAGCGTTTAGCGCCAATAAAAGCGAGATTTTTATTCAATTGATAGCTTTTATCGTATTGAATGGTTTTAATAGAAAGGCTTTTGGATAAAAGCGAGCTCACCCATGGGAGCTTGGGCCTTACCATTAAAAGGGTTCTGGGCTGCGCTTCTACAATGCCTTGGAAGTTTTTCACCATAGAAGTTTCATTATAAATATAGGGGAAATCCCAAGCGTTCACGGAGCGTTGCTCATTCAAACGGCTTTTAAAATCGGCTTTTTTACCGATCAGCTCCATAGAGTTGGTTTCTACTTCTTTAAAAAACTCTTGTAGGGTAAAGGTTTTCGCGCTAAGCATGCCCACACTCAACATGCTTATAAGAGAAACGACCCCTAAAAAACGCTGGACTTTGCGTTTGATAGCATTAAATCGCAATTTCTTTAATATCCCCAATTTCTAAGAAACTTTGATACACGCCCCACAAGAAATTTTTACGATTTTTTTGGATTTCTATATCTTTATCCATCACTAACACGCTTTTAAAATACTCTTCTAAAGGCGCATGCAAACTGAAATAAGCTTCTATTTTGCTATCCAAACTCTCAAAAGCGCTCGTTTTGATCGCATTGAACGCTTCAAAAAGGGCATGCTCTTCTGGTTCTTTGAAAAGACTCGTAGAAAACCCGCTTGATTCGTTAAGGTTTCTGTCTTTATTGATATTGGCTAAGCGTTTGAAAGCGCTAAAAAGCAACTCTTTTTTTTGAGCGTTTTTAGGATCGTCTAAAAAGCGTTTTAAGGCCTTGACTTTTTGAATGATTTTAACGATGTCTCGCTCGTTGGTGTTTAACACGCTCCTTATGATAGAGGGGTTGCAATCTATTAGATTATTAAAGCGCTCCAGTAAAAACTTTTCTAAAATTTCTAAATCAAAGCTTTGATAAACGGCCACTTTTTCAAAGAGATTTTTCAAATCCGCTTTCAAATCAAATTCTAACCCGTAATGCGCGATGATTTTCAATAGCCCAAAACTCAAGCGCCTCAAAGCAAAAGGATCTTTAGATCCGCTAGGGATTTTACCCACGCTAAAAAGAGAAAACAGGCTGTCTATTTTCAAGCTCAAAGCCACGATTGAACTGAAAACGCTAGAGGGCAAGGGAGCGTTTTCGCTTGCGGGCAAATACTGTTCTTTCACACTCAAAGCGACCAATTCGTTTTCGTTTTGTTTTAAAGCGTAGTAATAGCCCATGATCCCTTGAAGCTCGCTAAATTCATACACCACTTCACTGAGTAAATCCGCTTTAGCGATCTGAACGGCTCTTTTAACCAACTCAAGGGCTTTTTCTAAAGGCATGTTTAAAGATGAAAGGTATTTTTGCGTCAAGCATTGAGCGATGATTGATTCTCGCTCCATTTTATCTTTTAAAGTCCCTAAACCTTGCACAAAAACCACGCTCTCTAAAGGGGCATTATCTAAGGGCTTTTTGAGATCGTTTTCATAAAAGAAAACCGCATCGCTCAAACGGGCTTTTAAAACCTTTTGATTGCCTAAAATGATTTTTTGCTTGTCTTTATTGATAGCGTTACTCACCACAATAAAGCCGTTGTGCAATGTTGGGCTTTCTTCTTGGCTTTTTTGACTAAAGACCGCAAAATAGCGCTGGTTTTCTTTCATGGAAGTGATGATGATTTCACTGGGTAATTTTAAAAACGCCTTGTCAAACTCCCCTAAAAGCGCGCTGGGGTATTCTGTGATCGCTACAACTTCATCTAATAGATCCCTATCTATTTCCACGATGATGTGGTGCTTTGTTTCTAGCTCTTTAATTTCTTGTAAGATTTTAGCTTCGCGCTTTTTAGGGTCTAAAATGACATGGTTTTTTTCTAAAACTTCAAAATACGCTTTAGGGCTATCCACTTCAATAAAATCAAAACCCTCTTGTCGGTGCACTTTGGTGGCTTGCTTGGTTTTAAAGCCATACTCTTTGACTTCAATACCGTTAAAATCTTCCCCATTAAACAACACGCAAATATTATGAATAGGTCTGATAAAGCTTTTTTCCACATTGCCCCAACGCATAGACTTCCCGAAATTCAAACCCTCTAAAAACTCTAACACAATGGGCATGATTAAATCTTTTGTAGGCTCTTTTTCATGGATTTTAGCATGATAAAGCACCTCTTTATTGTTTTTAAACGCTGTTTGGAAATGCTTGGGATCCTTTAGTCCTAATTTTTGATAAAACCCTAAACCTAGAGCGTTCAACCCCTGCGTTTTATCTTGATGATTGCATGCGATTTTAACGGGAGGTCCAAAAAATTCCTCTTTAGTTTCTTGGGTTAAAAGAGGAAAGTCTTTGATAAACAAACACAAGCGCCTAGGGGTGTAAAAAACCTCTATAGTTCCCACTTCTAAAGCGCGTTTTTGAAAAAGAGCGTGGAGTTTTTTAGGCATTTGTTTATATTCATTCAATAACGCTTGTGCGGGCAATTCTTCAACTAAAATCTCTACTAACAATTCATCTGAATGCAAAATCTCAATTCTCCCTAAAAAACAAAATCACTTTTAAGACTAAATCATGTTAGAATTATACTTGAATTTATTTTTAGTTTAGTTTATTTTTTAAATACAAAAGGTAGGCGTTTTGAAACATTTAACCCCACTCACTCACACCCTTTTTAAAGCCTTATGGCTAGGCACAGCCTTAAGTGCATCTTTAAGCTTAGTTGCAGCAGAAAGCCCCACTAAAACAGAGCCTAAGCCCGCTAAGGGGGTTAAAAACAAACCCAAATCGCCCGTTACTAAAGTCATGATGACCAATTGCGACAACCTTAAAGACTTTAACGCTAAGCAAAAAGAAGTCTTAAAAGCCGCCTATCAATTCGGCTCTAAAGAAAATTTAGGCTATGAAATGGCAGGCATTGCATGGAAAGAATCATGTGCAGGGGTTTATAAAATCAATTTTTCGGATCCGAGCGCGGGCGTGTATCATTCTTATATCCCAAGCGTTCTAAAAAGCTATGGGCATAATGATAGCCCCTTTTTGCGTAATGTGATGGGGGAATTGCTCATTAAAGACGATGCGTTTGCTTCTGAAGTGGCTTTAAAAGAGTTGCTCTATTGGAAAACACGCTACCATGACAATCTAAAAGACATGATTAAATCTTACAACAAGGGCAGTCGTTGGGAAAAAAACGAGAAGTCTAACGCTGATGCTGAAAAATATTACGAAGAGATACAAGACAGGATCAGGCGTTTGAAAGAATCTAAAATCTTTGATTCGCAGTCTAGTAATGACCAAGAATTGCAAAAAAGCGCTAATAGCAACCTAGATTTAGACCCTATCGGCAACGCCATGCCCCAAACTTTAGCCGCCCAAAAATCTCAAATAGAAAAATCTCAAATAGAGGAAACTCAAACGCAAAAATCTCAAGAAATGAAAGAGGCAGCTAGCGAGCAAGCCATTAAGAAGCCGCTAGAAAAAGAAAAAGATAAACCCATGTATTTCGCTCAAATCAACAGCACTGATTTCGCGCCCGCTAAAAAAAGCCCAAAAAAACCGGCTAAAGCGAGTCCAAAACGCTCCTCTAAAAATAATATCAGCGTTAAAAACAACACCAAAACCGCTTCTAAAAATTCCAAAAATAAAGAAATGTGCAAAAATTGCTCTCCAGGGCAAAGGAATGCGATTTTAGCTAACCACATCACTCTCATGCAAGAGCTTTAAAAAGTCCTAAAAATGGCGCAAAAAACTCTTTTGATTATCACTGATGGCATTGGGTATCGTAAAGATAGCGATCATAACGCTTTCTTCCATGCCAAAAAACCCACTTATAATTTGATGTTTAAAACCTTGCCTTATAGCCTGATTGATACGCATGGCTTGAGCGTGGGCTTACCTAAGGGGCAAATGGGAAATTCTGAAGTGGGGCATATGTGCATTGGGGCTGGTAGGGTGCTGTATCAGGATTTAGTCAAAATTTCTTTAAGCCTTCAAAACGATGGATTAAAAAACAACCCCGCTTTTTTAAACACGATCCAAAAAAGCCCTGTGGTGCATCTTATGGGTTTGATGAGCGATGGGGGCGTGCATTCACACATTGAGCATTTTATCGCTCTGGCTTTAGAGTGTGAAAAATCCCATAAAAAAGTCTGTCTGCATTTAATCACCGATGGGCGCGATGTCGCTCCTAAAAGCGCTTTAACTTATTTAAAACAAATGCAAAATATCTGCAATGAAAACATTCAAATCGCTACCATAGGTGGCCGTTTTTATGCGATGGATAGGGATAAGCGCTTTGAAAGGATTGAACTTGCATATCATAGCTTAATGGGGCTTAACCACACGCCTTTAAGCCCTAGCGAATATATCCAAAGCCAATACGATAAAAATATCACCGATGAATTTATCATGCCCGCTTGTTTTAAAGATTATTGCGGCATGCAAGATGGTGAAAGCTTCATTTTTATCAATTTCAGGAACGATAGGGCTAGAGAAATCGTGAGCGCTTTAGGCCAAAAGGAATTTAGCGGCTTTAAGCGCCAAGCTTTTAAAAAACTCCATATCGCTACCATGACGCCTTATGACAACACTTTCCCCTACCCTGTTTTATTCCCTAAAGAAAGCGTTCAAAACACGCTCGCTGAAGTGGTGTCTCAACACAACCTGACCCAAAGCCATATCGCTGAGACTGAAAAATACGCGCATGTAACCTTTTTCATCAATGGCGGAGTGGAGACGCCTTTTAAAAATGAAAACCGAGTGCTTATCCAAAGCCCTAAAGTTACCACTTATGATTTAAAGCCTGAAATGAGCGCTAAAGAAGTAACCCTTGCGGTGTTAGAGCAAATGAAACTAGGCACGGATTTGATCATTGTGAATTTTGCCAATGGCGACATGGTGGGGCATACAGGGAATTTTGAAGCGAGTATTAAAGCGGTAGAAGCAGTGGATGCATGCTTAGGGGAAATCCTTTCACTGGCTAAAGAATTGGATTACGCCATGCTTTTAACCAGCGATCATGGGAATTGCGAGCGCATGAAAGATGAAAACCAAAACCCCTTAACCAACCACACCGCTGGGAGCGTGTATTGCTTTATTTTAGGAGATGGAGTCAAATCCATTAAAAACGGAGCCTTAAACAATATCGCTAGCAGCGTGTTAAAACTCATGGGCCTTAAAGCCCCAGCAACGATGGACGAACCCCTATTTTAAACTAAAGGAAAAGAATGCAAATTGATGACACATTATTGCAACGCTTGGAAAAATTGAGCATGTTAGAGATTAAAGACGAGCATAAAGAGAGCGTTAAAGGCCATCTAGCGGAGGTTTTAGGCTTTGTAGAAAACATCTTCGCTTTAGAAACTCATGCACTAAAAACGGATACAGAGCTATGCACCCCCTTAAGAGAAGACGAACCTAAAAGCCAACCTAACATCGCCAAAGAGATTTTAAGCCACAACAAACACAGCCAAGATCATTACTTCGTTGTGCCTAAAATCATTGAATAGGTTTGATTGAATAGGCTTAATATCAAGTGAAAAGCTTGATTTTTAAAATCAAAGAGAAAAAGAGGCTATCGCTTGACTAAAATTCAAGCTCTTTACTATTTGTTTTCAGCCTTTTTTAATTCATCAATCGCTTCCACTAACCCCGCAACCGCCTTTGTGATTTCTTCATGCGTGATAATATAAGGGGGCATGAGATAGATCGTGTTGTTTAAAGGGCGTAATAACAAGCCTTTTTTTAGAGCTTTTTTAAAAACCGCCAAACTCAAACGCTCTTTGGTTTGAAGAAAAACTTCAAAGGCAAAGACCATGCCCAAATGCCTTAAGTTAGACACCACTTGCTGCTCTATCAAGGGTTTTAACGCGTTTTGGAGCGTTCTAAAAATAAACTCGCTTAAAGCCTTGTTTTTTTCAATAACATTTTCTTTTTCAAAAATATCCAGCGTGGCGTTCGCGCATGCGCATGCCAGGGCGTTTCCTGTGTAGCTGTGCGAATGCAAAAACGCTTTATTTTCTTCATAAGGGGCGTAAAATTGGTTATAGATTTCATTGCGGGTTAATAGCGCGCTTAAAGGCAAATACCCCCCACTAATCCCCTTAGACAAGCATAAAAAATCAGGCTCAATCTCGCATTGCTCATAAGCAAACATGCTCCCTGTGCGCCCAAACCCGGTAGCGATTTCATCAAAAATAATGTGGATATTTTTTTGCTTGCACAACAAAACGGCTTGTTTTAAATACTTCGCGCTATAAATATGCATATTCCCTGCGCATTGCAAAAGAGGTTCTGCAATGAAGGCGCAAATTTCTTCATGATGCTTGTCTAACAAACGCTTTAAAGCGTTCAAACTATTTTCTATTTCATTGTCGTTTTTAGGCACGGGCGTGGTGAGATTCTTGAGCAATAAAGGGGTGTAAGTGTCTTTATAAAGTTTCACATCGCCCACGCTTAACGCTCCCAAAGTCTCGCCATGATAGGAATTAGAAAGCGATAAAAAAAGCTTTTTAGGGCGTGTTTGATTCTTTAAAAAATGGGCGTGATAGCTCATTTTCAAAGCGATTTCAACACAAGATGAGCCGTTATCCGCATAAAAGCATTTGTCCATATGAGTGAGCTGGCAAAGCCTTTGAGAGAGCGTGATAATGGGCTTATGGCTAAAAGAAGCCAAAAGGACATGCTCTAGATCATCAATTTGATTTTTAAGCTGCTGGCTGATGTAGGCGTTATTATGCCCAAAAAGATTCACCCACCATGAGCTGATCAAATCCATGTAAGCGTTATCATTAAAATCATAGAGGTAAATCCCTTGAGCCTTTTTAATGGGGATAATGGGGAAATTTTGATGCTCTTGCATTTGCGAGCAAGGGTGCCAAAGATACTCCAAATCCAAAGCGGCTAAATTTTCTTGAAAATTCATGTTAAAAACTCTCTATAATAAGGATAATTTTAATAACCTTTGGTTAAAATAAGGTTATTTGATTTTACTATAAGGTTGTTTAAACCTGAATTTCACATTTTTGATTTTTTAAAGGGATTAGAGTTCTTATGATTGAATGGATGCAAAATCATAGAAAGTATTTAGTGGTTACAATATGGATAAGCACGATCGCTTTTATTGCCGCCGGAATGATAGGTTGGGGGCAATACAGCTTTTCTTTAGATAGCGATAGCGCTGCCAAAGTGGGACAGATTAAGATTTCTCAAGAAGAATTAGCCCAAGAATACCGCCGCCTTAAAGACGCATATGCTGAGTCTATCCCTGATTTTAAAGAACTCACTGAAGATCAAATCAAAGCCATGCATTTAGAAAAAAGCGCTCTAGATTCGCTCATCAATCAAGCCTTATTGAGGAATCTCGCTTTAGATTTAGGGCTTGGCGCTACAAAGCGAGAAGTGGCCAAAGAGATCAGAAAAACGAGCGTTTTTCAAAAAGATGGCGTTTTTGATGAAGAATTGTATAAGAATATCTTAAAGCAAAGCCATTACCGCCCTAAACACTTTGAAGAAAGCGTTGAAAGGCTTTTAATCCTTCAAAAAATCAGCGCTCTCTTCCCCAAAACCACTACCCCTTTGGAGCAATCCAGCCTATCGCTTTGGGCAAAATTGCAAGACAAATTAGACATTCTTATCCTAAACCCTAATGATGTTAAAATCTCTCTTAATGAAGAAGAGATGAAAAAATATTACGAGTCTCATAAAAAGGATTTTAAAAAGCCCACAAGCTTTAAAACACGCTCTTTATATTTTGACGCTAGTTTGGAAAAACCTGATTTGAAAGAGTTGGAGGAATACTACCATAAAAACAAGGTGTCTTATTTGGACAAAGAGGGGAAATTGCAGGATTTTAAAAGCGTTCAAGAGCAAGTCAAGCATGATTTAAGCATGCAAAAAGCGAATGAAAAAGCCTTAAGGAGCTATATCGCTCTAAAAAAAGCGAACGCGCAAAACTACACCACACAAGATTTTGAAGAGAACAACTCCCCCTATACTGCTGAAATCACGCAAAAACTCACCGCTCTCAAACCCCTTGAAATCCTAAAACCAGAGCCTTTTAAAGATGGTTTTATTGTGGTGCAACTCATCTCTCAAATTAAAGACGAATTGCAGAATTTTAATGAAGCTAAAAGCGCTCTTAAAACCCGCCTAACTCAAGAAAAAACCCTTATGGCGTTGCAAGCTTTAGCTAAAGAAAAGCTTAAGGATTTTAAAGGCAAAAGCGTGGGCTATGTAAGCCCTAATTTTGGAGGCACTATTAGCGAACTTAACCAAGAAGAAAGCGCTAAGTTTATCAACACCCTTTTTAACCGCCAAGAAAAAAAGGGGTTTATTACTATTGGTAATAAAGTGGTGCTTTATCAAATCACAGAACAAAATTTCAACCACTCCTTTAGTGCAGAAGAAAGCCAGTATATGCAGCGTTTAGTCAATAACACTAAAACGGATTTTTTTGATAAAGCGTTGATAGAAGAATTGAAAAAACGCTATAAGATAGTCAAATACATTCAATAAATGCAAGGGGAAATCATGGAACATAAAGAAATCGTTATAGGGGTTGATATAGGCTCTAGAAAGATTTGCGCGATAGTGGCTGAATTTAAAGAAGGGATTTTGCGCATCATTGGCACAGCCCATCAAGACTCCAAAGAAATCAATTCAAAAGCCATTAAAAGAGGGCGTATCAATAGCCTTGCTCACGCTTCTAACGCCATTAAAGAAGTGATCAATAGCGCTAAAAAAATGGCGGGTTTGAACGCTGATGAAGACAGGAATAACCCCATTTCCTCCTTTAGGGAATCGTATTACCCTAAAACTAAAGCGATTGTTTCTTTTTCTGGGGCTTATACTGAAAGCATTAGAGATATCACCGGTGTGGCTAGCACTAAAGACAATGTGGTTACTATAGATGAAATCAATCGCGCTATCAATAACGCATGCGCTAAAGCAGGCTTGGATAACGATAAACATATTTTGCATGCTCTCCCCTATCGCTTCACTTTAGACAAACAAGAAGTGAATGACCCCTTAGGGATGAGCGGGACTCGCTTAGAAGTCTTTATCCATATTGTCTATACAGAAAAAAACAACATTGAAAATTTAGAAAAAATCATGATCCAATCTGGAGTAGAGATTGAAAACATCGTGATCAATTCTTATGCAGCCTCGATTGCCACCTTGTCTAATGATGAAAGGGAATTGGGCGTGGCTTGCGTGGATATGGGCGGAGAGACATGCAACCTTACGATTTATAGCGGCAATTCCATACGCTATAACAAATACTTACCCGTAGGCTCTCACCATTTAACCACGGATTTATCGCACATGCTCAACACCCCATTCCCTTACGCTGAAGAAGTTAAGATCAAATACGGGGATCTTTCTTTTGAAGGCGGAGAAGAAACGCCCTCTCAAAATGTCCAAATCCCTACCACCGGCTCTGATGGTCATGAAAGCCATATTGTGCCGCTCAGTGAAATCCAAACTATCATGAGGGAAAGGGCTTTAGAAACTTTTAAAATCATCCACAGGAGCATTCAGGATAGCGGCTTAGAAGAGCATTTGGGCGGGGGCGTTGTGTTAACCGGTGGGATGGCTTTAATGAAAGGGATCAAAGAACTAGCCAGAACCCATTTCACTAATTACCCGGTGCGTTTGGCGGCCCCTGTGGAAAAATACAATATCATGGGCATGTTTGAAGACTTGAAAGATCCTCGCTTTTCAGTCGTGGTTGGCTTGATTTTATACAAAGCAGGGGGGCATACCAATTATGAAAGAGACTCTAAAGGGGTTATCCGCTACCATGAAAGCGATGATTACACAAGAACAGCCCACCAATCAAGCCCTGCCCCCCATATCCATTCATCGCCTACAGAAAGGAATTTGAGCGATTTAAAAGCCTCTAGCACTCCTTTAAACACCGCTAAAAACGATGACTTCTTACCCATAAAAACCACCGAACAAAAAGGTTTTTTTAAAAGTTTCCTTGATAAGATTTCCAAACTCTTTTAAGATACAGCCATTTCTTTATGCGATAAAAACGCCTTGATAGTTATCAAAAGCTAGAAAACATGGTATAATTCTCTAGCTATTTATCAAAGTTTAAGATTTGCAAAAATCGTATCTCAAGGGGAATGTGGCTATGGTTCATCAATCAGAGATGGAAAATTATAATATTGGTCAAGCGGATATTGAAGAAGTAAGCGATCCAGCTTATAAAGGGGCTAAGATTGTCGTCATCGGTGTTGGAGGTGGGGGGTCTAACATGATTAAACACCTGGTTGAATACGGCGTGCATCAAGATGTTACCCCCATTGCAACGAACACTGATGGCCAACATCTCAAAAACAATCCCGCTCCGGTTAAAATCCTTTTAGGCAAAGAGTCTACTGGAGGTTTAGGCGCTGGAGGGGTTCCTGATATTGGTAGGAAAGCCGCTGAAGAAAGCGCTAATGAAATTAGAGAAGCGATTAAGGACGCCAAATTAGTCATTGTCTCTACAGGGCTTGGAGGAGGGACTGGGACTGGAGCCACCCCTACTATCGTTAAAATCGCAAAAGAAGTGGGAGCGCTCACGATTGCTATCGTTACCAAGCCTTTCAAATACGAAGGGTCTCAAAAAAGCAAGAAAGCCGAAGAGGGGTTAAAGGAGTTGGAGCAATCTAGCGATTCTATTTTGGTTATCCCTAATGATAAAATTCTTTTGACCATGAAAAAAAACGCCAGCACCAAAGAATGCTACAAGGAAGTTGATGATGTCTTGGTTAGGGCTGTGAGCGGCATTTCTACGATCATCACTAAACCCGGTGATATTAATGTTGATTTTTCCGATTTAAAAAGCGCTCTTGGTTTTAAAGGCTTTGCGTTAATGGGTATTGGTGAGGCCACTGGCGAAGAATCCGCTAAATTAGCGGTGGAAAATGCGATCCAATCGCCTCTTCTTGATGACGCTTCTATTGATGGGGCTAAGAGCATTATTGTCTTTTTTGAGCACCACCCTGATTACCCTATGTATGCTTATTCTCAAGCTTGCATATCTATTCAAGAACGAGCCAATCAAGATGTTGATGTTAAGTTTGGCCAACACACGAGCGAGAGTATCCCCATTGATCATGTACGCGTTACTATCATTGCAACCGGTGCTGAAAGAAACAGCGGTGGAGCGGGTTTGGAATCTATCGCTACGCCCTCTCAGCCTGTGGTGAAACAAACAAGAAAAGTGGGTAATAGCGATTTTTTAAGAATCCCCACTGAAGAAGAACTATCCACACCCACAGCCATAAGGATCCAGCAAGATTGATTGCAGATCTCGCTTTCCCCCCTATTTTTATAGGGTCATAATAAAGCGGTTTGTTGGGTTTGCTCTCATTTATTTTTTTAGAATAAAATTAAGAAGCTTTGATTTTAAAACTTTGATTTTTCGTTATGCTGATTTTTAGAGCGTTTAGAGAGATTTTAAAGTGCTTAAAGGGGAATATCCCAAAGCACCCCCTAGTCAATAAAACGCTAGAAACTCATTTGGCAAAAATCAAGGGCTTTGTTTTTCATGCTTGCATAAATTCATAAACTCCGTTATAGATTTGGGAAGTCAATACATTTTTAATTTGATTGAGCCTCACATCTCATCAAATACGGATTATTTTTCCCATCAAAATAATTGATAATAGCAATGATTTTATCAGACAATCCATCACTTTCTTTGATAATCTTTTTTCAAGAAATCGCACGCATCAGTGAAAAACTCTCGCTCATTAGCTTTATGAGTCTTCTAACACGCTCGCAACAAGACCAATGCTTACGCTCGGCTTTGTCTTGTTTCATTCTTTGCTCGCCCCTTTTTTTTCACTCCTGATTGACTTGCTCTGATTTGACAAAATCAATAGCCAATGCTTCTAATGTTGATTTTAGATTATGTGCTTCCATGTTTTCTAAACTCCAAGACGATACCGCCCAACTATCATGGTTATCTATTAAAACATAGCTCTTGCTCTCTGTTTATGCCAATAGGCGTTATGGTCTTATTTGCTCCTTTAGTTTTATCTTGTTTTTTGTTTTCTTTGCTTATTATAACAAAAAAAGGTCATGGTTTTACCCACGCCCCGCGTTCTTTTTAGGTTGCTTAAAACGATAATAAGCCCTCATGCACCCTATTTTGCTCTATTTGTTTTTTATAGTCTTCATAGGTTAATCCTAGCTCCAACGCCTCCTTTTGTAGCTTTTGTTTCTTTCTAGGTCGTCCATTTTGTTTCTTGCTGCGGCGCATTCTAACAATTTCTCTCTTAATGTCTCATAGCTTAAACCATGATAGTCTAGGATCTCAATACGCTTGCCATTCTTTCTTAAAAAGCAAATGGCAGGCGTGTTAGTTTTGCTGTTTTCCACCCCAAGAAGCTATGCTAATGGCCATGAGATGAGAAAAAATTCCAACAATATTTCAGGGAAGCGTCGTGTAAGCGGTGGGGTATGATGTTCATTGTAGCGGTTTTGATGCTGGCGTTTTTAATCTTTGTCCATGAGCTAGGGCATTTTGTTATCGCTAGGATTTGTGGGGTGAAGGTAGAAGTATTTAGCATTGGTTTTGGTAAAAAGCTCTGTTTTTTTAAGCTTTTTGGCACGCAATTCGCTCTGTCTTTGATCCCGCTTGGGGGCTATGTGAAATTAAAGGGCATGGATAAAGAAGAATATGGAACGAATGAGACCGCGGATGACAGCTATGTGCAAAAAAAGCCCTTTCCAAAAGCTATGGATATTGTTTGGCTAAAACTTTCAGCATGTCAGCTATTGGGCATGAGAGCGATTTTTTATTGAGCGATTTGGTGGCGGATTTAAGGGCTTCTACGCCTTCAAACGCGATGGAGATTTTACTCCCTAGCAGCGATGAATGGTTGCAAAGACTTGATGGGTTTAATGTGAAATTGCACCGCTCTTTTAAAATTTTGCTCCATCAAAAAAAGGCGCATTTAGAGCATTTAGCGGATTTTTTTAGAGAAGAGAAACTACCCAGTTAACCATTCCGAACCTGGAAGTCAAGCTCTTCATCGCTGATAATACTGCTCTTTTCAAGAGTGGGAATGTAGGTCGGTGCAGGGATAGGGAAATGTTTTTTTAATCTTGCTTTTTATCTTATTTCATTATTGACTCATTGTTTTGTTTGTTTAGGGGTTTTTAGGGTTTTATGGTTTTATTATTTATTGTGTTTTATGATTTTATAAGTATCTTTGAGGGCTTGTTATAAAGCGAGCTGTTTTTATTATAAAAGGAAGCGCTCAAAAAAATTTTTGGCAAAATTATTGTAAAATTATTCTAAAAAAGGATCTTCATGCCACCATTAAAAGGGATTCTTGCCGATCGCAACGATTCTAATCAACCCTGTCTGTGCATTCCTAATGGAACTATTTCAAAAAACAAAATTCTATCCAATAGCGCACTTCAAAGCTTCACTATTAAATATTCGCAGAAAAGATTGGAACTTTATGGGAAAGTTAATCAATTGATTTTAAAAGGAAAGATTTATGGATGAAATTAAAACGCTGTTAGTGGATTTTTTCCCGCAGGCAAAGCATTTTGGGATAATCTTAATCAAGGCTATTGTTGTCTTTTGTATAGGTTTTTATTTTTCGTTTTTCTTACGGAACAAAACCATGAAGCTTTTATCCAAAAAGGATGAGATTTTAGCGAATTTTGTCGCGCAGGTTACTTTTATCTTAATCCTTATCATCACCACAATCATTGCACTCAGCACGCTAGGCGTGCAAACCACCTCTATTATCACTGTTTTAGGAACGGTGGGGATTGCGGTGGCGTTGGCTTTAAAAGATTACCTTTCAAGCATTGCTGGAGGGATAATCCTTATCATTTTACACCCTTTCAAAAAAGGAGACATCATTGAAATCTCTGGCCTAGAGGGCAAAGTAGAAGCGCTTAATTTTTTTAATACCTCTTTACGCTTGCATGACGGGCGTTTGGCGGTTTTGCCCAATAGAAGTGTCGCTAATTCTAATATTATCAATAGCAATAACACGGCGTGTCGGCACATTGAATGGGTTTGTGGGGTAGGGTATGGGAGCGATATTGAACTAGTGCATAAGACGATAAAAGATGTTATTGATGCAATGGAAAAAATTGATAAAAACATGCCCACTTTTATTGGAATCACGGATTTTGGATCCAGCTCATTGAATTTCACCATTAGAGTTTGGGCAAAGATTGAAGATGGGATCTTTAATGTGCGCAGCGAACTCATTGAACGCATCAAAAACGCCCTAGACGCTAACCACATTGAAATCCCTTTCAACAAGCTAGATATTGCTATTAAAAATCAAGACTCTTCTAAGTGATTGGTGTGAGGCGCATTGATTGTAGTGATACTTGAAATTTAAAGGAGACCTTGTGTCAAGCGATAGCGTATGTCGTTTAGTAGAAAAATATAACGATAAAATAAAAGAGGTTTTAAACGATGAGCTAACCTACTATTTAAATAAAACCATTAAAGAGTGGGTGTATAACATCAATTATGAACTTGAGAAAGTAGAAAAAAATCTAAAAGCTAAACAAGAGTAAGAGAAACGCATGGCATAAGAGCCATGCGCTTGGCAGTGAAACAAAAGAAAAAAGGAAACAACATGGGAAAAATGAAACAAGAAACAGCGATTGGAAAAATTAGCGAACCATTGGAATAATAATGATGAAAACAGCGAAGCGCTAAACGCTTTTGCAGACGCTTACCTTTATATAAACATGAGAAAAAGAGTCAAAAGGTTCGGGCAATAGAGATAAGTTCTCTAAACAAAGCTTGCATGGGAGAATTTTGCCACAAAAACCCAAACTTATTTTAATAACGATCGCTCCAAGGAACCAACGCCCTATGATCTCAAGAAAAGAGAGTAGCTTGAAGAAAAGAGAGTAGCTTGAATCGGTGAGATCAGCTCCCATACCAGTTTTTGGGTAGGATAAACAAACCCTATTCCTAAAATATTTTGATTCATTTAATCCTATCTAAAAATATTAATCTGATTCTAAAATTCTCTTTAACTCTTTAGTGAGATTTGTAATTTCTTTCAACTCTTTAAGATTGAGAGTAAGCTTATAATTGACTTGATTATTGGGATTCATTGGCACTAATTGTTTCTTAAAAACTCTAAAATCCAATAGCATATTGGTTTAACATTGGCTAAACACCCTCTCCCTAATTTATCAACGCCTAGAGTTATTAATATAATTCTCAATATTTTTTTTAAAATCTTCAAAGATAAACTCAATGTTCAAAACTTTAACTTTTTCTTGAATACCTTTTCCCAAATTACCATCAATTGATATTAAAATGCATTTCGCATTGGCTCCACCAAAAATTTGAGTGTTAGTGGATAGAGCGGTTAAAACCCCCTTATTTTTTAACTCCCCACTCTTGCACTCTACAACATAGAGATTTTTACCATTGCTAAAAGCTATGTCAAGCTCAGTATAAAT
Source organism: Helicobacter pylori (assembly GCA_008032935.1). NCBI lineage: Bacteria > Pseudomonadati > Campylobacterota > Epsilonproteobacteria > Campylobacterales > Helicobacteraceae > Helicobacter > Helicobacter pylori. The sequence goes on along the minus strand of CP032039.1, from coordinate 845,314 downwards.
AGGACGCTTATCTCCTTGAATGGCGTTTGTGTTTTCAACGCCCAAAATCATATTCAAGCGTAGATCATAGATCACTTGTTTGTCTAGCAACTCCAGTAATTCACAATAAATATATTCTTCAAACCAACCCCCTATAATGTATTTTCTAAAATCATCTTCATCTTCTAAATATCTGAGCTCTATTTTCTTTCCATCTATATTCACGCAAACTTGATGGTCTTTGTAAAGCAATTTAAGATTATTTTCATCAATATCCATCGTTTTATCTTTAGAATAACTATCATTAATTTTTTGATAATTTTCAATAATTCTTGAACGATGTTCATACAATAAGTTGCTTAAATTTTTACGCTCTTGTATCTTTCCTAAACTCTTTTCATCTACAATACCATTTTGTTCTATCTTATGACTTGAAACATGCAGAGAGAAAAAAGTCTCCACATCTTTAATGGGGATAGCCGGGATAACAAAAGGTTCAATTTCGCTTGGATTTTTAAAAAATGATAATTGTTGAGCCTTTTCTTCAATATAGAAATAAGGCGCTTGAAAACATTCTGATGCCTTTAGCCCTGCTAGAAACATCATCTTAGTCCCACCGTCAAATTAAAACACAATCTCTTATCCTTTAAGCCATGTTCGTTTGTATGTTCCAAAATGTTTTCATAAATATTTTTAGGTTCAAAAACATTCACTTCTATAGAATGAAGACGATCGGTATTGATTTGAAAATTCTCATTAGTTTCTTTTCGTTCTTCAAAAAATCTCTTTAATGCCTTAGCGTTTTTGGAACTAGAAGTGATAAAAACATGCTTTTGAGCGCTAAATTGACGCATTCCTAAAAAAATAGGCATTAATTGCTCCCCAAAAGAATAAAAAATCACATCAAAATCAAAATTGTATTTTAAAAATTCTAAGGCTTTTAGGCTCAACTCTCTATTTTGTTTCTCATAATCCTGTGGCTTAACCAAAACCCTCTCCAAATAAAAATCATAGTCATAATGCTTTGCAATACCTCGTGGCTTTTTGACGCATTGCTCAATATCCCATCCATAATTCATGGGGGTTTCTAAGGTATCTATTCTTAAAATCTTGGTCTTATCCAAGCAAGGACTAGAAATCCTATGCTCTTTATGCATTCTTTCTAACACATCTTTATCAACTTGATGCGCATCAGGGCGTTCTTTGGTTACCCTTTGAGCTTCTAAATGCAATTCTAATTCTCTGGGTTTAAAATCAATCAACAAAATTTTATAGCCAAATTCTCTAGCCATATCTGCATATGGTTTGCTTTGCCACGATTCAAAATTGGTGTTATCGCACACTACAATATCTATACGATTTTCTAAAGCTTGTTTGAAGGCTTCTTGATTGTTTTGGTGGTATTCATTGAGTTTCTTTTTATCAAAAACATAACGCCTGATACCCTTTTCATCTATTTGGATGAAATATTCATCGGTAGAATGAACGCTGATAGAACGCCCCAAGCTTTTTGCCGACTCTTCAATCTGTTTGGTCAAAGAAGTCTTGCCCCCACCTGGAATGGCGCGATTGATAATGACTAATTTGTTTGATTTATTCATTCTCTTCTGTCCCCTTAATTTCAATTCCAACACCTTCCGAATCCCCCCTTAAATACAAGCGTAACGCCGACAACAAAGGTGGGATATTGTTGAAGCTTTGATTTTTTAGCTCTAATTTTACAAAGCTTTTAATTTTAGTCTCTTTTTCTATCGCTTTATCTATGCTGTCCAATAAACGCATGGTTTTCTCGCTTTCAGGGATCAATTCTAACTCTCTTTTAGCGTTACGATAAGACAAAAACGCTAACAACAATTCGCATGCGCTACTGAAATAAAACGACTCAGGATCTTTCAAACACTCTTCTATACGCTTTAAAAAGCCTTTTTGCTGCTCCAAGTCGGTTTGAGCCATCAAGTTCTTTAAAAATTTCTCATTAATCCAACTAGCCCTAGCCACAATGCTTAAAGTCTTTGGGTTAACTTTAAGATTCTTAAAAATTGTTTTTTGAAAGTCTTTTTCAAGAGAGCCTAAACATCTGCTTAAAAAATCCGTAGAAGGTAATTTAAAAGATAATTTAATAAATTCTTGTTGTAATTTTGCGGGAATGCTATCATTCAAGCGACCAAAGAAATCCAGGATCTCTTTTTTAAAATCTTTGTCTGTTTGTGGGTCAAAATAATACTCTTCTAACCGCCTCAAATGTTCTTTAAAAGGAGTAGCAAATTCAGGATTTAGGGTTTCTAACTCCTCAAGCGTGTAATGTGAAAAAATTTTTAAACAAGGATACTTGATTCTTTTGAGTGCTTTTATTCTGTGTTCAATTTTCTCATCTAGAGGTTTTCTTTGATAATTATTTTTAGCTGTATTTAATAAAACTTTTTCTTTATTTTTTTCCAAACCATAAATTTTACCTCGATATTTACTAGGGTCTTCCCTATCTAAAAACACTTCCAAACACACTTGCACGCCTTGTGAAAGCTCATCTTTGTTCGCGCTCTCTTTGCACTGACGGCTATGACAAAAAACTTCTTTACCATTTGTTTCCACTATGTAAAAAAGTTGATTGTTTCTATCATTCCTTATTCTTGAGATTCTACCGCATTTTAGTTTTTTATCTGAGAATTCTATAACAAATCTGGGTGGACTATTTAAATCTTTCAATGTCTCTAATTGCTCTAGCGCCCACTCAAACAAATCAGAACTTTTGCCCTTATTAGGATTAAAGTCGCTTTTTAGTTCATTAATACTTGGTTTTTTGATGGGATCGGGCGTAGGGAGTTCAACCCCATTGGTGTCAATACGCTGCCATTCTATAACAATGGGCTTTAAATCATTATTGACAGGTTTAAACTCTAACACATAGTCAAACTCGGTGCCAATGTCATAAGTGAGCGTGAGTTTGTATTCTTCGTCATTTTCTAGGGGAAAATCTTTAGAGATGATTTTGCCTTGATAGGCGATTTTTTCTTCATTTAGGATCAAGGGCAAAGCAAGGCTTTCTCGCCCTTTAGGGATAATAAAAGGCGTTTCAATCTCTAGGGTTTCTTTATCTCCTAAAATTGTTTTATCTTTAATGATCTCAAGGCTTTTAAACCACCCGTCTTCAATCACTTCCATAGAGAGCTTAGGCAAGCATTCTTTATACAGAATAAAGCCTTCTTTTTCTAATCCTAAGGCTCTTTTAAAATTTTTTAAAGCTTTTTTGATAAAAGAATCTTGTAAAATAAGGGCCTCTTTTGAATCATCGCTTTTTTGCCTCTCCAAAACCAAGCCACAATTATTAAAGGTCTTACTTTTATGGTTTTCTTTAACGACCAAATCCACGCCGTTATAACGCAAACGCTCATTTTTCTTTAATTTATTTTCAAACAAAGAACTAAGTCCTAAAGCAACGCTTTTAGGATAGAATTTTGCGTCTTTAAAATACAAGCTTATTTTATGCTTGATCTTAGCAAATTCAAAATTTTTAATATTATCATCTAATAAATAATATAATTTTTCTATCTTATAGCGTTCCTTGAAATCTCTCATAAAAGCTTCCACAAGAGTCTCATCATAGTCTTTGAGAGCGTTGGCCAAATAACCTTTTTTATTTATCTCACCCTTAGCGCCATTAGCGTTGATGTAAATATTATCCTCCTGATTTTTGGCTAAAAGGGGGAGCTTTAAAATCTTTTCTTCATTGCCATTACCCACTAACAAAGCGAAGGGTTTGGGGCTAAACATATCAATATACATTTCTTTATAAACTCCCTTACACAATTCCAATTGCGGGATTTCTTGATTTAAATTTATAGGCTGTTTTAATTCATTTTCAAAAAACTCTTTCGCTTTTAAACGCATCTTTTCAAACGATAAATTTTTCACTGGAAAACTATCTTTAATTAGCGCGTATAAATCTTGTTCATTTCTAATTAGCGTGGGTTCAATATTTATAGAAGTATAAAATTGGGCTTGGTATGAATACTCCAAATAGAAAATTTGATCCAAATTCATCAATGACCCCACACCATCATAAAGCCAATCATGGGCTTTAAAAATGCGTTTATAATGCTTATCAAAATGCAACAAGTTATTAGGCATGATGGCTTGTTTTTCGTCAATTTGTTGGGCTACTCCACTCTTTAAAAAACTTGTTATGCTGAAAATCAACTCTTCAAAAACCTGTTGAAATTCTATCTCGCGCCAATGAATTATTTTTAAAAATTCTTTAATGAAACGCTTGAGAAACCTGTTTTCATGCGTATTGACATTCACATAACGCTTGACGCTCAATACTTTATTGTCGCACAACTTTTCTTTCAAACTACGACCTGGTCGCTTGGCTAAATACAATACGCATTTAGCGTCAAATTCCCTAGCCTTTTCTAAAGGCATTTTTAAATGTTTTCTGCAGATATTGGTATTTAGATTGCTAAAGATAGCCTTTAGGGCTGGATCCACAAATTTGCACAAAAAATACAAATCATCTTTATACGGCTTTTTTTCATAATCAAATTGCACGATATTTTCCAAAACGCTAAATAAATCTCTGTATTCAAAAGAAGCGCTAAAATCATCAAAAAAAAGCAATCGATCTTAAAAAACTCCGTGCTTTCAAACGCTCTATGTGATTAGGCGCATAGAGTTCTTCTAGATCCATTGCATGCTACTTTTTGAGAAGTTTTTCATATTCGGCATTATTCAAACAGTTAGCGCTGTTAAACACAAACTCTTTGGAATCATTTTCCATAGCTTGTTTGAAATCCGAAGACACGCTAAAGTCTTTCAATAGATCTTGAATCTTTGTTAAGTGTTGGTTGTTGCGTGTCTGAACCCCTCTAAGTTTGGGGAAAATCTTTAAAACCAAGCATTCTTCATAAGCGAATTCTAAAGCCTTATCCTTATCAAAAGCATGGAGAACTAAAGGGTGGTTATGCATATAAGCGCTCATGCTTTGCCACACTCTATGCCCAATGCTTCTAGCGTTCAAGCGTTCATTGATCCTTTCGGTTAGTTTTTTATATTTTCCTTCCAGATTAGCTTCTTGATCACCCTTTTTGTTTATCCAACAATTAAAAGTTTCAGCTTTTAAATATCCATCATTACTAGGAAGAGATTTTTGTTGCTTGCTTTTCAATATTTTAGGTCTCTCAAAGTTCAAACAAAACGCCCTGTCTAGCACCTTATCGCTTAACATTTTGGTGCTTTCATCTTCATTCATCGTGCCCACAAACAATAAATTATCGCCTAAGGGCAATTCCCAAGTTAAGCCGGTGCCTAGTTTAATGCTGATATTAGTTTCTTTACTGCGCTTAATCTCTAGCTTGCTCAAAAATTCTGCAAAATACAATTCAATGTGGGCTAGATTCATTTCATCAAGCAACACAATATTCATCGCTTCTTTTAAGCCGTATGGTTCTTCATTATTGCTCAAAGTGGTTTGGATAAAAAAGCGTAAAAACTCTGTCGCATCAAATTTGTTTTCTATCGCATTAAAATACCCCATCAACGATTCTGGGCTATCCCAAGTAGGCTGCACAGCAATGCTTAAAAAATTTAGCCCCCCAAAATGCGCATAGAGCTTAGGCAGTTCAGATTTTCCTGTCCCACTCACCCCACTTAGCACGCTCAATGGCGATAGAGATGAGCTTTTTAAAGCGGTGTGGAACATATACAATAAACGCTTAGGATAGAAAACATTGAACTCTTGCATGCCTTTTTCTATGCGCTCTAAGAACGCTAATTCTTCCACTTCGTTTGAAGGTGCACCTAAGACTTTGGGGTTGGTTTTTACAATTTGTTCTTTAATATTTTTTTGGCGTTTTTCAAAATCCTCTACCCCAGCATACATATTTTTCAGGTTTTCAAATCTTTCGTTAAGCATATTTAACTCAGCTTCTAATTGCTTATTGTGGACTGAAAGAGTGTTATATTTTTGTTCTGCGTTCTCTTTCTGGGCTCGAATTCCCTCTAATTCCCTTTTTTCTTCTTTTAACTCTTCTATTCTTTCATCTCTTGGATCAAGCTTGCTTTTTTCATTTTCCCATTCTTGGATTCTATTTTTTAGCTTCTCGTTAGCGGCTAATAAATCCTCTTTGCATTGTTCTAAATCCCTATTATCTCGTTCTAATTTTTCCCTGTCATAATCTTTTTGCCAATCTATTTTTTTGTTCAGTTCTCTGTTTTTTTGTCTCAGAGCGTTCGTTTCATCTGCCTTTTCATCTAGTTGGGCATGCAAATCATTCTTTTCTTTTTTTTAAACGCTCTATCTCGTTTCGGTTTTCCTTTTTGATCTATTCTTCTCTTTGCTTCATGTGGTTTTCAAGCGCTTGTTTTTGGGCATTAAGACGCTGTTGATCCAAATCTAGCTGTTCTCTTTCATTTAAGATGTCTGTTAGTTGTTGTTCATAGCCCTTAAAATTTTGCTCCCATTTTTCTAATTGAGCGTCAAATTGCGTTTTAAGATTACTCTCTAGCCTATCGGAGCGCTCTTTGATGCTTTCTAGCTTCTTTCTATAATCTTTATTGAGAGATTCTTGTTGCTCTTGTAGTTGCTTGCTTATTGTTTCTAAGATCAATTCTTTTCGCTCTTTTTCATAAGTCCGTAAGTCCTCTTCAACTTTTTGAACCTGCTCTTTTTTAAATACCTCTCTATCTTTTATAAAATCTTCAAATTCTTTTCGGTTTTTTAGATAAACTTTTTTTCTTGTTTGAACGCATCAATTTTTTTCTAATCTGTTTTTCTCTTTTATCCAACTCAGCTACTCTTTTATCCAACTCAGTTTCTCTAGCTCTTAGCTCCAATTCTTCATTCTTACTCATCGTTTCTCCTTTAGCTTCTTTATTATCTGAGTTAATTCCAATTATTTCAATTTCTTTTTTTCCAATTACCCTATTTTCTTTGTGCCTCATTTCATTTTCATTCATCGTTTCTCCTTTGGATATATTTTATTTGCTATTTTATTAAAATATTCTAGTGCTTGTTTTTCCAATTTTTTTAAATCCTCTTCTTTTAAACTTTCAAGTTCTTTAGTTATCTTGTGCATATGGCCTCTCAAAGCAATAAGCCTAGCGATAAAATCTAGCCATTCTTGAACTTTTTCAAACACGCTCTCAAAATACTTACAGCTAAGCAACACTAACACATACGCTCCCAAACTCGCTTTATTATACTCAAACGCTCTTTTCAAAAAGTCTTCCCTCACTTCTCTTAAAGAATCTAAATTTTTAAGATTAGGATAATCCCCTAAAAGTTCGTCTTTAGTTTTAAGATCAAGCTTTGGTTGTTTTTGGATAGCTTCAAAAAGAATAATTTCAAATATCTTACAAAAATTCAAAATCATCTTTTCTTTTTCTCTTTCTTCTTTTTTAGAATAATATTTGGCTTTGGCCAGATTAACTCCCACAAAACATTCAAATAAGGGTTTGGGTGCGTTTAAGTTTGATAGCTGGGATCGGGCGTCAATCTCTGCATTTTTCTTATAATGTTTTTCTTCATGTTTTTCTTCTTGAGCATTTTCTCTCTCTTTAATCAAGGGGTTTTTTAAAAGATTTTCTACTAGAAAATAAATTCCATCTCTGTATCTTTCTAATTCCACTCTCGTTAAAGAAGACCCATCTTGTGGTTTCTCGCCGTGTTTATCTTTATTCCTATATTTTTTTATATCATGCAAATCTTGTAAAAAACTAGGGTATTTTTTAGCCAAAGCTTGCATGACTTTTTCCTCATAGCGCATAAAGCGTTCAATCTAGAGTCGTTTAAATCCTTTGAGATCTGTTCAAAACCTAAACGCATGAATTTCTTTGACAAATCTTGTGCTTTGTATGTTTCTAAATCGCGCCCTTTCAAGCTTGGTGTTTCATCAAAAATTTGTTCATAAATGTCATACAGAGCCCCACAAATTTCAAACTTTTTTTGATGGGTATCCAGATTTTTTAAATCACTTTCAATTGTATGCAATCTGTCATCAAATGCCGTAAAGTTTTTAAAAACTTTGATTCGTTTTGATGGCTTAGATTCGCCGGTTTGGGTGTATTGTTTTTCCTTCCATTTTTTAAACCATTCAGGATTAGTTTCCTCTAATTTTTCTGCCATCTTTTCAATAAGGTGATTCTTGCATTCCACTCTTATTTCCTTACTATCATCAAAGGCTTTGGCATGCAAATAATAAACTCCTTCTAAAACATGCCAACTCACCACTTTTGCACGGCGTAAAGTATCTTGCTTATGGTATTTTATAGATGTCTCTATCGTTTTACGGATTATTATCTCATTCACATTTAATGACTTGTTATTTTCTTTTGGATAGTATAGGCTCTCTGCCTTGAAACTAGAGTCTGCAAGAAACTCCACTATATTATTTTTTAACTCTTTTCCATCTATAGCTCTGACACGCTCCAAATCCACAAAATGCAAAAATTCTTGATTGATTAGATTGTAGTAAAAATGCGCATGAATTTTTTTATACTCTTCAAGCGTTTTAGTCTCAATGTTTTCTAAAATAGGCTCTAACAGATCCAACTCACCCCCAAACCCTAAAAAACCTTTTAATTCTTCATCTTTTACCCCTAATTCTTTTAGTTTTAAAGTGCATTTTTCTATTGCATTTAACCCTAAATCATTATGCCCAATTTCTAATTCTACGCAATAAATTCTGCAAGGAATCAATAGATGTTTATCTCAAACAGAATGATTTTCAAAGCTAATAATTTTCATAAAATTTTGCCCTCTTTTTTACATGATTGTAAAAACTCAAACAGGCCTGAGACCTTATCTTTTGCTTCTGGTGTGTCAAATTTCTCTTTATCCCCTGCTACAATGAGTGCTCTTTTTTGGCGGCTCAAAGCCACACACAGACGCGGAGAGTCTTTTAAAAACCCAAAACTCTCAGTATGGCGAGTTCTTACGCTTGATAAAAACACAACATCAAATTCCTTACCTTGAAAGCTATCCACAGTGCCTATCTCCAAATTAGCGTATCCTTTTAAAGCTTGTTCTAATAGCCTTTTTTGCTCGCTAAAAAAAGTAATCACCCCAAAAGTGAAATTTGGCTCATCTTTCATAAAAAGGTCTAAGCATTCTTTAATTGCTGTAATTTCACTCTCCCTATAGTAAGAACCATCAGCATTCCTTTTTTCTTTAGAATTTTTGACATCTATCCATGCCAAAGGCTTGTTATCCAAAACTCTCAGATTGTGTTTGAAAGGCTTTTCTTCTAAAGACGATTCAAAACTTTCATTGTGAGGTTTGTAAAAAACATCGCTCACTAATTGCCCCAACAAGGGATGCATTCTGTATTGCATGTTTAGGGTAATAAAGCGCTCCTTACCATCTAGCTCTTTTAACTTTTGAGCTCTTTCTTTGAGCTTCTTTCTCATATTGCGCATCTTGACTCTCATCTTCCTATCTCATCGTCTAAATAATGCGGCAATTGTCTGTCATCGCCCACCAAAACAATGCACTCTTTGGCTAATGCCATCACCATAAGCAATTCTAAGGGGTTAGCCTTGGCCGCTTCATCAACAATCACGCTATCAAAATAAGGGGTTTCTTTTCTTTCCAATGCTTGATTGTGTTGCCCTGTGGTGCTAGAAAAAACAAAATTATAATCCCTTAACAAGCTCTCTAAATCCCATGGAGTTCTTTCTAAAACGCTTAGATATTCCAATAAAACTCTGATGCGTTTGTCATTAGGACTTTGAGAAGAAAGAATTTCTAGCAAGTCATCAGCTAAGGACACTACTTCTTCGTTGGGTTTAGGAATTTCATATTTTCTTTTAGGGGCATTCTTTTCTAACAATCTTATTTTAAGCTCTTGTAACTTTTCTAAATTTGGCTTAGGCGATTTTAAAAGCTCTCTATCTTCTTTGGTAAGATTTTCTTTAAACTGGCTTTCTAAAAGATCATAATTACGCATAACTCCATCATCTTCAAACCCCTCTTGTGTGGCGCGTAAAGCATGGATAATAGATAGGTTGGCAGGCATTTCTTGTTTTTGCTGCCCTGCTTTTAATTGGCTCAGCCTTTCACGCATAGAAGAATCAAAAAAGATCGCATTTTTTTCTATTTCTTTTAAAAATTCCAATTCGCTAATAGGCGAACTATAGTAGCGTCTGAGAGCTTCTTCTAAATCCAAAATTTTTTCTATATTTTCATAATCCCCTAAACTTTGCAGTTTTTTCCTCACGCTTTCTATGAGTATTTCAGCAAACTCTCTCAATCGCTCATTCAATCTTTCATCTTGTTTGTATTGTTCTTCTTTAGCATTTTTTTAGCACCAAATTTAAAAGTGGGCAATCCCCCTACTTTGATGCGCTCACGCACATTGTTAGTCGCATCATGCCCTTGAGCACACAGTAAAATTTGCCCCTTGATATTTTTATCCTTAGGGTATTCTTCAAACAATCTCTCACAAATGGCATTGATCACAGTGGTTTTGCCCGTTCCAGGAGGCCCTTGGATAATAGCAATATCAGGGGTATTTAGAGCGATCTTTATGGCTTTTTCTTGATTTTCTATGGGTTCATTCTTAAAAATCTTCTTTCTAACTCTTTTGGTTAACCCTAAAGATCTTGTTTGATAATTTGATAAAATCTCTTTTAAGAATTCATCCATCGTGTCTGCAGTATTATTATCGCTATCACTATTCTCTTTATCCTCTTTAATGTTTAAAATTAATCCTAAATTAGGATTGGCGCTCAAACCTTTCTTTGTTTTATCTAATGCACTATATTGTTTTTTAAGCGTATTTAGATCCCCCATATAATTTAAATGAAAAGCATCGCCCTCTTTTATGGAAGGATTGTAATCTATAATAAAATCATCCCCACTAATGTCTTTAATCATTATTGATTGGCTGTTGTTTTTAGAAATTTGTTTCTTTTGTTCAGAAATAAGATTGATTAAGCTTTCTTCGTTTTGTGGGTCTAATTCCTCTAAAACCCCTAAATCACTCCCCTCTCTTAATTGCGCTTTCTTTATTAAGATTTCCATTTTATTCTTGCCTAAAGCTGGCTTAAAACGAATTCTTAAATTCCCTCCTGCTTTACTCACGCTTTCAATCTCTAAAACCCCCACTTCTTTTGCCTCATTAAAACTTTTTTGAGCACTTTTGATGAGATATTTTTTCCAAATTTTTAAATAAGATTTTTCATCTTGCTGGATCTGGTCTAAAAGGCTCGTTCGCATGGTTTTTGTGGTTTTATCATTAAACTCTAATGAACCTTGAAAAAACAAACACAAACCAGGCGCTAGTGCTTGTTTAATGGGTCTTAATTTTATCGCTTCATAAGAATGCCTATTATTTATCAAAGCGCGCTTAACGCTTAATCCCCCTTGGTATTTAACAGCCTGAAATCTTCTTTTAAATCTCTTCACTATTCTCTTTATTCTCATCTTCATAAGGCAATACGCACACAAAATAAGTAAAACCAGCCATTTCTAAAATACAAGTTTCTTTAAAATCTTCTAGTTTTTTGTCTTTGCCCATACCTTTTAGTAACTTTTCTGCGATTGTGTCTTTGAAATTAATGTTTAATGGTTCAGGAAGAATTTTATAGGGCGTTTGAAGAAATGGCACTTCAATTCTAAAACTTGTCTTTCTTGGTTTTCGCTTAAATTTAGGACTTGAGCTGCAAGAAAAGCGTTACTGCAAAAAGCGTTTTTAATTTCTTTTTCTTTGGTTTCGCCTATGATCTCTAATTTCAAATAACGCTCTTCATCTAGATGAAAATATATTTTATTTTTTTCAATCTTTAATAATCCCAATTTTTCTCTATCTTTTGGCTCTAGTTTTGCGGTATTGAGATTATAAGCCTTGATGATGCTATATTCTTTGATAGAACTCAGCATTTTTGAACCTTAATTAAAAAACCATTGTATGAAATAGTCAATTCTTTTTCTAAATCTATTTCTATCCTATAGTGATCCAATCTTTTATTATTAATGAGAATCTTTTCTTGTTGTATGCCATGATGAAAAATCAATATATTATTAGCAATCTCTGCAAACTCCCATTCGCTTTTAACCACTTCAATCCCCTTAAATAAGGTTGTCGGTAAAAAATAGGGTCTGTAAAATTCGAGACAAAATAAAAAACTTCGCTATTTTGGTAACAACTTGTTGCTACAAGTCTGATAGGTTTTTTAGCATCGCAATAAGGGCAAATCTCCCATTCTCTATCATAATCTCTATCATAATAAGTCATTGAACAATTTTCACATTCTAACACTTGCAAGCTAGCTTTTTCTAAGCTCTCTATAAATAAGGGCATAGTAGGGCGTTTCAAAGGATCTTTTTTGCCTTCTTCAAAGCATTGCACTAATAAATTTTTTAAATCCCTTGTTAAGAAAAAAGGCAGTAAGCCACAAGAATTATTGCTATCATTCTCACTATCTTCAATCCAAGGCAATTCTATAAAATTTTCTACATTATCATCTGCCTTATTTCCGTCAAAAGGATGAACCATATTTAAAAGTTCATAAGCTATGATGGCAAAAGAAAAGGTATCGCTAAGCATGGTGTTGTAATTGGTTGTATCGCTATCTTTAGAGGTTTGGCTAATCTCTAAAGCCCCATAGTTAGGCGTAAAAATAACACATAGGGCTTTTTCGCTCTCATAACGCACATTATCCGCATCAATCAAAAACGCTGAATTATCTTTATAAAACACATTGTTTAAATTCAAGTCCCCATACACTAAACCCTTACTTTGCAATCTGAATAGAAGTTTTGCTAAATGGGTGAGTATTTTTAATCGTGATCTCAATCCTTGTGTTTGTGAGTAATAACTTAAACTTAAAGCCATATGATGGTTATCTTTGCAAAGTTCTTGAATGGCATTATTGATCCTAAAAATCCCATCTTTTTCTTCATTTTCTAAAACACTGGGCTTCTTTAAAAAAGTTTTTAGTGGTTCATAGCCCTCAGCCATTTTCATCACATAGCCTTGTTTTTCTTTCAAAGTTACTAGCGGAATTGACATAGGGAAATGCCTCTCTATCGGCTTAAAAGATAAATTTAGAACGCTTTTTTCATATTGTTTAAGGGATTCTTTGTCTTTAACAAAATCTCCATCCCTCAATACTACCTTAATAGCCACATCCTTATCCAAACAGCGATACACTATACCCTGTCCGCCCTTTCCTAAAACTTCTACAATCTTATGGATATTCCCCTCACTATCAATAATTTCTTCTTCTAACTCCATAAACTATCCTTTCTATACGCTATGATCAAACTCGTATCATCATAAAATTTATGATTCTTTAAGAGCGTATAGCACTTTTTTGATGCCTTTTTTATGTTTAAATTCACTGATTATGTCCTTAACAAAATCCAAGCGTCTTGCATCTATTAAGCTTTCATCTAATCCATCCGTGCATAAGAATAACGCATCAATTTTTTTACTCTCTAAGACTTCCCAAGTTAAAAGCGTATTGCGATCAAAAGGTGTTGTGAAATGCGTTAAATCTTGCTTATCCTCTCTTAATAATCTATGTTCTTTTCCTAAAACAGCTAACAACCCATCACCCACTTTACCTATAAACGCCTTTTCTTTGCCAATAAAAACCAGTTGCAGAGTGCTTAGTGCATTGCGAACTTCCAAAGGATAGAGCAGACACTCCCAAATACTAAAAATAACTTTATTCAATAACGCTAAGTTGCAACCTTGTATATCAATAGCATTTAAGGCTTTTTCTACGCTCTCGCACAATTTTTTAGCCCCAATTTGTGAATCTTTTTTACTCCCTAAACCATCGCACAAAACAAGCAATAACCCCTTTTGATTTTTTCTGATTAAAAAAGCGTCTTGATTAGGCAATCTAGCATACGCATGATATACTCCCCTAATAGAAGCCCCAAACGCCTTAAAATCTCTCATTGCTTAATCGCATCCACTTTCTTCATGAAATGCAATACTTGAAAAATTTCAGTGCTATCAAACACTTTAGAAGAGATTTCTTTAAGTTTGATCATATTGGCATCCGCTCCAAAAGCCACACTGGATTTAACTTGAATTTCTTCTGTAAAATGCCCATCGCTCAACAACAAAGCGTCTTCAAACTCCCCTTTTAAACCCTTTAAATCCCACTTTTGTATATCTATATTTTTATTTTTAGCCAATTGCTCAAAAGCTAAAAGCCATAATTGAAGGGCTTCTTTTTTCCCGTTTTCATTCATAGATCCTGAATTATCTATAATGATCTTCATGTTTTCTCTTTAAAGAGTTTAAAATATCTATCAACTTCTTCGTTTAAATCTATAAACAAAGCGTTTTTGTGGCGTAAAGATTTTAAATCATTCATCTGGAATCCAGTTCAACTTTTTAATTGAAGCAGAACCCTTGCTAATGGTTTGAGTCATGATTTCAAACAACTTCACTAACTTTTCCACATCATCTGCGTAAAATACGCCATCTTTGCCAAAATCCTTATTAACTTGCGGGTTGGCATCTCTATCGCCAATAAAAATGCTCCAACACACACTTTTAGCGCTTCTCCCCATCATGGTGGAAGTTAAACAAAGGCTCTTGCCACTTATCATTATTTGGCTCACCATCCGAAACTAAAATGCTATAAGGTTTATAGAATTTAGTAGGGAAAGTGTCTTTATCTTCAATAAGATCCTTAGCCAATTTAAACGCTTGATCTAAAGGGGTGCCACCACTCGCGCTTAAAGGCTTAAAGTCAATGTTTTTTATATCATCAAAGGGCGTGTGCAAAACCGCACCATTTTCACCAAAAGTAACAATAGCCATTTTGCTAAATAACTCTTTTTTAGCTTCTTGCTTTAGAGTTTTTATCATTTTTTGAATACAAACATTAAGCACTCCAATGCGTGTGCCATTACCCAAAGAATGATTCATTGAACCACTCGTATCTAACAATAAAAATACTGGAATAAAGCGTTCTTCCATAGTATATTTACTTAAATCTAATGCCATAACATCTCCTTATAAATAATTTTTCGTGCCAAAAAACCCAATCACAAGAATAAAGCACAATCTGATCAAAACATTCATTTCAGCACTCTTTTTGATGATTTTATAAGCTTTTGAGTATAGTAGACTTAGACTTAGTTTAAGAGTGCCTGAATTTTAGGGTAGCAAGCCGACTCTATGGTTTGTTTTAAGGCAAAGAAACAGAAAACAACACCAGCAAAGTAAAAGAATAAAAATCTAAAACGCTAAAAGCGTTTTTTACAATCAAACCAAAGAGATTAGTTGTAAGCGATAACTTTTTTAAAGAATAAAACTTTCTAAAAACATTTCTTAGCGCTCTTTAGAATTGAAGTGCAGTTTAGGGATTTTAAAAAACTTCATAAACTTCCTTTAAAAAGAAGCTTAGATAAGAGTTCTATAAATAATTACATTCTTTAGAGAATAAAACTTTTTTCTTAAATCCATGTTTAATTAATGCGGACTCTTTCCAAAGATATTAAACTTTTTAAAAAATTGGATTTTAGATCTTATTTTATGATTTTAAATTTTATTTTGTTTTCAAACTCGTTTTCTTAAAACTCTAAAACCTTTGAATAAAACAATAAAACCCCAAATCAAAACAACTAAAAATAAAAAAAATGAAAAAAACAACAGAAAAATAAAGCACTAAAATATAATCAATAATGAAATAAGATAAAAAGCAAGACTAAAAAAGCATTTCCCTATCCCTGCACCGACCTACATTCCCACTCTTGAAAAGAGCAGTATTATCAGCGATGAAGAGCTTGACTTCCAGGTTCGGAATGGTTAACTGGGTAGTTCCTCTTCTCTAAAGGCACAAGGAAAAGGGAGCTAAAGATAAAATGCATTTACCCTTAACTCCCCTTTCTCTTCAATAGGGAGCTGTTTTTAACAAAGAAGATCGTTAATAGCCTTTAGCTTTAAATCATTGAGATGGTATCTCATTCCTCATTAAAGTTTAACCCTATAAAAGTCTTCATAAAACTCCAACTCTCTTACACTCAGTAAGGCAGTGGTAACTTATCCATGCTTATTGCCGTTATCTTATCAAAAAGCAAAAAACAAGCCAAACGCTCTATTAGTAGTAGTCAGCTAAACGCATTACTGCGCTCACACATCTACCCTATCAAGCACATAGTCTTTGTGCGAGCTTCAGGGAAAGTTTATCTTGGAGTTGGCTTCCTGCTTAGATGCTTTCAGCAGTTATCACATCCGTGTGTAGCTACCCAGCGATGCTCTTGGCAGAACAACTGGTGCACCAGTGACACGTCCATCCCGGTCCTCTCGTACTAGGGACAGCTCTCCTCAACTTTCCTACGCCCACGGCAGATAGGGACCGAACTGTCTCACGACGTTCTGAACCCAGCTCGCGTACCGCTTTAAATGGCGAACAGCCATACCCTTGGGACCTGCTCCAGCCCCAGGATGCGATGAGCCGACATCGAGGTGCCAAACCTCCCCGTCGATGTGAGCTCTTGGGGGAGATCAGCCTGTTATCCCCGGGGTACCTTTTATCCTTTGAGCGATGGCCCTTCCACACAGAACCACCGGATCACTATGACCGACTTTCGTCTCTGCTTGACTTGTATGTCTTACAGTCAGGCTGGCTTGTGCCATTACACTCAACTTGCGATTTCCAACCGCAATGAGCCAACCTTTGCAAGCCTCCGTTACTTTTTAGGAGGCGACCGCCCCAGTCAAACTACCCACCAAGCATTGTCCTGCCTGTGGATAACACAGGCCAGTTAGCTAACAGAAACATCAAGGGTGGTATCTCAAGGATGGCTCCATAAGAGCCAAAGCCCTTACTTCAAAGCCTCCCACCTATCCTGCGCATGATATTCCCATTAGCAGTGCTAAGTTGTAGTAAAGGTCCACGGGGTCTTTCCGTCTTGCCGCGGGTAGGAGGAATTTTCACCTCCACTACAATTTCACTGAATCTCTGGTTGAGACAGCTCCCATCTCGTTACGCCATTCATGCAGGTCGGTATTTAACCGACAAGGAATTTCGCTACCTTAGGACCGTTATAGTTACGGCCGCCGTTTACTCGGGCTTCAATTCAACGCTTCATCTTGCGACTGACGCATCCTCTTAACCTTCGAGCACCGGGCAGGCGTCACACCTTATACTTCCTCTTACGAGTTGGCAAAGTGCTGTGTTTTTGGTAAACAGTCGGGAGGGACTCTTTGCTGAGACCGCATTGCTGCGGCACACCTTATCGCGAACTTACGGTGCTAGTTTGCAGAGTTCCTTAACCAGAGTTCTTTCACGCGCCTTAGAATACTCATCTCATCTACCTGTGTCGGTTTGCGGTACGGACGACTATGGATATGCTTAGAGGCTTTTCTTGGCACGACGGTATCAGCGATTCTCCCTTTGTCCTAAAAGGACTCAAAGAGCCTGTTTGGGTTTCAAATACAGAGGTGGATTTGCCTTCCCTCCAATCTACGCCCTTAGACTAGCGCTTCCATCAGCTAGCTCGCTTAACCCTATGCGTCCCCCATCACGCTCCATAGTCGGTATTGGAATATTAACCAATTTGCCATCACCTACCCCTTTCGGACTCGGCTTAGGACCCGACTAACCCTACGATGACGACCATCGCGTAGGAAACCTTAGATTTACGGCGGATACAATTCTCATATATCTTATCGTTACTCATTCCTGCATGCTCACTTCATACCGCTCCAGCACTCCTTACCGGTATACCTTCAACGCTGGTATGAACGCTCTTCTACCACTGTGTTTAACACAATCTACAAATTCGGTGTCTATCTTAGCCCCGTTATATTTTCAGCGCATGACCACTAGACCAGTGAGCTGTTACGCTTTCTTTAAAGGATGGCTGCTTCTAAGCCAACCTCCTGGTTGTTTGAGTAGCCACACATCTTTTTCCACTCAGAATAGAACTTAGGGACCTTATTTGGTAGTCTGGGTTGTTCCCCTTTTGACGATTGATTTTATCACCCACCGCCTGACTCCCAAGATACGATAAAAGGTATTCGAAGTTTGATAGGGTTTGGTACCGCGGCGAGCAGCCCTAGCCCAATCAGGGCTCTACCCCCTTTTATTATCACTTGAGGCTATACCTAAATATATTTCGAAGAGAACCAGCTATCACTAAGTTTGTTTGGCCTTTCACCCCTATCCACAGCTCATCCCAACCCGTTTCAATGGGTACGAGTTCAGTCCTCCACGCGCTATTACACGCGTTTCAACTTGGCCATGGATAGATCACTTAGCTTCGGGTCTGCAGCATCTGACTTGTTCGCCCTATTAAGACTCGCTTTCGCTACGGCTTCGCATTCGCTTAACCTTGCCAGATACCACAACTCGCAGGATCATTATGCAAAAGGCAGTCCATCACCCTGATAAATCATAGGGCTCTGAATGATTGTAAGCAGATGGTTTCAGGTTCTATTTCACTCCGCTCACTGCGGTTCTTTTCACCTTTCCCTCACGGTACTTGTTCGCTATCGCTCAAAGAGTAGTATTTAGGGTTGGAGAGTGGTCTCCCCGGCTTCAACCTGGATTTCTCGTGTCCTGGCCTACTCTGGATCCTGCTACCTAAGAACGCCTTGTCGCATACAAGGCTATCACTTTCTATGGCTTACCTTTCCAGGTAACTCTGCTAAAGCGTTCTCTTGGATGTTGCAGTCCTCAACCCCGAATGCAAGCACTCGGTTTGCCCTTTTCCCCGTTCGCTCGCCACTACTTAGGGAATCTCGTTGATTTCTTTTCCTCTAGTTACTGAGATGTTTCACTTCACTAGGTTCGCTCTCTAAATTAGAGTAACTAATATCTCTATTAGTTGGGTTGCCCCATTCGGACATCTACGCATCAAAGCTCCTTGACAGCTCCGCATAGCTTATCGCAGTCTAGTACGTCCTTCATCGCCTCTCTTTGGCAAGGCATCCGCCATCTGCTCTTAAAAGCTTGTTTTAAATTTTAAAATATCCTTTAAAACCCGCCCTTTTATAATGAATAACGACAATTGCACGAATATTCTTCAAACGCTACCACTGCCTTAATGAATATAAGACAGAGTTATTGTAGTTTTACTTTACTTTTACATAGGCTATTAACAATGTTAAATCAAATAACTTCGTTTTTCTTCAAAAACTTGCTATAATCACTCTTAATGTTAAACCCTTTAAGAAGACTAAAAATGCTTGATCCCTAATCTTTTTTAATCAAGTTTTACCAACTAGTGAGCTTTTATTTAAAGCTTTTTAGCTTGTAGAACTTGCTTGAATGGTTTCAAATTAAAGAACTTTTTAAAGCTTGTCTTTAAAAACGAAATGTAATTATAGACATGCAATGCTTAAATTTTGCTTAAAGTTTTTGGAATGTGAAATAAATTTTAGAGTTGGAAAGAAATGAATGAAAGTTATTTGGAAATGATTGGAAATCATTGGAAATGATGGGAATGGGGGGTAGTAAAATAAAGCTTTGAATAAATAAAGTCTTAAATAAAGTCTTAAATAAAGTCTTAAATAAAGTCTTAAATAAAGTCTTAAATAAATTAAGATAAAACGCATCATCAAATAAAACATTTCATAAAATAAAGTGCATTATTAAAATAAAACGCATCATTAACCATTGATTAAATACCGCTAGATACAATACTCTAAATTATCTTTTTTTCAAAAAAGGGGTAGAAATGGCATTCAAGCAATCATTCTATCATTCTATCATTCTATCATTCTATCATTCTATCATTCTATCATTCTATCATTTAATCATTTAATCATTTAATCATTTAATCAAGCAATCAAGCAACGCTACCATACTTTTATAACTATTTATCCTTTTACAAAAGATCGCTTAAAAATCCCCTATTTTTTATATTCTCTCTTGCATTAACCCTTTCATTCCCCCTTTCATTAACCCGCGCCACAACATTTTTCAACCATTTGATTCCATAAGCCCCATTTTTAAACCAGTGGGGCTTACAGAGTTAAATTCAATACAGGGGGAAGACGATGGCAAAAGTAAAAGTAGATGTGGAGTTAAAAAAACTCTATGCAATTTTAGTGGATGCTGAATATTTTTATCAGGTTCCCGATTACCAACGCCCTTATGTGTGGGATAAGGATCATTTAGGGGCTTTGATTGATGATTTAGTGGGTAGCTATACCAACAACAGAGAAGATGAGTATTTTTGCGGCTCTATTGTGATCGCTGAAAATCCAAAAGATAAAAGATGGGATGTTGTGGATGGCCAGCAGCGGTTAACGAGTTTTATTATTCTGGCTTGCACGATTTTAAGGCTTTATAAACACAGGTTAGGGCAAAAATCTAAAGATTTTATTGAAGGGAGTATTTATGATAAATACGATAAAGAAAAAGAGCGTCTGAAGTTTTTAACCGCTCAAAATTACAACAGCATTTTTGAAAACACGGTGTTAAACAATTTAGAGTTTGAAGACAATATTAAAAAGAGCGAGTTGAATAAGAAATTTGATGAAAACACTTATTTGCGTAACGCTTATTATTTTAGAGAGCTATTGAATGAGAGCATAAAAAATGGTTCAATAAGCGATATGGATGATTTTGTCGAGTGGTTTTATGAACACATTGTTGTGACTAGGATCGTTTGTTTTGAGCAAGACAGCGCGATGCAAATCTTTCAAGTGTTAAACGACAGAGGCCAACCCTTAAGCCCTATTGATATTTTAAAATCCAGTTTGATGCAAGAAATCAAACAAGATAGTGAAAAGCGTAAGGATTTTATAACCACTTGGGACAAATTGGTTGAATCTTGCAAGAGCGTTGAGGGCATAGATATTGATTTAGAAGACTTTTTTAACATGTATTTAGAATACGCTGATCCTAGCGCTTCTAAAAAGAGAGCCGATAAGGGATTAAAAAAGGTGTTCAAAGACAGCAAAAAAGACGCTTGCGGGTTCATCTATGAGATCAGCGAGTTCATGAAAGCCTATACCGCATTGCTAAAAAAACAAGACCGATACATCTATTTATTGAGGTATCTCCCCTCTAGGTATTGGGCCAGCATTCTAACGACCGCCCTTCATGTCAAATACCCTGATTTTGACGCTTTGAAAAAGCTTTTGGTGTCTTAT
Organism: Helicobacter pylori; assembly: GCA_008032935.1. Lineage (NCBI taxonomy): Bacteria > Pseudomonadati > Campylobacterota > Epsilonproteobacteria > Campylobacterales > Helicobacteraceae > Helicobacter > Helicobacter pylori. The sequence goes on along the minus strand of CP032039.1, from coordinate 824,261 downwards.
TATTACCAAACTTGGATTGCAGGAGGCACGATCACGCGCATCAAGCAAACGAGCATCAACATTATCAAAAATGTTAAAAACAATAAAGACATTGAAACCATCCAAGAGCTTATACTGGATAACATAGAATCTTATAACACCTTTAACCAATACCACTATAACTTATGGGATAGTTATTCTGTTTATCCTAGCAAATGGTTACGCCCTGTCTTAGCCCTCGCTAATTATTTCATGACAGATGAAGAGAAGCCCCATTTTATCGCTATGGATGCCGAAACCCAAGTGGAGCATATTTTACCCCAAAAGCCCGAAAAGGGCAGTCAGTGGAACGCGGATTTTGACAAAGAAAAAAGAGAAGAATGGGTGAATAATATCGCGAATTTAACCCTTTTAAAGCGTAAAAAGAACGCAAAAGCCTTAAATGGGGATTTTGATGAAAAAAGAAAAATTTATGGCGGCAAAGACCCAAGCAAAGTGATTAGCTGTTATGACATCACTAAAGAATTGTATAGCAATTATAGAAAGTGGAATGAGAAGTCCCTAAAAGAGCGATACAAATCTTTGTATAACACTATCATGCCTATTTTACACATAGAAGGGCAAGAAGAGGAATATGAAGAGGAATGTGAAGATGATTTTGATCTAGAATGATTGAAAATCATCAAGCATCAAAAACAACAAAGAGGTGATCAATGCCTAAAAAAGAGCTATTAAAGATGTCAAAGAAAAGGATTTTTAAAGACTTCTTAGAAGAAGTCAAGCGCCATCGCCCCATTGTTTTCTATACAGATAATGATTGTGATGGCATGTTAGCTGGCAGCGTTTTAATGTCTATGTGTTACAGATTGGGTATTAAAGATTTCTTTTTCTTTAGCCCCTTAAGGAATGCACATGGCTATGGTTTCACTGATTTAGCCCTAAACGATTTATTGTCTAAACCTTGTATCTTTAACCCTAAAACCAACCAATTAGTCAGCCTAGATTGCATTAAAAACCAATTTCAAAAAGACCCCTTATTGTTTAGCGCTGATTTAGGGGCGGATTTGGCCGCTAACACCGAATTACAAGAAATCTTATTAGAGCGTTTTGAACAATGCATCATCACAGACCACCATAAGAGTTTTGAAGTTGATTGGATTGATGGAAATAAAATCGCCTACATTAACCTGAATGATGAAAAAGACGCCAACTATTATAGCGGGGCTTTCACAAGCGCTTTAGTGTTTAGTCAAATCTTTCAAATACAAACCACTCCTTTAGAAGAAGAATTGATCGCTATCACGCTTTTAAGCGATCGCATTGATTTAGATAATGGGGATAATTTGGATATGGTTTTGAATTTAGCGCAAGCTAAACATGAGCGCATTAAATGCTTTTTCAAAGATAAAGACTTTTCTTTAGCCCAAGACGATTTAGATGGAATTTCTAACTTATACGGTTTTAATTGCATCAACTATATCAACGCTTTAAGCCGTTTGAGTGGGGCTAGAGAGTTTAAGGGTTGTTATGATAGCTATTTGCATTATCTGGTTTTAAAACATTTCAACCCCATAAACGATCCGCATTTAAGCGTCTTTAATGTTAAGGAATTCAAAAGATACAACGACATTAAAAAGAAAATGGTGAAAGAAAGCGAAGAAAACGCTCAAATTTTTTCTTGTAACAAAATATTAGTGGCTCTTTTAGATGAAAGCTGTTCTATTAAAGTAGGTGTTAGCGGTTTAGTGGCTAATAACTTTTTAAAAAAATACCCTTCCAATCGCTCCCTTTGTATCTATAGAGACAATAAAGACGGGTATAGCGGTAGCGCTAGAGGTGGTGGGAATTTTTTAAGCCAGATTAAAACCATTCCTTTAATACAAGCTGGCGGGCATGAGGAAGCTTTTGGGTTGAGCTTTGCAAAAGAGGATTTTAAAAAAGTAATCAAAAGCTTACAAGCCTTATAAAGTCAAATAACGCTAAGGCTGAATTTAAAAAAAAGGACTTGACATGTTATTTGGATTATGATTTTTTATTGTTATTGAATGATGAGAGCGGGAATCCAACCAGATACTACTATTTGTTACAAGATTTTGAAAAGGATTTTGTGGCTAGGGAAGTGGCTCAAAATAAAACGAAGCGATTCGTTAAGGAGATCATTAGGAGGGAGAAAGCCTCTAAAACTAAAAACAGCGCCATTGCAGTTTCTAACACAAAGACTTCTGCTATTGGGAGCGAAACGATTGGAAACGGCGATCTTAAAAAGGCGTGTGAGAAAATCAAAAGCGGACTACCTTTTGGGATCATCTCAGCCTTTAAACCCTTTAAAGACGCTTTTTACAGAGATTTCAATCATAATGAGCAAAAATTACTGATAGGGGCAACTAAAAGCGGTTGCATTCAATCTAGCGCTGATAAACTAGCTCAGTTAAAAACGCGCTTACTCTATTGGCAGGACAAATCTGTTAAAGTGGATTGGGATAAACCCATTTTGATTAAGGACTTCTTTAAAGGCAATAATTACCTTTATAGGAGGTTTTGTTTTTTATTGGGGAAGCATTTTATGGATAGATTTTTTAAGAATAACGCTAAGGCGAGCGTGAAAGACTTTATGTCTAGTAAGGAGTTTGTCGCTAAATACCGATACACCCCCAAGCAAAATACAGAAAGAGCGAAAAAGTTGCAATCGTATTTAGAGGGTAAGCGTGATTTTATAGGGTTTGTTCAAGCACTTAACTCTTTAAAAGACAGCCCACAAAATCCTTTTTTACCCGATGAAGAAATAAGCTTTTTGGTGTTCGCCAATGAGCCTACTATCGTATTTAATTTAAGGGACTATTTATTGGTGTTAGCGCAAATATTTAACCAACAAGCGATCTGTTATTGTGAGAGCAAATGCCCTATAGAATTGATCAACGCTTCACCGGGTAAGGACTTTAACAAAACACAAGACAGCTTTTCAGACATCAAATTCTCAACGCCCAATCAATTAGAACAATCTCTCAATGCTTTAAAAAACAAGCTAGCTGCATTCTTTTCAAAACACCCTGATAAACATAACGGCATAGAGTTTAATGAAATAGCTAAAACTCAAATAGAAGCGCTTTATATGCCGCAATCTAGCGATGGTTTTGATGATTTTCGCGAGCATCTTGAAGATAGTATTAAAAGTTTTATCAGAGCGAAAAAAAATCGTTATGGTTTTCCTAAAATCTTTGATGTTGCAGACATAGAACAAGAAGAGAGGGAAGTCATTGAATGGCGAGAAAAAGAGAGAGCGTCAAAACAAAGCTACAAACAAAACCTTCAAATCAACAAAATCGCTAACGATTTAAAGCGTAATAAGGCAGTGGATAAAAGAGCGATTTTAAGCGTGATAAGATAGTGGATAAAAGAACGATTTAAAGCGTGATAGACGCTGATATAGAGCGTGGTTCTATCCCGCCTAAAGATTTGTTAAAACAATTAGAAACGATTAGTGCTTCTCTTTCTAAAGACATCGTAATAGCGATAAAGCAAGTAGAAAAATTAGAGCTTAACTATGCGTTAATAGACAATATCCAGCATAACACGCTTGATGACACGCTTGATTTTACCTTTATTGTTGGGGATTCTTTGAGCGTTCAGTCGCTTTATGTTACCTTTCATCTTGTGATTGACATGGATAGACCCATGAGCGAGCAGTTTCTCAACCATATTGGGAAATTGGGGAGTTTTAAATCTAGAGAGCAAGCGTTAGAGTGGGTGCGATTATCGCAAACTAAACTGATCATTGAAACGCCTAGAGAAGCGCTAAAAAATGCGGAATTATCGCAAATTGAAGAAATATTGACCGGCTGTATTTTTAATAGCGCTTACCGCCTTCAAAACGATCTTAAAGGCAATAGACATGGAAATTTTAAATAAAATTCACCCCACAACAAGGAGGAACAAGCCATGCCAAAAAGATAGAAACACTAAAAAACATTGAACGACCGATTATAGCGGAATTTAAAACAAATTTTTACCAAGGAGTATTTTATGGGTTTTCAAAATGAAAATAAATTAAAAGTAGGGGCGTCAGTCAAAGCCACGATCAATAACAAAGTGGTGGAGGCTAAAGTCATTAGTATTGGGTTTAATCGTGTAACCTTAAGAAGCCAAAAAGGCAACGAAGCCACTTACGCTTTCAATAGCGAAAAATTCTTAAAGTGGTTCAATAAAGTTCCATTGACCGAGCATATGAGACTTCACGCTGAAAACGAAAAAGCGGACATTTTAGATGGCGTTAAAGTGGTAACTAGCGGACCGAGTGTTAAAGAAAGAACTACTACTCCCAAAGAGAAAGAGGATAGGTTTAAACTCGCTTTTGGATTTAAGACTACTGATGATAAGACTAGCTTTGAGATTATTGCGGAGGATTATACTTTAAGCGAGAGAAAAAGTAGGCTCGGTGCGTTATTATCTCCCATGTTTTTTGAGGGTAGTGGTAATCAAGCGTCTGCTATCATTCTTACCGCTCTTGCTAACGCTAAAGGGCTAAATAGACACAGCGATGCGGAGTGGCGTGCTATGATTGATAACCGAGATGAGGAAAAATGCGAGATTGAGACACTAGACCACTTGGATAGAGTTGGAACGACTTTATTCTGTGGCGTGATTAAAGAGTATGCGGAGGGTAATAAGGAGTTTGAAAAAGAACTTAACGATTTTTCCCCTGATGGTTTTTGGGCTACGACTTTACCTAGAAACAAAAATGAGGCGTTGTTTATCGCTCAATTGCTTTGCGATGGCGGTATCAATAAATATGGCTTAAGCTGTGCGGGTCTTACTGAAAATTTGTTAAAAGACATTTTTAATAATATTGGACTAGCAACTGCTAAAGAGGTTGATGAGCATCTCGCTAATTTAGATAAAGAGGAGGCGGAGTTAAAAGAATAACCCCCCCCACTCCTAGTGGGGAGGCTCTTTTTTTTTAATCTCTCTTTTTTTTCTTGTATCTTTATTTTTCAATTTGCTTGCTTATTTTAGTTTTAACGCTCTTTTATTGATTAGTAAGGTTTTCTATTGATTAAAGTTAAAAAGCGTTATAACCAATTTATAGCGTTCTCTTAAGAAATCGTGCGCAAATACCCATTTTCGCTCAGCATGACATACAAGCGCCCCATGATTTCTTTCTTTTCTTCCATGTCCAGTTGGTTGTTGTCTTCAATTTTTTGTTTTAAAAGGCGCTCAATTTCTTTAGTGTCATAGTCCAAATCGTCTAACACGTCTAAAATCGTTTGGGCTTCGCAAATATCTTCCACTTCATAATCGCCTTTTTCATCAAAAACCACGCTAAATTCCGTAGGGTGCGTGAATAAATTGTGCTTCATGCCTAAAACTTCTTGATACGCTCCCACTAAAAAGAACGCTAAAAAGTATTCTTCTTCATCTATGTCTATATCGTGCAAAAACAAGGGCTTTGTGGAATCAAAAGCGATTTCCCCATCGCTATCGCAAGTAATATCCCACAAGCTCGCGCTCCTGGTGGGCTTTTCATCTAATTTATTCAAGGGCATGACCGGGAAATTCTGTCTCAAGCCCCAATAATCTGGCAAGCTTTGGAAAAACGAGCAATTCAATAAATAGCGCTCTTGGACTTGCTCTTGAATGCGTAAAATATCGTTATGATCCTTGACATAAAGCAATTGCACCGCTTTTTTGACGATCAAATGCGCTAAAACTTCAGTGTTGCTCCTGTCAATCAAATCAATATAGCCCAAATCAAAAAGCGTGAATAGCGACTCGGTGTGATCAAAACTATCATGCAAGTATTCAATGGCGTTTTTTTCATTGATATTAGCGAGCAAATCTAGCATTTCATCAATCAAGGGAGGGTTATTATTTTCTTTGATTTTTAGGGATTTTTCATTGTATTCATGCGAAAACAATTCTAACACAGGGGCCACTAAAACGGCATGGTTAGCGGAAATATAACGGCCTGATTCAATGAAAATATCCGGCTCGATTTCTTGCTTATTTTTCACAATTTCCCTCAATAAAAACACCACATCAGCGCTGAATTCTTCTAAAGTGTAGTTCTTGTCTTGGTGGTGCTTGTGTTGGGTGTATTCTACGGCTAACCCCCCTCCAATATTCACGCTATTAAGATTTTTAGCGCCCATTTTACGCAATTCTGCATACAAGTTACCCGCTTCTCTTAAAGCCTTTTTTAAGGGCGAAATATCGCTGATTTGAGAGCCTATGTGGAAATGTATCATGTGGAAATGCTCTAGTAAGTCGTTTTCTTCTAAAAGGCGCATCGCTTCTAAAACTTCCGTGCTACTAAGGCCAAATTTAGAATTGATCCCCCCACTCTTTGCCCAAACGCCAGTGCCAGCGCTGTGCAAACGGATGCGAATGCCAATTTTAGGGCATGCTACAAAATCGTTTTGTTTAGCCACGGCGATAATGGTTTTTAATTCATTCAAACCCTCAATCGTTAAAGTGATCTCATGCTGCATGCTTTTAGCGATAAAGCCAAGCTCAATCATTTCTTTGTCTTTAAAGCCATTCACGGTGATAGGGGCTTTAGGGTTAGTGTAACTCATCGCAATGATGAGTTCAGACTTGCTCCCGGCTTCTAAGCCGTAATTCAAACCCTTAGCCCCCTGCACTAAAGGGAAAACAAACGAGGGCATTTGATTGACTTTTAAAGGGAAAACCGCCTTAAAAGCCCCGCTGTATTGATACTCTTTAATCGCTGAAGAAAACGCATCAAACAGGCTTTTGATTTGTTTTTGCACCAAATGGGGGAATCGCACCAACAAAGGCCCTCTATAGCCCTTATCGCGCACGCTTTGAACGATTTCTAAAAGCGAGGGGTTTTTGCCATGACAAACTTTAACCAGCCCTTTTTCTATCTTAAATTCGTTATTGCTCCAAAAATTAATCCCATAATCATGGACTTCTTGCATTTTTTATCCTTTCATTATGATAAGGTTTTAAAGAGATGGGGGTTATTTTTAAAATCTCTGATCGCTTCTTCATAAACTTTTTCAATTTGAATGACTGAATTTTCTAAAGTGTAGTTTAAAGCGCTTTTAGCGTATTCGTTTTGCATTCTTTCTCTTTCAAGCTTGTTTTCTAACCACCAGTCTATTTTAGCGCTCAAATCTTTAGCGTTATTAGGTTCAAATAGCGATCGTTCATCTAGCGCGAATTGTCTGGTCGCGCTTAAAGGGCTATTAGCGATAACAGGCACAATCCCCACGCTAATGGCTTCCAAGCACGCAATCGCTTCGCTTTCCACATTGGCCGTGTGCACATAAAGGGTGCAAGTTTTTAAAATCTCTAACAATTCATTGGAATTGACAAACCCAAACTCCGTTTTTACGCCTAGTTTTTGGGCTAGAAGTTTGATTTTTTTCTCATCAGGCCCTTTGCCTTTGAGTAATAACACAATGTCTTGTTTGTATCGGCTTAAAGCAACCGCTTTGATTAAAACGCTTTGATTTTTTTCATTAGAATAGCGCCCTACCATAGCGATTTTAAAGGGCGTGGTGTCAAAAAGGCTTTTTTGCGGGTGTTCAAATTTAAACATGGGATCAAAGCCGTTAGAAATAGCGTATTTTTTCCCTCCATAGTTGTATTTTTCTAATTCTTCTACAATGAATTTTGATGGGCAATGGATATGGTGGATATAGCGGTAATGCGAAGATTTAAACCACGAAAAAAGCATCATGTTAAACCAAGAAAATTGCCCCAATTTCATGTTATAAGAAATATGCTCTGGCTGTAAATGGAAAGAGCCAATGTAAGGCACTTGCATTTCTCGCGCGATTTTTACGGCTGTTTTTTCTAGCAAAAAAGGCAAGTAAGTATGGATCATATCCGCTCCCTTAAAAGCCTTTCTTAAGATTTTTTCATCCGGTTTAGCAAAAAGGATGTGTTGTTTGTGTGAAATTTCTGTAACTAGGGGATATAGCGCTCTTTAAGGTTGTAATACCCTTCTTCTTCACTCCCTAAATTATCCACATGGGGGGCAACCACTCTCATCACATGCCCTCTTTTTTTCAGCGCTTCAAAAAAACGAAACGCCGTCATAGAAGTGCCATTACTGGTGTCTTTAAAGCTATCCACGACTAAAACAATAACCATTTAACTACTCTTCTTTAAAATTGAATTTAAAAGGCTTTTTATCAAACACCACGATTTCTATCATTCCCTCTAAAACCTGAATGTCTAACACAAACGCCTCTATTTTTATTTCAGCTTTTTTCACGCCATCTTGAATGACTTGCGCTTTAATGAGCGCTTCTTGATTCAATTCTAGGGGGGCGTAAAAATTGATGTTATTAGAAACCACCACGCTGTGCCTTTTATTCAACGCGCACAAGGCCGCATAATTGCACGCAATAAGCACAAACCCGGCATGCACAAAATTTTCTTCATACACCATGCTTTCATTGCCCTTGAAACGCGCATGGGCTATATCTTTTTCTAAAACGATTAATTCAGTGCCAACGCTTGGTTTGAAATTCTTACAAGTCTCTAAAGAGTCATAATCCACACGAACGACTGATTCTTGCACTATCTTAATCCTTTATTAAAGCTTGCTTGGTTTGAGCATTTTAAAATACCCTCTCAAAGGAGCGTCATACCCCTCTAAAGTTTTAGAGAGATCTGTTTTATCCAAAAAATCTTCTAAACTTTGCCCCAAAATAAAATCCGTTTTACGCTGTTCTTTAGGCGTGGTCTTTAAAACGCTAAGAATCTCAAAATTTTCAAACCCCACCCTTTCGCACCACCCCTTTAGTGCGCTAACACTAGGGATAAAATAAACATTTTTCATTTTAGCATAAGTTTTTTTAGGGCAAAGAGCGATGTCTAGGGGCGAATCAACAATAAGCGTATCCAACACCAGCTCCCCTTTTATTTTCAAAGCATGATATAAGGCTTTTAAAGCCTCTAGCGGGCTTTTTCTGTGGTATAGCACCCCTAAGCAAAAAATGACATCAAAAGCGTTAGGGTATTTTTCATGCAAATCCTCTACCCCTAAAGACTCATAAATGATTTTTTTTTCTTTATCAAAAAAGGGGGCTAAAAATTCAAATTGTTTTTTGACTAAAACGCCCGGATCAAACCCCACCAAACTTTTAGGCTTATATTCTAGCATCTTAAACAAGTAATAGCCGTTATTGCAACCCACATCAGCCACTATTTTGTCTTTTAAAGGAGTGGCGTTTTTGACTAGATTCCATTTAATGGAGCTATCCCATTCGCTATCAATCTTGATTTGAGAAATTTCAAAAGGGCCTTTACGCCATGGCCTTAACGCCATGATTTCTTCTAAAAGGGTTTTTGGATCGAGATTGTCGTTACAAATGAGCATGACTTACCATAGCGTGGGGGTTTTTTAAAAAAGGGGGGTTTAGAAGGGATTCTAAATGATGAGGGCTAATCCCATAAATAAAAGCGAAATTAAACGCTAAATTTTTTAATTGCTCTTTTAAGTTGTTTTGAGTAGTGTAAAAATAAGGGTTATTTTTTTCAAAGAAAGCCACGCTGTTTTTACGACAAAACACGACAATTTTCCCCCACGATAAAGTCTCAAGGGCTTTTTGAAGCATCATTTCAAACAATTCTTTTGAAGTCTCAGCGACAACCACCCTTGCCGTTGCGCCATAAGGGGCTATTTCTAAATTTTTATTCACAAAAAAGGGTTTGCAATGATCTAGTGGGTATTCTTTTTTGCCTAAAAGATTCAAATCAAACTCAATTTGTAATTTCTCGCACAATTGAATCACCCTTTTTAAAGGCTCTAAAAAGATGCATGGCATTTTGAATTCGTATTCTTGTTTTTCATAGACTAAAGTGCTGCAAAAAAACGATTGGTTGAGAATGATTAAACGACTTTCTTTCAAATCTTCTTTCAAGTGCTCTTGCTTATAAAACAAATGAAGCCACTCCAATTTATCAAAAAAGGCTATTTTACACCCCTCTATAATGAATAAATCTTCAAGGCTCTCTTTCAAGCACCACACAAATTCGCTCACGATGATTTTAGAAGCGATCTCTAATTCTATAGGGCCTAACAGCACCCCGACCACGCGCTCATCCAACAAACAAAATTTAAACAAATGGTTCAAAGAATGCTCTATATCTTTAAGCTTGATCCATGCCACATCCCTATCACTTAAAGGATATTCTCCTGTGTATAAGATCCCATAAGCCCCTAACTCTAAAGCTTTAGGAATGAGAGCATGATCTTTAGCGGCAAATAAAGAGCCTTTTTGGACTTTGTTTAAAGACAAAACAATAGAATTAAAATAGCTGATTGAGGGCGTGTTTTGCAATTCGCCCAAACTCAACTCTACGGCTTCATTCACCCCTAATCGCATTTAACTGATCAAACTTCCTGCGATTTTTTCTCTGGTAGGGCTGATTAAAGCCAGATTATCATTATCTCGCACCGCTAAAATCATGCCCTCACTCATTTCGCCCATAAGCTTTGCAGGCTTTAAATTAGCCACCACGCACACCATTTGCCCCACCAAGCTTTCAGGCTCATAATCCAAAGCGATCCCTGAGATGATTTGCCTCAAACGATTTTCGCCTAAATCCACTTTTAAGCGCAGTAATTTATTGGACTTTTCAATCCTTTGAGCCTCCTTGATAAGCCCCACTTTGATCTCTACTTTTTTGAAATCCTCAATGTTGATATAATTTTCTTGTTTTAGTGGGGCTTTTTCTTTTTCTTTTTTTTCTGCTTTTTCTGCTGGGGCTTCCTCCCCTTTTTCAGTCTTTTCAATTTTCTCTATTTTGGAAAATAAAGGTTCGGTGTCTTGTAAAACCATATCTTGTAATTTTTTAGCTTTAAAAAAGCGTTCGTAATTATTGGGCGTGATTTCTACACGAAAAGCGCTCGCTAATTTAGCCGCGCTCTTTGGCATGAACGCATAAAGTAAAAAGCTTGATTGTAACAGCGCGTTTGCGATCAAACTCAATAAGGCTTCTAGTTTTTCTGATTCGTTGTTTTTGTGCAAAACCCATGGCTCTTCTTTAGCGATGAGTTTGTTTAAAAAATCATAAACGTTAAACAATTCCTCTAAAGCTTTATGCAATTGCATTTTAGGCACAAAAGAATTAGCGTTATCCAAGATTTGATGCGCTTTTTCTAGCTCTTTAGGATAATAAGCGGTGATTTTGTCGCTTTTTAGAGAATAATTGAAATATTTTTTAGCCATGCCTAGCAAGCGGTTCAGCAAATTCCCCAAATCGTTATTCAAATTCGCATTAATCCTTTCTGTTAACGCTTTTTTAGAAAAATCCCCATCTTGCCCAAAAGGCACCTCACGCAATAAAAAATAGCGCAATTCTTCAATCCCATATTCCATAGCGATTTTTTGAGCGTCTAAAACATTACCCAAGCTCTTACTCATTTTCACGCCCTCTATCGTCCACCACCCATGCACGCAAAGCTGTTTGAATAAAGGCAGATTCAAACTCATCAAAAAAGCTGGCCAATAAATGGCATGGAAGCGCAAAATATCCTTACCCACAATATGCCTAGCGCATTCAAAATGCGCCATTTTATTGTCTAAACCATTCAAATACCCTAACGCGCTCGCATAATTCAATAAAGCGTCCAACCAAACATACACCACATGTTTAGGATCGTTCATTTTTTTAGGCAAAGGAATGCCCCATTCAAAGCTCGTGCGCGTGATAGACAGATCCAATAAACCCTGCTCAATAAAAGAAGTTACCTCATTTTTACGATAAATAGGCAAAATCGCTTCAGGGTTTTTAGCGTAAAACTCCAATAAAGGCTTTTCATACGCGCTCAATTTAAAAAAATAACTCTCTTCTTCTAAAAGCGTGGTTTCTCTCAAGCAATCAGGGCATAGGACTTTATCACTCGTGTTGTCCGCTTTAGAAATCGCACAATAACTCTCACAGCTCACGCAATAATACCCACTATAAGCGCCTTTATAAATATCCCCTTTTTCAAACATGATTTCAAAGGCGTTTTGCACGCATTTTTGATGCTCGCTGTCTGTGGTGCGGATAAAACCATCATAATCCAAATTGAAAAAATCCCACTGGTTTTTAAAAATCGCGCTAATGCTATCAGCGTAAGCTTTAGGGCTTTGATTCCTAAGCCTCGCACTTTGTTCAATCTTTTGCCCATGCTCATCGGTGCCGGTTAAAAAAAAGACTTCTTCGCCTTGAAGCGTGTAATACTTCTTTAAAGTATCCGCAATCAAAGTCGTATAAGCATGGCCAATATGAGGGATGTCATTCACATAATAAATGGGGGTTGTGATCAGTGATTTTTGCATCTTTATAATCGTGTTACCTTAAATTTGTTTAAGTCTCTTAATTTTAACATGCTTTTAAAAATTTAGAGAATAGAGGTTGAATTTATGCTTATTTGTGGGGTGTTTTTAGCTTAAAATTCATTATAATTAACGCTCAAAAAATTGAAAAATGAGTTCAAGGAATTACAGATGATTTCAAAATTTTTGCTCAAAAGCATGTTCAAGCAGTGGAAAAACGGCGATTATCAGGTCGTTTTTTGGGATAATAGCGTTTATAGGAATGGCGAACATTCGCCTAAATTCACCCTTAAAATCCATCGTCCCCTGAAATTTAGCGATATTAAAAAAGACATGTCTTTAACGATCGCTGAGGCTTATATGGACGGCGTGATTGATATTGAAGGCTCTATGGATGAGGTGATGCATTCTTTGTATTTGCAAACCAATTATGAGCATTTGCACAAACATGACAACGCTAAAGCTATCCAAAAGCCCATCAAAGAAAGCTCCAACATTTCTAAACATTACGATCTAGGGAATGACTTTTATTCTATCTGGCTGGATGAAACCTTAAGTTATTCATGCGCGTATTTCAAAAAAGACGATGACACCCTCCATGCCGCCCAGCTCCAAAAATTAGATCACACTTTAAAGAAGCTCCACCTAAAGCCTGGCGAAAAACTGCTGGATATAGGCTGTGGTTGGGGCTATCTCTCCATAAAAGCCGCGCAAGAATACGGGGCGGAAGTGATGGGGATCACCATTTCTAGCGAGCAATACAAACAGGCTAACAAACGAGTCCAAGAGTTAGGGTTAGAGGATAAAGTAACGATCAAATTATTGAATTATCAGGATTTAGACGGGCGGTTGTACCGCTTTGATAAAGTGGTGAGCGTGGGCATGTTTGAGCATGTGGGTAAGGATAATTTGCCCTTTTATTTCAAAAAAGTTAAAGAAGTGTTGAAAACGGGCGGGATGTTTTTGCTCCACTCCATTTTATGCTGTTTTGAAGGCAAGACTAACGCATGGGTGGATAAATACATTTTTCCGGGTGGCTACTTGCCCTCTTTAAGAGAAGTGATGAGCGTGATGAGCGAATGCGACTTCCACTTGCTCATGGCTGAAAGCTTACGCATCCATTACGCCAAGACTTTAGACATTTGGCGAGACAACTTCAACCACAATCTAGATAAAGTGAAAAGACTCGGCTATGACGAAAGATTTATCCGCATGTGGGATCTGTATTTAAGGACTTGCGCATCGGCTTTCAGGGTGGGGAGCGCGGATTTATTCCAATTGCTTTTAACCAACAGCGTGGATAACACTTTCCCCTTAACCAAAGAATACATCTACCAATAATTTTAGATTTTAGCCCCTTCTTTCAGGCTAACTTCTGGCAAACTCTCCACATACAAACTCTGTGATGGGAAAGCAAAACTCAAATGGTGCTTTTCTACAATCCCCATGATTTTAGCATCACGTCTTCTTTGACTTCTAGCCACTCTTCCCAAACCACTGTTTTAGAAAAGCAATACACTAAAATATTAATAGAGCTGTCCGCAAACTGATCTAAAAAGACAAACAGATTGTTTTTATACCCTAAAAAATCATCAATAGAAACAATATCTTTTTTAAACATGTAGCGGTAATCGCTCGCGTTTTGCAAAGCACTATCGGCTCCATTGGCGATTTTAGGGTGGTTTTCTAGCATTTCTTTAATGTCTTTCACGCAAAGCTGTAAAGCGCTTTGACTGGAGCTATAGGTTAAGCCTATTTCCATTTTAATACGCCTTCCCACTTTACGCCGGCTCCAATTCCTGATGGGTTTTCCGGCTAACTCTGAATTAGGCACGGACAAAAGAGCGTTATCAAAGGCTCTGATCGTGGTGCGTCTTAACCCCATTTCCACCACCGTTCCCTCCACTTCACCGCACACGATCCAATCCCCTTGAGAAAACGAATTGTCTAACAATAAAATGACGGAAGCAAAAAAATTCGCCAACACATCTTTAACCGCCAAAGCCACCGCTAACCCCCCAATCCCTAAAGAAGCGATGATGGCTGAAACGTTAAACCCCAGTTGTTTCAAAACCCCTAAAAGCGTGACAATAAAGATCAAAAAATACATGACTTTTAAAATCAAGTTGATCACTTCTTTTCTAAAATTGTGCGTGCTTTTGGTAGCCATATTCGTAACTAACGCTTCCCCATAGCCTTTAAAAAGCGCTATCACTAACCATGCTAAAAGCATGATATACACTGCGCCCACCCACATAGAAACTTTAGGGGGCGATGCGTTAGGGTAGTAGAAAATATCTAAAGCTATATCGCAACTAAATAGGGCTAAAAAGACAGAAACGGGCGAAACAATGCTCTTTTGCACATTGACATGCATTGTTTTATTGCGCTGCATGATTTCAAAAATACGATCTAACAATAAGGCTAAAAGCCAAGTGATCAACTTCCTTAAACCCAGCAATAAGGCTAAAATCGTCAAAGCCAGCACGATTTTACTCACTTGCAAGCTATGGGTTGTGAAAGGCAAAACCTTACTGATTTTGTTTAACACAAAATCCATATTCACTTCCATGATCAAGTTTTTAGGAAGCACTTCTTTAGGGTGGTTTTTAATGTAACGCAAGACTTCAGTGTAAGTGTTCAAACGCAATTCATAATCGCTAAACATCTGCTCTAATTCATGCATTTTGACATTGTCTAAATTTTTAGGGAAAGTGTAGAGTTTGAATTGCCCTAAACGCAAAAGGAAAGCATCGCTGATACTTTCTACATCTTTTTGTTCGCTAAAAATATCAATACTGCTCCTGATTTTATCTATAAAACGATACAAAATTTCATCTATCAACAAAATATCTAAAGACAATCTATCTTTCATGAAAGTGTAGAAATCATCGCCCTTAATGCTTTTAGACAAACGCTTTTTGATTTTTTCCTGCTCTTTTAAATTTTGGTTTATATCAATCCCGATCTTATCCCTTTCATTCAACACTTTAGAAGTCAAACTTTTAATCAAATCATTCTTTTGGGTGTTATACAGAGAGACTTCAGCGCTTCTTTCAGGGTTTTTTTTGTAAGTTTCAATGACTTGATTGAGCTGGTTGATTTGATTGAAAATCAAAAACAAATCCACCGCATCTGTTTCATGCTCTTCAACCGCTCTCAAAGGATTTAAAAAGAGCGATAACACCAATACCCACCACAACAATAAACGCATGCGAAACCCCACTCAAACAAGATAAAATTTTCTCACAATTTCTAGCGATTATACCAAAAATTAGAAACGCTCCACCCCATAAAGTTACCCATGCAATTTGAAAACGCTTTTTATTTATCCCTAAAAAGCGGGCTTTAGCTCAATTGTGAGCCTCTTTTTAGATCGCTACATCGCTTGATGCGATGCTTTGAGTATTTTTACATTTTACAATTAAAATACAGCCTTAATTTTTAACAAATCTTGCTTTATTTAATATTTTTATAGCAGGATTTCGCACAGGCCGTAGTCAAAAAGCTTTCCATGTTCGGTGCGATAAAGTCACGGATAATGTGCATGTCTTTTATTCTTATTACATGTTTCACTTTTTATGTTTTTATAACCGCTTTTATTGAATTTTTTCATGCAAGATTTGTGTTTTAGGAGTTTCCAACCCTACCACTTGTAATTAGGCTATTTTGATGATCAATCTTTAGAAGAAAAAACCATAAAGATGTAGTACCCTATGCCTATAAGAAAAACAAGAATTAAGAAAATGAGTAATCCCCACTCTAAAGAATCCATAACTCCTCTTTAAAGAATGTCAAAAGTGGTGCGCTTGGCAGGACTCGAACCTGCGACCTACGGCTTAGAAGGCTGTTGCTCTATCCAGCTGAGCTACAAGCGCATTGAATGGTATTAATGTTAGGTGGTACGCCCGAAGGGAGTCGAACCCCTAACCCCCAGATCCGAAGTCTGGTGCTCTATCCAATTGAGCTACGAACGCTTACAATTCAAATAAAGGAATGACTAACATAAACTCGGTAAAACGCTTATTTTATGAGATGGGGTGGAAGATGGGAATTGAACCCACGACCCTCAGGACCACAATCTGATGCTCTAACCGACTGAGCTACTCCCACCATTCAATGAAAGGAAGCGATATTCTACCAAAGAATCTTAAACAGAACAATAAATTATGTAAAAAAGTGGTCGGGGCGAAAGGATTCGAACCTTCGACCCCTTGGTCCCAAACCAAGTGCGCTAACCAGACTGCGCTACGCCCCGAAATTTTCACATGAAGCATTATTATAGCTGAATTTTCTAATTTTTGAGCGTAATTTTTCAAAAATGCCGCTAAAATCAAAAGCGGCACTCAAAAATTGTATTAATTCCAACTCCCCCACCCTTTTAAAAAGCTACTTTTTTAAAAACAGCTCTAAAGGATTTTTAAACTTTTCGTTTCTTAAAAACTACTTTCGTTTTTTCATTTCACTAGAAACTTTTTCATAATGTTCCATGTGTTTTTTGCTTAACTCTTTGGTGATCTGCACCATCACTTTGTGATAAGCTTGATTCATGATTTTTCTAATGGCTTGGTCATGGTCGGTTTCCTTAATCCTATGCACAAAAGTTTTGGGGACAAAACCTCCAGAATTGGTGCGCCGCAATTCCACTCTTTCAATCACAGCCTTAATCTTTGAAACATCAATACCAAAACTATGGATGATATCTTCACTTTTTGGCTCAACAAAATTCAAGTTCAAATACCCTGAAGACATATCTATAACTCTTTCTTCGCTAAGCGCATCGCTCTCTTCTACAATATCTTCTAAGATAGCCACATTCCCATCCATGCGTAAAACGAGCAACGCTTTTTCTTTGATGTCTTGAGGGATTTCACTAACATCTTTAAATTGCGAAACGCTATAGCCTTTTCTCTCTAAAAAACTGCTCAATTGGAGGAATAAAGACTTCTCAAACTCTTTTTGATA
Source organism: Helicobacter pylori (assembly GCA_008032935.1). NCBI lineage: Bacteria > Pseudomonadati > Campylobacterota > Epsilonproteobacteria > Campylobacterales > Helicobacteraceae > Helicobacter > Helicobacter pylori. Next base: position 807,012 of record CP032039.1, on the reverse strand, counting down.
ATTTTCAGGGATAACTTTATTAGCCTCTATCTTAGGATCGATTAAGACAACTAAATGGCCGTTTTTAGGCTCTTGCTTGCCTTTAATAGGATAGTGGAAATGCAAATCCACGGACTCACCCATATTATTATGCTGCTGCTTTGCAGGCATTCCATCAGCTAGAGCCGTATAAAACGCCCCACTTGCTAGTAACGATCCTAAAACGATTGCCAAACTACCTTTTTTCATTAAATTCCTTTCTTTCTTTTTCTTTAAAATCAATTCCTAATCTTACCCAAAAAATCCCACTTTTAGCGCTATTTTTTAAGATAATCATTCCCATTCAATCGTTCCTGGCGGCTTAGAGGTAATATCATACACCACCCTATTGATACCATTCACTTCATTAGTGATGCGGTTAGAAACCTTTTCTAAAAAAGAATGCTCTAAAAATGAAAAGCTCGCTGTCATGCCATCGCTCGCATTTACTGCCCTTAAGCAAATAGCGTTTTCATAAGTGCGGTTATCCCCATAACCCCCACAGAATTGACATTCAACAGAACGCAAAAAGCTTGCCAAACCTTGTCATACAAATTGGCTTTTTTAAGTTCCTCTATAAAAATAAAATCCGCTTCTTGCAAGCGTTTGATCTTACTCTCACTGACTTCGCCTAAAATCCTTACAGCAAGCCCAGGCCCTGGAAAGGGGTGGCGCATTAAAAAATCCTGGCTAACGCCCAATTCTTTACCCAGTAAGCGCACCTCATCTTTAAACAATTCCCTTAAAGGCTCTATGAGTTTAAAATCCATCCATTCAGGCAGTCCGCCCACATTATGGTGGGTTTTGATCACTTTTGAAGGCCCTTTAACGCTCACAGATTCAATCACATCAGGGTATAAAGTGCCTTGGGCTAAAAATTCAATTTTGCCTTTTAAATGGTGCTTTTTGGCTTCTTTTTCAAACACTTCAATAAAGGTTTCGCCGATGATTTTTCGCTTCAACTCAGGCTCGCTCACGCCCTTTAATTTAGACAAAAAGACTTCTTTAGCGTCTATCGTGTTTAAAGGGATTTGCAAGTCTTTAAACATCGCTTGCACCCTTTCTTTTTCATTTTTACGCAACAAGCCATGATCCACAAAAACAGCGATCAAATTATCCTTAATGGCTCTGTGCAATAGCGTAGCGACCACCGTAGAATCCACGCCCCCACTCACCGCGCACAAAACCTTAGCGTTAGCAATTTTTTCTTTCAACCTTGCAACTTCTCTTTGAGCGAAATGCCACATCCCCCAAGTTTTTTCACAGCCACAAACTAAAAGAGCGAAATTTTCTAAAATCTTACCCCCTTCTTCGCTTTGAATGACTTCTGGGTGGAATTGCAAGCCAAAAATCTTGCCGTTTTCAATCGCACAATGGGGGGAATTAGGGCTTTTTGCAAGGGTAGTAAAGCCTTTAGGCAATTCTATGACTTTATCCATATGGCTCATCCACACAAGGCTTTTAATCTTCACGCCTTCAAAAATCACAGAATCTTGAACGATTTCTAAAACAGCCTTACCAAATTCCTGCTCATTCGCACAAGCCACCACCCCACCAAAAAAATCCACCAAATACTGCATGCCGTAGCAAATCCCTAAAATCGGCACATTCAAATCAAAGATTTTCCCGTTAGGCTTGTAAGCGTCTTTAGCGTACACGCTCGCTGGCCCCCACTCAAAATCAAACCTTTAGGGGCTTTTTTTTGAATGTTTTCTATGCTTTCAAAAAAAGGGACTATTTCTGCATAAATCCCACTCTCTCTCAATCTTCTAGCAATCAGCTGTGTGTATTGGCTCCCAAAATCTAATACTAAAATCATCGCTCATTCTTTATTTTTGTTTTTTTGTTTGTGTTTTATCATACTGGCTCTTATAATCCACTCTGTGGCTCTCAGCTAACTCAGGCGCTTTTTGCACAAACCAGCGTTCTAATTTTTCTAGTTCGTATCTGTAATTTCCACCTTTTGAGCAATATTGAGAATCAATCAGCGAAAACGCATAGAGCGTCTTACTTTCTTTAGACTGGAATAAAAACTCCTTATGGAATAGCACTTTTTTAGGCATACTGCTCATCAGAGATTCAGGCAATAAAAAAGCGTCAAAACCACAAAACACTTTTTTACTCAACTTGTTGCTTTTGGTGAAAACAAAAACGACCTCTTTTCTCATGTCTTGTTTAAAAGCTAATGAAAGCACATTTAAAAAGGGCAGAGCTAAACTTTTATCCACCCTAACCTTAAAAGCTTTAAAATCCCCTAATAAGACCCCCATAAACAAAACCAACCCCACGCAACATTTCAAACTCATTTGAAAAACGCTCATCTTTTATAATCCTTGACTTATCATCGGTTGCATAACTACAGGCTGCATGGCACAAAGTATTATAATATAAAAATTGAGAATCACCCCACGCTTTGGCTTGGCTAGTAGTCAAGTCTTTAGTTATTAAGTCTTTATTGGGTAAAAACACTCTCATGCTAGTATTTTCACTCCGTTTAAGCCCCAATGATGCTTGGTGTTGAAATAGAATGGTAGGGTTTGACTAATTCATACCTTCTAAGTCTTCTGATATTGACTAAGGCGGTATTGGCTGAAATGGCTTGTGTCATGCTGCTTGTGGGGCGTAAAGAAGTGAGCGTATTCACATGCCCTCCATTGCATCGTGGGTTTCTAACCCTCTCATCTTCTGGGTCATACCACGCCCCTTTTTGGATACTCAAAACCCCTTGACGGATATTCTTAGTTACAAACGCCCCTGCTAACAACCTCCCCCTAGCGTTAAACACTTCCACAATTTCACCATGCCTAATGCCTAATTTATTAGCGTCTAGTTCGTTGATCATTACAGGTTCTCTGCCTTGAATTTTATACACATTCCTAACCCAAGTGTTATCAAGCTGTGAATTGACACGGTATTTTGGGTGCGGAGAGATTAAATGGAACGGATAAATCTCAGCCATTTTAGAGCCTAGCCACTCAGCTGGCTCAAACCAAGTAGGATGCCCTTTAAAATCGGCCAGTTTAAAATCCGCGCACTTTTGAGAAAAAATTTGAATTTTCCCGCTCTCTGTATCCAGTTTATTGTTAATAGGATCTTGCCTGAATTTCGCATGACGCACAAACTTTCTCGCATTTTCAGGGATTTCAAACTCCACAAAGCCATCCCTCCAAAATTGATCAAACGATTTCAAAGTAGGGCCATCGCTTTTTTCATAAAGGCCCTTAATCCATTCCATGTAACTCTTAGATTCAGTGAATTTCTGCTCTGTTTCATTGCCCCCAATGCGCAAAGCAAGCTGTCTGAAAATCTCATAATCGTCTTTAGATTCATAAACAGGCTCTACCACCTTACGCATGGCATAAACCACATTCTTAGAATAACTCCCTCCAAAAGTAATATCATCTCTTTCCATAGTGCTAGTGGAAGCAAAGACAATATCAGCAAATTTCGCCGTAGGCGTCCACCAAGGCTCATGCACGATCACGCAATCTAAGGTCCTTAAAGCGCGAATCAGCTCGTTTGTATCAGCTTCATGCCCTAATAAATCCGCCCCGCAATTGTAGATCATTTTGATTTTAGGTAATTTAAGTTTTTTACCCATAAAATCAATTTCTTTATCCGGATTCAAAATCGCTTCAGAAATTCTAGATGCTGGAATAACGCTTTTTACAGAATTATGCCCTTGTGAAATCATCGGAACAATTCTTGCTCCTGAGCTTGCTTGAGCGTTTCCTCCATAATGCATAGAAAAGCCAAAGCCCCCACCAGATAAACCCACTTGACCAATCATGCTGGCTAAAACAATTAACGCCCAATCAGGTTGTTCGCCATACTGAGCTCTTTGCATGGCCCAATTACCCGCTAAAAAAGTGCGTTTAGAAACAAACAAATCCGCTAATTCTTTGATTTTTTCTGCGCTCACTCCAGTGATTTGAGACGCCCACTCCAAAGTCTTAGGCACATTATCACTCTCTCCTAGCAAATAGGGTAAGAATTTATCAAAGCCATCAGTGTATTTAGCGATAAACGCTTTATCGTATTGATTGCTCGTATAAAGATAATACATCATGCCTAGCATTAACGCTACATCAGTATTAGGGCGAATGGGTATCCATTCAGCGCTAAAGGCTTGAGCGGTTTCGGTATAAATGGGATCGATACTAATGAATTTAATACCAGCTCTTTTATATTTAGGGTAGTAGCCATCATTGACATGGTTTGGCACAAAATAATCAATGCGGTTGCACTTGAATAAATCCGCCCCCCACATGACATACACCTTGCAATTTTTAATCATCTCTTCATGCGTGGTTTGTTGCGAATAAACTTCCATATCCCCTACAATCATAGGGTTTATTCTTGCAGCCGCGCCATTACTATATTCCCCATCAGTGCCAATAGCCCCCCCTAAAGTCGTGTTAAAAAAACGCCATGCTAAATGATGGCAACGATGCAAGCTGCCCGCATGCCCCCAGCCACCATAACTGGCGTTATAGATGTTTTCTTTAGGGATTTCTTTAAGCTTTTTAGCCGCTAAATCCAGTGCCACATCCCAACTCACGCGCACAAACTCTTCTCTCCCGCGCAATTCTTTGTGGTTTTTTTTGTTTTCTAAGAAGCTCTTACGCACGCAAGGATACTTTACCCTACTATCTGAATACACCCTATCTGCCATCGCTTTTAACATCATGGTAGGGTTATAATCGCTCTTTTGGGGGATAATATCTTTAATCACTCCGTTTTGAACCTTTGCGATAAAGGGGCCAAAATGCGTTGCATGCGGAATGGATTCTACTTTTTCAAAAACACCAACAGCTTTTAAACAATTAGCGCTAGCGAGCGCGATTGGGATTTTTGTTAGGATACTTCTGCGTGAAATGGACATGGTTCTCCTTCAAGCTTGTATTCTGTTAAAATACCCCAAATTCTAACATATATTCACATAAATTACCGCTAATAAGCCCTCAAAGCCCGGGTGTTAATTTAAAACTACTTTTTATTCACGCTGCTCATGTCAGCGACTTTCCCCCACATTAAGCGGTATTTCCTCTTCATAAATTCAATTTCTTCTCTCGCTTGATTGAGTTCATCTCGCAAAAGATCAATGGTTTTTTTATCTTCTTCATAAACTTCTTGCATAGAGATTAAAGCGTCTTTTAAAAACATGTTTTCATTTTTAAAGGCTGAAATCGTTTCATCTTTAGCGCCAATGACTTTATCATGCAAGTTTAAAATCGTGTTAATGGTCTTTTCCACAAACACAGGCTCTAAAGAACGCCCGTTCATATCCATAGAAATCAAATTGTTTTCTACCTTTTTGATTAGAGCGTTTGTCCCGCTGCTCGCGTCAATTAAAAGCTTGTTGTGGCTTATTTTGCTTTTGATTTTACCAAGATTGACTAATTCTAAAATCCTTTCTTTAGGAAGCCCTGAAAGGCGGCTAAACTCTTCTAATTCAAGCCATGCTAAAGCGCTCAAATCTTCTAAAACCACCGGCTCTTTAGACTCTTTTTCTTTATCCTCTGCCTCTCGCTCATTTTGTTGCACCGCTTGCACTTTGTTCAAATCTAAAATATCCAAATTTTTCCTTAAAAATAGTTTTAGCTTAACGCAATTTTTTAACCGCTTTTTTCAAGCTGTCTAGCAAATAATCAATATCGTTTATGGAATGCGTGAAGTGCAAACTCACTCTAAGCCATCCAGGTTTAGCGTTAAAATCGCTTGACTTTTGAGCGTTAAGATTCAATAAATCATGCCCATAAGGCCCCGCGCAAGAGCAACCTGCCCGGGTCTCAATAGCGTATTCATAGCTTAAAACTCTCGCTAAATCATAGGGCGAAATCCCTCCAATATTAAAAGCCACTACCCCCACACGACTCGCTGTTAAATTCCCATAAATATTAATAGCGGGCAAGTCTTTTAAGCCATGCATTAGCACTCTTAAAAGGTTGTTTTCTTTTTTATGGATAAAATCCAAACCGCATTCATCTCTTAATTGATACGCTAGAGTGCTCCTGTAAAATTGCAACAATCCTGGCGTGCCAAACTCCTCCCTCAAAGGCAATTCATCAATAAATTCATGCCGTGTGCAATTAGCGTATTTAATCACGCCCCCTGCACTAAAACTCGGGGCGATTTGAGTGTCAATCAAATCTTTAGAAATGCCTAAAAGACCGCACCCTCCAATACCCCCTAAAAGCTTATGAGGCGCATAAAAACCGGTTTGGTATTCGCAATCTTTAGGGTTAGCATGCGCGCTAAAATTCGCTAAATCCAAAGCCAAAGCGACCTTATATTTCTTACACAATGATGAAACTTCTTTTAAGGGCGTAAGCAGTCCGGTTACATTAGAAGCCGCACTTATAGAAACCAAGCTGTTAGGGGATTTTTTTAAAGTTTGCTCTAAAATTTCTAAATCCAATAAACCATGTTCATTCAAAGGGATACGCACCACCTCACACAAGCCTTCACGCCAGCTAATCTCATTAGAATGATGCTCATAAGGCCCTACAATCACACGCTTTAAAGCCATATCTTTCAAATACGGCTCTAAATTTTTCTTCGTTTTTGAAGGGATACACACCCCTAAAATTTCTTGAAATTTCTTAATCGCTGAACTCGCCCCATACCCCGCACTCAAGACGCAATGATTAGTGCTCAAATTTAAAGAACGCTTCAACTTTTCTTGGCACTCTTTTAAAAGCATGCCCATTAAAATCGCATGTTTAGAAGCGACAGAATGAGCGTTCGCATAATAAGGCAGTAAAGATTTCACGCGCTTTTCCACTAAAACGCTCGCTAAACCTGAAGCCCCCCAGTCAAAATAAGACACCCCTTTTTTTAAGATAATACTGGATTTAACTTGCTCTAAAGGACTTTCATTAGGATTGAGTAAGGGAGCAAAACTCCTGTTTAAAAACGCTTGCACGAAATACCACCAACGCTTTTAATGCATATCCTCGCTTAAAATATGAAAATGCAAATGCATCACCTCTTGCCCGGCGTTTTTACCCACATTGGTTAAAAGCTTGTAACCCTTCTCTTTGATGCCTAATTTTTCCACCACTTCAAAAATAAAGCTTGTCATTTGAGCCATAAGCTCTGGGGTGATGCCATTAAAATCCTGAATGCTTTGTTTGGGGATCACTAACGCATGCACTTTAGCTTTAGGGTTAATGTCATAAAAGGATAAAAAATTCTCGTTTTCTAAAATCTTAGAACAAGGGATTTCGCCTTGGATTATTTTTTCAAACACATTCATGCTTTTTTGCTCCCTTTTAAGGTTTTTCTTTTATTAAAGTTGTATTATAGCTTTTTAAAAATAAAATATAAGGATCGTTATTGCACACCTTAATAGAGCGATTAGAAAAGGTTACTAATAGCAAAGAGTTAGAAGAAGCACGCTTGAACGCTTTGGGTAAAAAGGGGGTTTTTGCGGATAAATTCAACCAACTCAAACATCTAAACGGCGAAGAAAAAAACGCCTTTGCTAAAGAAATCCACCATTATAAACAAGCGTTTGAAAAGGCCTTTGAATTGAAAAAAAAGGCGATTTTAGAGTTTGAATTAGAAGAACGCTTGAAAAAAGAAAAAATTGATGTGAGTTTGTTTAACGCTATTAAAACAAGCTCTTCTCACCCTTTAAATCACACTAAAAATAAAATCATTGAATTTTTTACCCCATTAGGATACAAGCTTGAAATCGGCTCTTTGGTGGAAGATGATTTCCATAATTTCAGCGCTTTAAACTTGCCCCCTTACCATCCTGCAAGGGACATGCAAGACACTTTCTATTTTAAAGATCACAAGCTTTTAAGGACCCACACTTCGCCCGTTCAAATCCACACCATGCAAGAACAAACCCCACCCATTAAGATGATTTGTTTGGGCGAAACCTTTAGGCGCGATTATGATTTGACCCACACGCCCATGTTCCATCAAATTGAAGGGCTTGTCGTGGATCAAAAAGGGAATATCCGTTTCACGCACTTAAAAGGCGTGATCGAAGACTTTTTGCATTATTTCTTTGGCGGCGTGCAATTAAGGTGGCGCTCTAGCTTTTTCCCTTTCACAGAGCCAAGCGCTGAAGTGGATATTAGTTGCGTCTTTTGCAAGCAAGAAGGCTGTAGGGTTTGCTCGCACACAGGCTGGCTAGAAGTGTTAGGCTGTGGCATGGTCAATAATGCGGTGTTTGAAGCCATAGGGTATGAGAATGTGAGCGGGTTTGCTTTTGGCATGGGGATTGAAAGATTGGCCATGCTGACTTGCCAGATCAATGATTTGCGCAGTTTCTTTGAAACTGATTTGAGGGTGTTGGAGAGCTTTTAATGAAACTGAGCGTTAATGATTTGAGCGTTTTTGTAGATGCGCCTAAAGATATAGCCAAACTCTGTGAGGATTTGAGCCGTTTAGGTTTAGAAGTGGAGAGCTGTATCCCTTGTGTTGCTCCTAAAAATGTGGTTGTTGGTAAAGTTTTAGAAAAAGCCCCCCATAAAAACGCTGAAAAACTCAGCGTGTGTCAAGTGGGTGTGGGCAAGGAAGTGTTACAAATCGTGTGTGGGGCTAAAAATGTCGCGCCAAACCAATTCGTGCCAGTCGCTTTAAATGGGGCGCTAATCGGCTCAACAACCATCGCTAAAACTGATCTTAGGGGGGTTGAAAGCTGTGGCATGATTTGTTCTAGCAATGAATTGGGCTTCCCTAAAATCAATGATGGCATCTTGGAATTAGATGAGAGCGTTGGGGAGTTGGTTTTAGGGAAAGGATTAAACGAATACGCCCCTTTCAACACGCATGTTTTAGAAATTTCATTGACTCCTAATCGTGGGGATTGTTTGAGCGTTTTAGGGATTGCTAGAGAGATTAGCGCGTTTTATCACACGCCCCTAAAGCCCATTAAGGCTTTAAATTTTACGCCAAAAAGCAATTTAATCACGCTTCATGCGGGCGAAATATTGAATCGCATTTGGCTTATTATTTGATTTGCAATCATTCTTTAAAAACCCCTTTAAATGTCAAACTTTCGCTCGCTCATAATAATGCCTTGAGCGAGAACGATCTAAACAATTTCATAGAATTTAGCGCACATTTTAGTGGGGTGGTGATGAACGCTTATAGCCTGGATGCAACCCCTATTGATTTGAGCGTGAAAAACGATGAAAACAACCTTGAAAGCGTTTATATTAACCATCAAAAACGCTCCACTATCGCTATCAAGCATCAAGATCAAAAAGATTTGAGCGAGTGTTTGCTTTTAGAAGCGAGCTATACTGATCCTATAAGCCTGTCTTTAAAATTGCACGCCCTAAAAGATAAAACGCTTCAAAAAGACAACGCCCTTATTTATAGAAGCGCTAGGGGGAGCAACCCTAATTTATCAGACGGCTTGAATTTTTTAAGCGCTCATTTGAAAGCGGCGATTTTAGAAAGCAAACAAACTAAGCATGCCTTAAAAGATCGCGCCCTTAAATTCAAACTTGAAGACATTACCGAGATTTTGGGGCTTGCCATAGAAGAAGAAAAAATTCAAGGCATTTTAAAAAATTTAGGCTTTAAAGTTAGCGCAAAAGTGTCAAACTCAAAACCCCAAATTTTAGAGGTTGTTGCACCAAATTTCAGGCATGACATTAAAACAATCCAAGATATTGCTGAAGAAATCTTACGCTTTGTAGGGATTGATCATTTGATTTCAAAGCCCCTTGATAGCGTCAGTAACAAAAAATCAAACCCCCATTACGACACGCACCGCTTTTTTGAAAACCTTAAACACAAGGCTCTCGCTTGCGGTTTTAAAGAAGTCATTCATTACGTGTTTTACTCTAAAGAAAAACAGCAAAAACTAGGCTTTGAAGTTTTAGAAGATTCTCTAGAATTGCAAAACCCTATCACAACGGAATTAAACACCCTAAGAACGAGCCTTGTTTGTGGGCTTTTAGACGCCAGCTTAAGGAATAAAAATTTAGGGTTTAAAAGCATCGCCCTTTATGAAAAGGGGAGCGTGTATAACTCTAAGAGAGAAGAAATCCAAAAACTAGGCTTTTTAGTAAGCGGCTTACAAAAAAAAGAAAGCTACCCTGACGCTAAGGGCAAGGCTTGGGATTTTTATTCTTTCGCTGAATGCGTTTCAAAAGTTATAGGGGATTTTAGCCTGGAAAAACTAACCACTCAAACCCCCATTAACCACCCCTACCAGAGCGCTAAAATCATTCAAAATAATGAAATCATAGGCGTGATCGCTAAAATCCACCCTAAAGTGATCCAGGAATTGGATTTGTTTGAAAGCTATTATGCTGAGATAGACGCTTTTAAACTCAAACGCCCCGCCATGCTGTTAAAACCCTTTAGCATTTACCCTAGTAGTGTGAGGGATTTGACTCTCATCATTGATGAAAATACCGCTTTTAGCAGGATTAAAAAAGCCTTAAAGGACGCTCAAATCCCTAATTTAAGCGAGATTCTACCCCTTGATGTTTTTAAAGAAAGCGATAACACCATAGCCTTAAGCGTGCGTTGCGTGATCCATTCTTTAGAAAAAACCCTGAATGATGAAGAGGTCAATTCAGCCGTGCAAAAAGCGCTTGAAATTTTAGAAAAAGAATTTAACGCCCGCCTTAAGGGATAATATAAAGGATAATTGTGATAGAGCTTGACATTAACGCTAGCGATAAATCGCTCTCGCACAGAGCCGTTATTTTTAGCCTACTCGCTCAAAAGCCTTGTGTTGTGCGGAATTTTTTAATGGGAGAAGATTGTTTAAGCTCTTTAGAAATCGCTCAAAATTTAGGGGCTAAAGTGGAAAATACCGCCAAAAATTCTTTTAAAATCACGCCCCCAACGGCTATAAAAGAGCCTAACAAGATTTTAAATTGCAACAATTCTGGCACCAGTATGCGTTTATACAGCGGGCTTTTAAGCGCTCAAAAAGGCCTTTTTGTTTTAAGCGGGGACAATTCCTTAAACGTGCGCCCCATGAAAAGAATCATTGAGCCTTTGAAAGCTTTTGGGGCAAAGATTTTAGGGAGAGAAGATAACCATTTCGCCCCCTTAGTGATCTTAGGGAGCCCTTTAAAAGCTTGCGATTATGAAAGCCCTATCGCTTCAGCTCAAGTCAAAAGCGCTTTTATTTTAAGCGCCTTACAAGCTCAAGGCGTAAGCGTTTATAAAGAAAGCGAGCTTAGCCGTAACCACACAGAAATCATGCTTAAAAGTTTGGGGGCTAACATTCAAAATCAAGACGGCGTTTTAAAAATTTCACCCCTAGAAAAACCCCTAGAAGCCTTTGATTTTACGATAGCTAATGATCCGTCTAGCGCGTTTTTTTTCGCCCTCGCTTGCGCGATTACGCCAAAAAGCCGCCTTCTTTTAAAAAATGTCTTGCTCAACCCCACTCGCATAGAAGCTTTTGAAGTATTGAAAAAAATGGGTGCTCATATAGAGTATGCGATTCAATCCAAAGATTTAGAAATGATTGGCGACATTTATATAGAGCATGCCCCTTTAAAAGCGATTAACATTGATCAAAATATCGCCAGCCTTATTGATGAAATCCCTGCTTTAAGTATCGCTATGCTTTTTGCAAAAGGCAAAAGCATGGTTAAAAACGCTAAAGATTTACGATCTAAAGAAAGCGATAGGATTAAAGCGGTTGTTTCTAATTTCAAAGCTTTAGGGATTGAGTGCGAAGAGTTTGAAGACGGGTTTTGCATAGAAGGATTAGAAGATGTAAGCCAATTAAAACAGTGCCTTTCTCAAAAAAAACCCCCCCTTATCCAAAGCTTTAACGATCACAGGATTGCGATGAGTTTCGCTATTTTAACTTTAGCATTGCCTTTAGAAATTGATAATTTAGAATGCGCAAACATTTCTTTCCCGCAATTCAAACGCTTACTCAATCTATTCAAAAAAGGGAGTTTTAATGGAAATTAAAATGGCTAAGGATTATGGTTTTTGTTTTGGCGTCAAAAGAGCGATACAAATCGCTGAAAAAAATCAAAACAGCTTGATTTTTGGCTCGCTCATTCATAACGCTAAAGAAATCAATCGTTTGGAAAAAAACTTCAATGTGAAAATTGAAGAAGACCCTAAAAAAATCCCTAAAAATAAGAGCGTGATCATAAGAACCCATGGCATTCCTAAGCAGGATTTAGAATACTTGAAAAATAAGGGGGTCAAAATCACTGATGCGACTTGCCCGTATGTGATCAAACCCCAACAAATCGTGGAATCCATGAGTAAAGAAGGGTATCAAATCGTGCTTTTTGGGGACATTAACCACCCTGAAGTCAAGGGCGTGATCAGCTATGCCACTAACCAGGCTTTAGTCGTCAATTCGTTAGAAGAATTGCAAGAAAAAAAGCTCCAACGAAAAGTGGCTTTAGTTTCTCAAACCACCAAACAAACCCCAAAACTCTTACAAATCGCTTCTTATTTGGTGGAAAGATGCACTGAAGTGCGTATTTTTAACACGATTTGTAACGCTACTTCCTACAACCAAAAAGCCGCTTTGGATTTGAGTAAGGAAGTGGATATTATGATAGTCGTGGGCGGTAAAACTTCTTCAAACACCAAACAGCTCCTAAGCATCGCCAAACAGCATTGCAAAGACAGCTACTTGGTAGAAGATGAAAACGAATTAGAGTTGGCGTGGTTTAAGGATAAAAAATTGTGCGGGATTACCGCTGGGGCTTCCACGCCGGACTGGATTATAGAAAATGTCAAGCAGAAAATCAGCACGATTTAACACATTTTGAAAATTTTCTTTAAAAAAACCGCTAATTGTTAGTTTTTAAACGATTTTGTAAGCCAAAAAAGGATACAATGTCCCTAAGGATTTTATATTTATTTTATAGTAAGGCAGTCAATGAGCAAGATAGCAGATGATCAGAACTTTAATGACGAGGAGGAAAATTTCGCAAAACTCTTTAAAAAAGAATTAGAAAAAGAAGAAACCTTAGAAAAAGGCACTATCAAAGAAGGGCTAATCGTTTCCATCAATGAGAATGATGGTTATGCCATGGTGAGCGTGGGCGGTAAGACAGAAGGCCGTTTGGCTTTGAGTGAGATCACCGATGAAAAGGGGCAGTTGCTGTATCAAAAAAATGACCCCATTATCGTGCATGTGTCCGAGAAAGGTGAACACCCTAGCGTTTCCTACAAAAAGGCCATTTCCCAACAAAAGATTCAGGCTAAAATTGAAGAATTGGGCGAAAACTATGAAAACGCTATTATTGAAGGCAAGATTGTAGGCAAGAATAAAGGGGGCTATATCGTGGAGTCTCAAGGCGTGGAGTATTTCCTCTCCCGCTCACACTCTTCTTTAAAGAATGACGCAAACCATATCGGCAAACGCATTAAAGCGTGCATCATTCGTGTGGATAAGGAAAACCATTCTATCAATATTTCTCGCAAACGATTCTTTGAAGTCAATGACAAACGGCAGCTTGAGGTTTCTAAAGAATTGTTAGAAGCTAAAGAGCCGGTGTTAGGGGTTGTGCGCCAGATCACCCCTTTTGGTATTTTTGTAGAAGCTAAGGGGATTGAGGGCTTGGTCCATTATTCTGAAATCAGCCATAAAGGGCCAGTCAATCCTGAGAAATACTACAAAGAGGGCGATGAAGTCTATGTCAAAGCCATCGCTTATGATGCAGAAAAAAGACGCCTTTCACTCTCCATAAAAGCGACCATAGAAGACCCATGGGAAGAGATCCAAGACAAACTAAAACCCGGATACGCCATTAAGGTGGTGGTGAGCAATATTGAAAATTATGGGGCGTTTGTGGATATTGGTAATGATATTGAAGGCTTTTTGCATGTTTCTGAAATCTCTTGGGATAAAAATGTCAGCCACCCTAGCAACTACTTGAGCGTGGGGCAAGAGATTGATGTGAAGATCATTGACATTGATCCAAAAAACCGCCGCTTAAGGGTTTCTTTAAAACAACTCACCAACAGGCCTTTTGATGTTTTTGAATCCAAACACCAAGTGGGAGATGTTTTAGAAGGCAAAGTGGCGACTTTAACGGATTTTGGGGCGTTTTTGAATCTGGGTGGGGTGGATGGTTTGCTCCACAATCACGACGCTTTTTGGGATAAAGATAAAAAATGCAAAGACCATTATAAAATTGGCGATGTGATCAAAGTGAAAATCCTTAAAATCAACAAAAAAGATAGAAAGATTTCTTTGAGCGCGAAGCACTTGGTTACTTCCCCTACAGAAGAATTCGCTCAAAAGCATAAAACAGACAGCGTGATTCAAGGCAAAGTGGTGAGTATTAAGGATTTTGGCGTTTTCATTAATGCTGATGGCATTGATGTACTGATCAAAAATGAAGATTTAAACCCCTTGAAAAAAGATGAAATCAAAATAGGCCAAGAAATCACATGCGTGGTGGTTGCGATTGAAAAATCTAACAACAAGGTGCGTGCTTCTGTGCATAGGTTAGAGTGCAAAAAAGAAAAAGAAGAATTGCAAGCTTTTAACACGAGCGATGATAAAATGACTTTAGGGGATATTCTTAAAGAAAAACTCTAAAGAGCGATTTTAAAAGCATGAGAATGGCATGAGATTTAAGGGTGTTGTTGCTTTTATTTCCCTAGCTGTCGCTCTTGGCGTTTTAGCCTATTTGTTTTTAAGCGTTAAAAAAGAAATGCCCGCTACTTCTCATGCGATCTCTCAAACACATGCGATCTCTCAAACCAATGAAGGTCTCTCTCAAACAGATGCAAAAAGCCATGAAATCAACCTAGAAGAAAGCCCCAATAATCCTAATACCCCTAACGATGAAAAAGCCTCCCATAACGAAGAAGATCGCAATAACTCCCTTTCTCAAAACCTTGATGCACAAGAATCTATCAATTACCCCGTTGTGGAGCATTATTTTGAAATCCCTTTTGAAGAAAAAAAAAGGGAATATTCAAAGCTTATCATTAAGGATTTAAAGGACTATCAATGGTGGTGTTTAAAAGAAATCCTTAAAAAAGAACAAATTGATTATGCTTACGATAGCACCAAAAACCAACCCAACCTCATCATCTATTTAGATGAAAATAAAAAAGAACGCTTGCTGGCTGATTTAGACTATTATAAAATACGCTATCATGCTGTTTTTTAAATTCAAAGGATAAAAATGTATCAAGTAGCCATTTGCGACCCCATCCATGCTAAAGGCATTCAAATTTTAGAAGCTCAAAAAGACATTGTCTTGCATGATTATTCCAAATGCCCTAAAAAGGAGCTTTTAGAAAAACTCACTCCCATGGATGCGCTCATCACTCGCAGCATGACCCCTATCACAAGCGATTTTTTAAAGCCCTTAACCCACTTAAAATCCATCGTGAGAGCGGGCGTGGGAGTGGATAATATTGATTTAGAAAGCTGCTCTCAAAAAGGGATTGTAGTGATGAATATCCCTACCGCTAACACGATTGCCGCTGTGGAATTGACCATGGCGCATTTGATCAATGCGGTGCGTTCATTCCCTTGTGCGAACGATCAAATCAAACACCAACGGCTATGGAAAAGAGAAGACTGGTATGGCACGGAATTGAAAAATAAAAAGCTAGGCATCATTGGTTTTGGGAATATTGGCTCTAGGGTGGGCATTAGAGCTAAAGCCTTTGAAATGGAGGTTCTAGCCTACGATCCTTATATCCCTTCTTCAAAAGCCACTGATTTAGGGGTCATTTACACAAAAAATTTTGAAGACATTTTGCAATGCGACATGATCACTATCCACACCCCTAAAAATAAAGAAACCATTAACATGATAGGCGCTAAAGAGATTGAACGCATGAAAAAAGGGGTTATTTTAATTAATTGCGCTAGGGGTGGGCTTTATAATGAAGACGCTCTTTATGAAGCTTTAGAAACCAAAAAAGTGCGTTGGCTTGGCATTGATGTCTTTTCTAAAGAGCCTGGCATTCACAACAAGCTTTTAGACTTGCCCAATGTTTATGCGACCCCCCATATTGGCGCGAACACTTTAGAGTCCCAAGAAGAAATTTCCAAACAAGCCGCTCAAGGGGTTATGGAATCTTTAAGAGGTTCAAGCCACCCGCATGCTCTAAATTTACCCATGCAAGCTTTTGATGCAAGCGCTAAAGCCTACTTGAATTTGGCGCAAAAATTGGGTTATTTTTCCAGTCAAATCCATAAAGGCGTGTGCCAAAAAATTGAGCTCAGTCTTTGTGGGGAGATCAACCAATTCAAAGACGCCCTTGTAGCCTTTACGTTAGTGGGGGTGTTAAAACCTGTTGTAGGGGATAAAATCAATTACATTAACGCCCCCTTTGTGGCCAAAGAAAGAGGCATTGAGATTAGGGTTAGCCTTAAAGAAAGCGCTTCGCCCTATAAAAACATGCTCTCTTTAACTTTAAATGCGGCTAATGGTGCAATCAGCGTGAGCGGCACGGTGTTTGAAGAAGATATTTTAAAACTCACTGAGATTGATGGGTTTCATATTGATATAGAGCCAAAAGGTAAAATGCTTCTATTTAGGAATACGGATATTCCAGGCGTTATTGGGAGCGTGGGGAATGCGTTCGCTAGGCATGGCATTAATATCGCTGATTTTCGTTTGGGGCGCAACACGCAAAAAGAAGCCCTAGCGCTCATTATTGTAGATGAAGAAGTTTCTTTAGAAGTTTTAGAAGAGCTTAAAAACATTCCTGCATGCTTAAGCGTTCATTATGTGGTTATTTAAGGTAGTTGGATGCGAGATTTTTTAAAGCTTTTAAAAAAACATAATGAATTAGAAGTCATTGACACCCCCCTTGAAGTGGATTTAGAAATCGCTCATCTAGCCTATATAGAAGCGAAAAAACCTAATGGAGGCAAAGCCCTTTTATTCACGCAACCCATAAGAAAAGAGCATGACCAAATCAAAACCTTTGGCATGCCTGTTTTAATGAACGCTTTTGGTTCTTTCAAACGCTTGGATCTTTTATTAAAAACCCCCATAGAAAGCCTGCAACAACGCATGCAAGCGTTCTTGCACTTTAGTGCTCCTAAAAATTTCACTGAGGGTTTGAAAGTCTTAAAAGATTTATGGGATTTAAGACACATTTTCCCTAAAAAAACCACTCGCCCTAAAGATCTCATCATCAAGCAAGACAAAGAAATCAATTTGTTGGATCTACCCGTTTTAAAAACTTGGGAAAAAGATGGCGGGGCTTTTATCACTATGGGGCAAGTCTATACCCAAAGCTTGGATCATAAAAAAAAGAATTTAGGCATGTATCGTTTGCAAGTTTATGATAAAAACCATTTAGGCTTGCACTGGCAAATCCATAAAGACTCCCAACTCTTTTTCCACGAATACGCTAAGGCTAAAGTCAAAATGCCTGTCAGTATCGCTATTGGTGGGGATTTGCTCTACACATGGTGCGCGACAGCCCCCTTACCTTATGGGATTTATGAACTCATGCTCTATGGGTTTATGAGAGGAAAAAAAGCACGCGTGATGCCATGCTTGAGCAACTCTTTGAGCGTGCCAAGCGACTGCGATATTGTGATAGAAGGGTTTGTGGATTGCGAAAAGCTAGAGCTTGAAGGGCCTTTTGGGGATCACACTGGCTATTACACCCCCATTGAGCCTTACCCTGTTTTAGAAGTCAAAACCATTAGCTATAAAAAAGATTCCATTTACTTAGCCACTGTGGTGGGTAAGCCCCCTTTAGAAGACAAATACATGGGGTATTTGACTGAACGCTTGTTCTTGCCCTTGCTTCAAATGAACGCCCCCAATCTCATAGATTATTACATGCCAGAAAATGGGGTGTTTCATAATTTGATTTTAGCTAAAATACACACACGCTATAACGCTCATGCCAAACAAGTCATGCACGCTTTTTGGGGCGTGGGGCAGATGAGTTTTGTCAAACATGCGATTTTTGTCAATGAAGACGCTCCTAATCTAAGAGACACCAACGCTATCATTGAGTATATACTAGAGAATTTTTCTAAAGAAAACGCGCTCATCTCTCAAGGCATATGCGACGCCTTAGATCATGCAAGCCCTGAATACGCTATGGGGGGGAAACTCGGTATTGATGCGACCTCTAAAAGCAATACCCCCTACCCCACGCTTTTAAACGATAACGCCCTACTAGCGCTTTTACAAGATAAAATGCAAAATATCGTTCTTTTGAAGCAATATTACCCGCACACCCGTAACCCCATTTGCATCATTAGCGTGGAAAAGAAAGACAAAAGCGTCATTGAATTGGCTAAAAACTTGCTCGGTTTTGAAGAGCATTTACGCATTGTCATCTTTGTAGAGCATATCAGCAACGATTTAAACAACCCTTACATGCTGTTATGGCGCATCGTTAATAATATTGATGCTAAGCGCGATATCCTCACCTCTAAACATTGTTTTTTTATAGACGCTACCAATAAGGGCGTTATGGATAAACATTTTAGAGAATGGCCCACCGAAACCAATTGCTCCATGGAAGTCATAGAAAATTTGAAAAAGAAAGGGCTTTTAAAAGATTTTGAAACTTTAAATCAAAAATTCCATCTCACGCATTCTTTCAGCACGCACAAAGAAGATCTATAAAGAATAGCCATAAAGAAAGATTATGACAGATTATAGCCAAAGGATTGATACTCTCATCACCAAAATAGAAAAGGCTCGCACCGCCTATTCAAGGCATCATATTGTCAAAATCGTGGCTGTTTCAAAAAACGCTTCCCCAGAAGCTATCCAACATTACTACAACTGCTCTCAAAGGGCTTTTGGAGAAAATAGAGTTCAAGATTTAAAAACTAAAATGCATTCTTTAGAGCATTTGCCCCTTGAATGGCACATGATAGGCTCTTTACAAGAAAATAAAATCAATGCACTTTTGAATTTAAAACCCGCCCTTTTGCATTCTTTAGACTCTTTAAAACTCGCTTTGAAGATAGAAAAGCGTTGCGAAATATTGGGCGTCAATTTAAACGCTCTTTTACAGGTTAATAGCGCGTATGAGAAAAGTAAAAGCGGGGTGGTGCCTGAAGAAACGCTAGAAATTTATTCTCAAATCAGTGAAACTTGCAAGCGCCTCAAACTTAAGGGGCTGATGTGTATAGGGGCGCACACCGATGATGAAAAGGAAATTGAAAAATCCTTTATCACCACCAAAAAGCTTTTTGACCGATTAAAGAGTGCGAGCGTTCTTTCAATGGGCATGAGTGATGATTTTGAATTAGCGATTGCTTGTGGGGCGAATCTTTTAAGGATTGGCTCTTTTTTGTTCAAAGAGTAAGATGCTAGAAACTTATGCGCTTAAAAATGGGGCTGTTTTTATCTCTGATGCGCATTTTTTGCCTAAAAGCCCTCATTTAATCCATACGCTTCAAGAACTTTTAAGCGCCAAACCCCCACAAGTCTTTTTCATGGGCGATATTTTCCATGTTCTTGTGGGCTACTTGCCCCTAGACAAAGAGCAGCAAAAAATCATTGATTTAATCCATGCGTTAAGCGAAATTTCACAAGTCTTTTATTTTGAAGGCAACCATGATTTTTCCATGCGTTTTGTATTCAATTCCAAAGTAATGGTTTTTGAGCGCCACAACCAACCCGTATTATTCCAATACGATAACAAACGCTTTTTGCTAGCCCATGGGGATTTATTCACCACTAAAGCGTATGAATTTTACATCACGCAACTCACTTCCACTTGGGCGAGATTTTTTTTAACTTTTTTAAATTTTGCGAGCTTTAAAACCTTATACCCTTTTTTGAAAAAACGCATCTATCAAAAACCCGTCCGCCTTTGGGAATTAGAGCCAAAAGAATTGCAATCTTTTATTGAAAAGCGCCTAAAAGCCTATCAAAACTACATTAAAGATCTTAACCTTGATAGGATTGATGGCATTATAGAGGGGCATTTTCACCTCAAAAGCGGTATAAAAATCCCCTTGAATGTGCCCATTTACTGCCCACTGCCTTCCTTTTATTACGAACAAAGCCTTTTTAAGGTATCATCAAGCGTTTTAAAACCATCTCAAAATAAGGACGCCTAAATCATGGCAGAAAAAACAGCTAACGATTTAAAACTAAGCGAGATAGAACTCGTGGATTTTCGTATTTATGGCATGCAAGAGGGCGTCCCTTATGAGGGGATTTATGGCATTAATGTGGCTAAAGTCCAAGAAATCATCCCCATGCCCACCCTTTTTGAATACCCCACGAATTTGGATTACATTATCGGCGTGTTTGATTTGCGCTCCATAATCATTCCGCTTATAGACTTGGCTAAATGGATAGGGATTGTCCCGGATAAAAGCAAGGAAAACGAAAAAATCGTCATTATCACTGAATTTAACAATGTTAAATTGGGCTTTTTAGTCCATTCGGCTAGGCGTATCAGGCGCATTAGCTGGAAAGATGTGGAGCCTGCATCCTTTAGCGCCTCTAATAGCATCAATAAAGAAAATATCACCGGCACGACACGCATTGAAAACGACAAAACCTTGCTCATTTTGGATTTAGAAAGCATTTTAGACGATTTAAAACTTAATGAAGACACTAAAAACACCAAAGATACCCCTAAAGAGCGTTTTGAAGGCGAAGTGTTGTTTTTAGACGATAGCAGAACGGCGAGAAAAACCTTAAAAAACCATTTGAGTAAATTGGGTTTTAGCATCACGGAAGCTGTGGATGGGGAAGACGGGTTGAACAAATTAGAAATGTTGTTCAAAAAATACGGGGACGACTTGAGAAAGCATTTGAAATTCATTATTTCAGATGTTGAAATGCCTAAAATGGATGGCTATCATTTCTTATTCAAGCTCCAAAAAGACCCTAGGTTTGCTTATATTCCTGTGATTTTTAATTCTTCTATTTGCGATAATTACAGCGCTGAAAGGGCTAAAGAAATGGGGGCTGTAGCGTATTTAGTCAAGTTTGACGCAGAAAAATTCACCGAAGAAATTTCTAAGATTTTAGACAAGAATGCATAATTCTTTTTATAAAATTGTAAAATACTCTTATCTCAAACGCTAGAAAGGGTTTTAAATGGATGATTTGCAAGAAATAATGGAAGACTTCTTGATTGAAGCCTTTGAAATGAACGAGCAATTGGATCAGGATTTAGTGGAATTGGAGCATAACCCTGAGGATTTGGACTTGCTCAATCGCATTTTTAGAGTGGCCCACACCATTAAAGGCTCTAGCTCATTTTTGAATCTTAACATTCTCACGCACCTCACGCACAACATGGAAGATGTCTTGAATCGCGCCAGAAAGGGCGAAATCAAGATCACGCCTGATATTATGGATGTCGTGTTGCGTTCCATTGATTTGATGAAAACTTTACTCGTAACGATTAGAGATACCGGATCGGATACCAATAACGGCAAGGAAAACGAGATTGAAGAAGCAGTCAAACAGCTTCAAGCCATCACGAGCCAAAATTTAGAGGGCGCTAAAGAAACTTCAGGGACTAAAGAAACCCCCCAAAAAGAAGCGAAAGAAGAAGCAAAAGAAGAAGCGAAAGAAGAAAATAAAGAAAACAAGGCAAAAGCCCCTACTGCAGAAAATCCCGCAAGCGATAACCCGCTAGCCGATGAGCCGGATTTGGATTACGCTAACATGAGCGCTGAAGAAGTGGAAGCGGAGATTGAACGGTTGCTGAACAAACGCCAAGAGGCCGATAAAGAACGAAGAGCCCAAAAAAAACAAGAAGCCAAACAAGAAGTTACCCCAACAAAAGAAGCCCCTAAAACAGAAACCCCCAAAGCCCCTAAAACCGAAACTAAAGCTAAGGCTAAAGCCGATACTGAAGAAAATAAAGCCCCCTCTATTGGCGTGGAACAAACCGTTAGGGTGGATGTGCGCCGCTTGGATCACTTGATGAATTTAATCGGTGAGCTTGTGTTAGGAAAAAATCGCTTGATCAGGATTTATAGCGATGTGGAAGAACGCTATGATGGGGAAAAGTTTTTAGAGGAATTAAACCAGGTGGTCTCTTCTATTTCAGCGGTAACGACAGACTTGCAACTTGCGGTGATGAAAACCAGGATGCAACCAGTGGGCAAGGTGTTCAATAAATTCCCTCGCATGGTAAGGGATTTGAGCCGGGAATTAGGCAAAAGCATTGAATTGATCATTGAGGGCGAAGAAACCGAATTAGACAAATCCATTGTAGAAGAGATTGGCGATCCGCTCATTCACATCATCCGCAACTCATGCGATCATGGGATTGAGCCTTTAGAAGAAAGAAGAAGGCTTAACAAGCCTGAAACCGGTAAAGTGCAATTGAGCGCGTATAATGAGGGTAACCACATTGTGATTAAAATCTCTGATGACGGCAAAGGGTTAGACCCTGTGATGCTTAAAGAAAAAGCGGTTGAAAAAGGGGTGATTAGCGAAAGAGACGCTGAAGGCATGAGCGATAGGGAAGCGTTTAACCTCATTTTCAAGCCAGGCTTTTCTACCGCAAAAGTCGTTTCCAATGTCTCAGGCAGAGGCGTGGGCATGGATGTGGTGAAAACCAATATTGAAAAGCTCAATGGGATCATTGAAATCGATTCAGAAGTGGGGGTAGGCACGACTCAAAAACTTAAAATCCCTCTCACTTTAGCTATCATTCAAGCTTTACTCGTGGGCGTTCAAGAAGAATATTACGCTATCCCGCTTTCTTCAGTTTTAGAAACCGTGCGCATCAGCCAGGACGAAATTTACACCGTTGATGGCAAGAGCGTGTTGCGTTTGAGAGATGAGGTGCTTTCTTTGGTGCGCCTTTCTGATATTTTTAAAGTGGATGCTATTTTGGAATCCAATTCAGATGTGTATGTGGTTATCATTGGCTTGGCTGATCAAAAAATTGGCGTGATCGTGGATTATTTAATCGGTCAAGAAGAAGTGGTCATCAAATCTTTAGGTTACTATCTTAAAAACACTAGAGGCATTGCTGGCGCTACGGTGAGAGGCGATGGGAAAATCACTCTTATTGTAGATGTGGGGGCGATGATGGATATGGCAAAAAGCATCAAGGTCAATATCACTACCTTGATGAATGAATCCGAAAACACCAAGAGCAAAAATTCCCCTAGCGATTATATTGTCTTAGCGATTGATGACAGCAGCACGGACAGAGCGATTATCCGCAAATGTTTAAAACCATTAGGCATCACGCTTTTAGAAGCCACTAACGGGTTAGAAGGCTTAGAAATGCTTAAAAATGGCGATAAGATTCCGGACGCTATTTTAGTGGATATTGAAATGCCCAAGATGGACGGCTACACTTTCGCTTCTGAAGTGCGTAAATACAATAAATTCAAAAACCTGCCTTTGATTGCAGTAACCAGTCGGGTAACTAAAACCGATAGGATGCGTGGCGTTGAATCCGGCATGACTGAATACATCACCAAACCTTATAGCGGTGAGTATTTAACCACCGTAGTGAAACGCAGCATTAAATTAGAAGGAGGCGAATCGTGAGCAACCAATTAAAAGATTTATTTGAAAGACAAAAAGAAGCTAATGCAGGTTCCAAACCAGAAGACAATGAAGAAATTTTACAATTCATCGGCTTTATTATTGGCGATGAAGAATACGCCATTCCCATTTTGAATATTTTAGAAATCGTCAAACCCATTGGTTACACACGAGTCCCTGAAACCCCAAACTATGTGCTTGGTGTGTTCAATTTAAGGGGTAATGTCTTCCCGTTGATCAGTTTGCGTTTAAAATTTGGCTTGAAAGCTGAAAAGCAAAATAAAGACACTCGTTATTTGGTGGTGCGCCATAACGATCAGATCGCTGGATTTTTCATAGATCGCTTGACTGAAGCCATTCGCATCAAGCAAACGGATATTGATCCGGTGCCAGAAACTTTGAGCGATAACAACAATTTAACCTATGGCATTGGGAAACAAAACGACAGACTTGTAACCATTTTAAGAGTGGAAGAAATCTTAAAAAAAGACTTTTAAAAACCTTTTCTATCAAACCCTTATGGGTTTTGAGAAAGATTTATTCCATTAAAAGCTTGATTTTAATCAAGCGGTAATGTTTGATTGACAACAGAGTCTTTTTTAATCTTTTCTTTTAAAAATAGCGTGAAACTTTTTTAAGTGGATTAAAAAGAATCTCTCATTTTTTAGTTTTTATCACCAACGCTTTTTAATAAGTGGGGCTTTTTGCGTTGAGATTCACTAAATTGTAGCCCCCTCCTTTTTAAGGATTTCCTATTTCAACACTTTTAAAAGCGCTTCATAATTGGGCTCTTCTAAAATATTTTGAACGATTTCTTTATAGATAACCACTCCCTTATCATCAAGAACAAACACCGATCGAGCGAGTAAGCCTTGAAAAGAGCCTTTGCCCAACAGCACGCCGTAATTTTCCCCAAAAGCCTTATACCTAAAATCGCTTAAGATTCTTAAGTCCTTAATGCCTTCAGCACCGCAAATTTGCCCTTGAGAAAAAGGTAAGTCCATAGAAATAACGCTAAAACTCACAGAAGGCAGTTTGCCGGCTTGCTCATTGAAGTGTTTGGCTTGGAGCAAGCAAACCGATCCGGTTAAACTAGGAAGCGCGCTAACGACCTGAAAACGCACGCCCTGCTTCAACAAATTGACTTCTTGCAAATCGCCATTGACCAATTTCACATCAGGGGCTTTATCGCCCACTTTTAAGGTTTTCCCTTCTAACTGATATGTTTCTTCTTTAAAAGTAACTTTTTGCATGGTTAAATCCTTTCTAATTGAATTGCTATATTGCGTTAGAATAATAGTCAATTAAAATTAACTTTTAACAAATTTAAAAAGAATTTGTTTAAAAAGTCGTTTTCATTTTAAAAAACCTCTTAAAATCCATAAAATTTGCATAACGATTTAATTTTTAAGAAAAGATTTACCAAAAAGTATTAAAAAATGATTACAATACGGCTATCTGATCACAAGGAGAAAACATGTTTACATTACGAGAGTTGCCTTTTGCTAAAGACAGCATGGGAGATTTTTTAAGCCCTGTAGCGTTTGATTTCCACCATGGGAAACACCATCAAACTTATGTGAATAATTTGAACAATCTCATCAAAGGCACGGATTTTGAGAAAAGTTCTTTGTTTGCTATTTTGACGAAGTCTAGCGGAGGCGTGTTCAATAACGCCGCTCAAATTTACAACCACGATTTTTATTGGGATTGCCTAAGCCCAAAAGCGACTGCCCTAAGCGATGAGTTAAAAGGGGCTTTAGAAAAAGATTTCGGATCGTTGGAAAAATTTAAAGAAGACTTCATTAAGAGCGCGACCACTTTGTTTGGCTCTGGTTGGAATTGGGCAGCGTATAATTCAGACACTCAAAAAATTGAAATCATTCAAACCAGCAACGCTCAAACCCCGGTTACGGATAAAAAAGTGCCGCTTTTAGTGGTGGATGTGTGGGAGCATGCTTATTATATTGACCACAAAAACGCACGCCCTGTGTATTTGGAAAAATTCTATGGGCATATTAATTGGCATTTTGTTTCTCAATGCTATGAGTGGGCGAAAAAAGAAGGCTTAGGCTCAGTGGATTACTACATCAATGAGTTGGTGCATAAAAAAGCTTAAGCGTTACACGGCTATTGTGGTTTAAAGATTTTTAAACCACGCTTCTTTTTTGAATGAAAGACACTCTGTTTAATCAATCCCTAAACAAACGCTTTTGTTTTGATGAGAAAGTCGCCCATGTTTTTGACGACATGCTGGAGCGTTCCATCCCCTATTATCATGAAATGTTGAATCTGGGAGCGTATTTTATCGCTCAAAATTTAAAAGAAAATATCAATCCTAAATCCTTGCCTAAGCCCTTGCCTAAGCCCTTGATTTATGATTTGGGCTGTTCTACCGGAAACTTTTTTATCGCGCTTAACCGGCAAATCCAACAAGATATTGAGCTTGTAGGGATTGACAATTCCATGCCCATGCTCAAAAAAGCGCAAGAAAAATTAAAAGATTTTAACAATGTCCGTTTTGAATGCATGGATTTTTTAGAGGTTGAGTTTAAAGAAGCGAGCGCGTTTTCATTGCTTTTTGTGTTGCAATTTGTCCGCCCCATGCAAAGAGAGGTGTTGCTCAAAAAGATTTATAACAGCCTTGCGTTGAATGGGGTTTTATTGGTGGGCGAAAAGATCATGAGCGAAGATCGGATATTAGACAAGCAAATGATAGAGCTATACTACCTTTATAAACAGAATCAAGGCTACAGCCACAATGAAATCGCTTTCAAAAGGGAAGCGTTAGAAAATGTGCTTGTGCCTTATAGTTTAAAAGAAAATATCGCGCTTTTAGAAAGCGTGGGGTTTAAGCATGTGGAAGCGGTGTTTAAATGGGTGAATTTCACGCTGTTAGCCGCCAGAAAAACTTAAGTTTTTTAAAATAATATATCAAACATGAGTTTTTTAAAATAAGATATAAAACTTAAATGTTTTAAAAAATATCCACAGGATCCATGTTCACGCTGCAAGGGATACTAGGGGCGGATTTTAAAAACGCATGCACGCTTTTGATTAGGCTTAAAGGGTTTTTGGAGCGCAATAAAATAAGGTAGCGATAAGAAGAAGCGATTTTTTCAATGGGGGCTTTGAAATTGGAGAGCGTTACGCCCTTTTCTAAACACAAAGAAAGGGTTTGAGAGGCTTTTAAGCTCAATTGTTGGGCTTTTTCTTCGTTTTTATGCTTAAACTCCAACAAACACAGCCTTGAAAAAGGCGGGTAGAGTTCGCACCTTTCTTGCAATTCGTATTGTAAAAAATCTTCATAATCTTCTAAGAAATTTTCTAATAGATCGGTTTCGGTGCTTTGAATGAACACTTGGCCAGAAATTTGCCTAGCGCTCCTCCCAGCGATTTGATAAAGTAACGACACGCCTTCTTCTAAAGCCCTATAACTATTAGATTTAATGATATTGTCTATGCCTAAAACAACCGCTAAACTCACTTTAGCGTAATCATGCCCTTTGCTTATCATTTGAGTGCCGATTAAGATATTCGTTTTTTGAGCGTTGAAATCGTTTAAAATATTGTGGAGTTTTTTTGGCGTGCTGGTGTGATCTTTATCCAAAATCGCTATTTTAGCGCCTTTCAAAAGGCCTTCTAACTCGTTCAACACTTGCATGGTGCCTATCCTTTTACCCACTAAAACTTCGCTTTGACACGCGCTGCAAATTTTAGGGATAGGGCTTGAAAAATGGCAATAATGGCACATGAGTTTGTTGGTCTTTAAATGCAAACTCATATTCACGCTGCAAAAGGGGCATTGAACGCTTTTGTAACAATTTTGGCACAGCAAGGTTTTAAAATTAGCCCTTGTAGGCACAAAAATAATGGCTTGCTCGTTTTTGTCTAGGACCTGTTTTAGCGCTTCTAGGAGTTTGGGCGTGATAAAACGCTCGGTTTTTTCAAAAATAATGTTTTTTTGCGTGGGGGTGTAGCGCCCCTTTAAGCGCACTAAAGCCTTATCTTTAAAGCGTTGGTAACTATTCAAACTTGGCGTAGCAGAGCCTAAAATCACTTGAATAGGGAATTTATGGGATAAATACAAGCATAAATCCCTAGCGTTATACATAGGGCTTTGATGGGATTTATAAGAAAAGTCATGCTCTTCATCTACAATGATCAAACCCAAATCCTTAAGGGGCAAAAACAACGCGCTTCGTGTGCCTACCACTAATTTGATTTCTTGCGAATAAAGCTTTTCTAAAAATTGTTTTTTTTGATTTTGAGAGAGTTTGCTATGCCACAAGCCTAAATTTTCTTTAAAGACCCTTTTAAGGCGTTGTTGCATTTGAGGGGTGAGAGCGATTTCTGGCACTAACAACAAAGCGCTTTTTTTTTGCTCTAAAGTTTGAGCGATTGCATGCATATAAATCTCGGTTTTCCCGCTACCCGTATCGCCAAAGAGCAAGCTTGCTGAATGTTTTTGCAATTCTTTTAAAGCGTTGGTTTGCGTTTGGCTTAAAACATTGAGGGTAGGCTCAATTTTTTCTAACCCCACTAAATCGCATTCTTTAAAAGGGGTGAAAAGGCTTAAGACTGAAGAAAGATTAGCCGAGTAATATTGAGCGATAAAAATAGCGAGCTCCATTTGAAAAGGGAGTAAAAAATAAGGGGTTTTTTCCAATTCTAGGCATTCAAAAGAGGGTTTTGAAACTTCTTCAAGAACGACGCCCAAAAGCGTTTTATTCCTTAAATGGATATTGACTAACGCTCCTTTAAGGTGTCGCTCTTTAGAAAAGTAAGTTAAAGGGGGGGTTTTATTTTTTAAAGGAGCGATCAAGTGATAGAACATGATGAGATTTTTTCTAAAAGCTTTTGGAGTTCATTATGCAAATACTCGTTTTGACAACTTTCATGCAAATAATCCTTCAAAAGCTCTAAGGCGTTTAATTCTTGGTTATGGAAACGCTCCTTTAGGGTGCGTTTCATCTCATCGCTAAAGGTGTTATTGAGAGAGATTTTATAGCGTTTGCCTAAATAAGTGATTTCTAAACTATCGTTTTCTAAAGACATGTTTTTAATGGTTTATGACAATAAATCAGAGATTTTGTCATAAAGACCTTGAATACCCTTATCTTTAGCGCTCAATTCATCGTATAAAATAGCGATTTGAATGTCTTTTTCTTCATTTTGCGCATTCAGGGTGGTGTTTGCTTGGCGTAAAGCGTTCAACTCTTCTTCTTGTTTTTGGATTTTTTCAATCAATTCATCAATTTTAGTGCCCAATTGGTTTAATAAACTTAAAGATTGCATCATAAGCCTTTCATGGTTTTCAAAAGTTATTATATCAAAGCTATTAAATTATCGCAAAATACCCCTATCCCCTTAAGGTAATGGCTTTTACTATAAAATTAAAGTAACTAAAACCCCATGTTTTTAAACCATTCTTATGGCGGTATTTAGTATTATTTTTGATTACCATAAAGCAATAAGACAGAAAGCTTGACATGGGAGTGGTGAATGCAAAAAAGTATATTAAAAATGACTCTGTTGTTGGTTTTCCTCTTTTTAAGAAACACTGTTGGTTTAGAGGACAAAAAAGCGGATCTTAAAAGCGTTCAAAATACGCCCAAAAATTTACCCCCTATCCAATTAAGGCTCGATCAAGTCCATGAAGAACTTATCAAAATGTTAGAAAATATGGGAAAAGGCACGCAGTATGAGTTCCCTAAAATCAAAGAAATCCTAGAGCAAAGCGAAGAAGAATGGCTCAAAGTCGCCCATGAAGAATGCGTGGCGTTGGTTATGCTAATAAGCCCCAAAGCTTCTATTGAAAATAGCCCGATTTATAAGAATTGCTATGAAGCTTATGTGAAGCAAAGAATCCATGATTTATATGATTTTTATATAGAAAGCAAAAAGGTGAAAAGAAAAATCAAGAAAGCCCATAAACAAGAGGTTGCCACTAAGCAATCCCAACCTTTAACAAAAGAGCCGCCTAAAAACGAAAATAAAAAGAGCTTAGTAAAACCCAGCTTAAAAGATACGAGTATCCCTAAAGGGTATTACTTGCAAATTGGGGCTTTTTTGAACGCGCCCAGTAAGGATTTTTTGCAAACGCTCAAAACTTTCCCTTACCAAATAAAGAAAAAAGACTCCCTCACGCATTATTTGATTGGCCCTTATAAAACGAAAGAAGAAGCCCTAAAACAGCTTGAAAATGCGCTTAAAAGCTTTAAAAATAAGCCTGTGTTGGTGGAAAAGTAATCGTTTTAGCTATCCCTATTTGATGAAAACAAATCTATAGTTTTATTGGATTTGATAAAGCCACCTAGCTATTAGCGCGACAAACAAACTCGCACCCAAAAACACATAGCCTATCATTTTATAAAGGGGGATAAAATTTTTTTGAATTTCTTCTTCTGCAATAATGATTTTAGAAACCCCTAAGCGGTTAGTTGGGGCGCTGTCTGTGAGGTAAAAACCCTGTTTTTTAAGTGCAAAATAAGGGGTTTTGATCAAGGCGTCATTTTTAAAAGAGGCCACAAACGCCCCGATATTAGAAAACTTGACTTGGTTGTCTGCGTCTAATAAGACAAAGGGGGTGTTTTTGAATCGTTCTTCTAAGATTTTTAAAGGCTCTAAAGAAGAGGCATTATCCAACTCTAAAAGGCTTTTAGCGATCGCATCAGCGGTGTATTGCATGCGTATTTGGGTGTTTTCTAAAAGGTTATTTTTCGCATAAAAGAAAAATAACGCTAACAAAACCCCCACTAAAAGCAAGGTAGAAATGGCGTAAACGATTAAAAAACGCTTTTTAAAAGAATAGGGCATGACGGACCTTTTTATTGATAGCGGGTTGGATAACACAGCTTTTTACGATTGGATTAAAAACGCTCAAAAACAGCCTCTTTTTTCTACCATACTTATTTAATTTTATGGTAAATTTTTGAAAAATTGTTATAATTCCTACACTTTTATTGGTAAATTTAATGGAGAAAGGAGTTTGGAACATGTTTGACATATGGATAGATATGATAATTTGTATTTTTTATTTGCTCTTTTTTACGACTCCTTACATTGTAGGCGATATTTTGCAATTGAAATTTATCCGTCAAAAGCTCTGCGAGAAGCCTGTTTTGCTCCCACAAAAAGATTATGAAGAAGCGGGTCATTATGCCATTAGGAAAATGCAATTATCCATTATTTCTCAAATTTTAGACGGAATCATCTTTGCTGGGTGGGTCTTTTTTGGTTTGACGCATTTAGAAGATCTCACGCATTATTTAAACCTTCCTGAAACGCTAGGCTACTTGGTGTTTGCTTTGTTGTTTTTAGCGATTCAAAGCGTTTTAGCTTTACCCATTAGCTACTACACCACCATGCATTTGGATAAAGAATTTGGCTTTTCTAAGGTGAGCTTGTCGTTGTTTTTCAAGGATTTTTTCAAAGGGTTATCGCTCACTTTAAGCGTGGGGTTGTTGTTGATTTACACTCTTATTATGATCATTGAACATGTGGAACATTGGGAGATTAGCTCGTTTTTTGTCGTGTTTGTTTTTATGATATTAGCTAATCTTTTTTACCCTAAAATCGCTCAGCTTTTCAACCAATTCACCCCCTTGAACAATAGGGATTTAGAGAGTCAAATTGAGGGCATGATGGATAAGGTGGGTTTTAAATCTCAAGGCATTTTTGTGATGGACGCTAGCAAGAGGGACGGGCGTTTGAATGCGTATTTTGGGGGTTTGGGTAAAAACAAGCGGGTGGTGTTGTTTGATACTTTGATCTCTAAAGTTGGGACAGAAGGGCTTTTAGCCATTTTGGGGCATGAATTAGGGCATTTTAAAAATAAGGATTTGTTGAAAAGTTTAGGGATTATGGGAGGCTTGCTCGCTCTTGTTTTTGCTTTGATCGCTCATTTGCCACCGATTGTTTTTGAAGGCTTTAATGTCTCACAAACGCCAGCGAGTTTGATTACGATTTTACTCTTGTTTTTGCCGGTGTTTTCCTTTTACGCCATGCCTTTGATCGGGTTTTTTAGCCGAAAGAACGAATACAATGCGGACAAGTTTGGGGCGAGTTTAAGCTCTAAAGAGGTTTTAGCCAAAGCGTTAGTGTCTATTATGAGCGAGAATAAAGCGTTCCCCTATTCGCACCCTTTTTATGTTTTCTTGCATTTCACCCACCCGCCCCTATTAGAACGCTTGAAAGCTTTGGATTATGAAATTGAATGACCCTTTCACAAGCCCTAAATAAAGCCAAAAAAGAATTATCGCCAAAAGGCTTTAGGGGGGGCTTGGAGTCTGAAATTTTATTAGGCTTTGTCTTGCAAAAAGAAAGGGTTTTTTTGCACACGCATGCCCATTTAGAGTTAAACCACGAAGAAGAAGCATGCTTTTTTGAATTGGTAGGAAAGCGATTGAATGACTGCCCCATAGAGTATTTATTAGGAAGCTGTGATTTTTATGGGCGTTCTTTTTTTGTGAATGAGCATGTTTTAATCCCACGGCCTGAAACCGAGATTTTAGTCCAAAAAGCCCTTGATATTATTTCTCAATACCATTTAAAAGAAATAGGCGAAATCGGTATAGGGAGCGGATGCGTGTCTGTTAGTTTGGCTTTAGAAAACCCCAATCTCTCTATTTATGCGAGCGATATTTCACCAAGAGCTTTAGAAGTGGCGTTAAAAAACATTGAACGCTTTAATTTAAAAGAGCGTGTTTTTTTAAAACAAACGCGCCTTTGGGATCGCATGCCAACGATAGAAATGCTTGTCTCTAACCCGCCCTATATCGCTAGAGGTTATCCTTTGGAAAAATCCGTCCTTAAAGAACCGCACAAAGCCCTTTTTGGGGGGGTTAAAGGCGATGAAATCTTAAAAGAAATCGTTTTTTTAGCTGCTGAATTAAAAATCCCTTTTTTGGCTTGTGAAATGGGGTATGACCAGTTAAAAAGCTTGAAAGAATGCTTGGAGTTTTGCGGTTATGATGCAAAGTTTTACAAGGATTTGAGCGGCTTTGATAGAGGGTTTGTGGGCGTTTTAAAAAGTTTTTTAAAATAAGGTTAAAACTTAATTACCCTTTTAGTGTTACAATAAAAACACTTAAAAACAATAAAGGATGCCGCTCATGTATGTTGAAAAAATTCTCCAATCTTTACAGAAAAAATACCCCTATCAAAAAGAGTTCCATCAAGCCGTCTATGAAGCTATCACTTCGTTAAAACCCCTTTTAGACAGCGATAAAAGCTATGAAAAGCATGCGATTTTAGAGCGTTTGATTGAGCCTGAAAGGGAGATTTTTTTTAGGGTGTGTTGGCTAGATGATAACCATCAAATCCAAGTCAATCGGGGGTGTAGGGTTGAATTCAATTCGGCTATTGGCCCTTATAAGGGGGGCTTGAGATTCCACCCTAGCGTGAATGAAAGCGTGATCAAGTTTTTAGGCTTTGAGCAAGTGTTGAAAAATTCGCTCACCACTTTGGCTATGGGGGGCGCTAAGGGGGGAGCGATTTTGACCCTAAAGGGAAGAGCGAGCATGAGATCATGCGTTTTTGCCAGGCGTTCATGAATGAATTATACCGCCATATTGGAGCCACGACTGATGTGCCAGCCGGGGATATTGGAGTGGGCGAAAGAGAGATTGGCTATCTGTTTGGGCAATATAAAAAATTAGTCAATCGTTTTGAGGGCGTATTGACCGGTAAGGGGCTCACTTATGGGGGGAGCTTGTGCAGAAAAGAAGCTACCGGTTATGGGTGCGTGTATTTTGCTGAAGAAATGCTGCAAGAAAGGAACAGCTCTTTAGAGGGTAAGGTTTGCAGCGTTTCTGGGAGCGGTAATGTCGCTATTTATACCATTGAAAAATTGCTTCAAATAGGGGCTAAACCGGTAACGGCGAGCGATTCTAATGGCATGATTTATGATAAAGACGGCATTGATTTAGAGCTTTTGAAAGAGATTAAAGAAGCGCGTCGTGGGAGGATCAAAGAATACGCCCTACAAAAACCAAGCGCGAAATACACCCCCATAGAAAATTACCCCAAAGGGGGAATGCTATATGGCATGTGCCTTGTTTTGCGGCTTTTCCTAGCGCGACCGAGAATGAATTGAGCGTTTTAGACGCTAAAACCCTCCTTTCTAACGGGTGCAAATGCGTGGCTGAAGGGGCGAACATGCCCTCAAGCAATGAAGCGATTGAATTGTTTTTGCAGGCTAAGATTTCTTATGGCATAGGCAAGGCGGCTAATGCTGGGGGGTGAGCGTGAGCGGCTTGGAAATGGCGCAAAATGCGAGCATGCACCCTTGGAGTTTTGAAGTGGTGGATGCGAAATTGCACCACATCATGAAAGAGATTTATAAGAATGTTTCTCAAACCGCTAAAGAGTTTAAAGACCCTACTAATTTTGTTTTAGGGGCTAATATCGCTGGTTTTAGAAAAGTAGCGTCGGCGATGATAGCGCAAGGGGTTTGATTGGTTTTACAAACCTATTTTCTAACCCACTTCCTTATGGCACATAGCAAGGGTAAGGATTTTTGATAAGCTTTGCGATAGATTTTAAAAGAGGTGTTTTGAGAGAGTTCTAATAAAGGTGAAGCGTTTTGTAAAAGGCGCTCATAATTAATTCTCAAATCATCATAATTAATTCTCAAATCATCATAATTAATTCTCAAATCATCATAATTAACCCTCAAATCATCATAATTAACCCTCAAATCATCAATGGATACTAACGGCTTATGCAGATCACGCTCCCACATGAAAGATGTTGAGGATTTGTGGTAAATCGTATCGTTTTCTAAAATCGTTTTAAAAAAATCTAAGATTTTTTTAAAACTCAAATCTTGGTAAAAGTAAGCTTTCCCATCAAGGGTGTTTAAAGGGTTTTCATAGAGCATGTCTAAATAGGCGTTTGGGTGCGTGTGCAAGTATCTCACGTAATCAATCGCTTCATCAAAGTTTTTAAAATCACAAACGTTTACAAAACTCTTAGGGTTAAAATCTTGCGCCACGCTAGGACTCCCCCAATAAATAGGAATGGTGTGGCTGAAATAAGCGTCAATGATTTTTTCAGTTACATAGCCATAATTTTGAGTGTTTTCAAAACACAGGTTGAATTTGTATTGGCTTAAAAACTCGCTCTTGTTTTTGACGTTATAGCCTAAAGTGTTTTTCACGCTCCCTCCCCCAGTAACTGGCTCTATAGAATTTAAAGCGT
This sequence comes from Helicobacter pylori, assembly GCA_008032935.1. Taxonomy (NCBI): domain Bacteria; kingdom Pseudomonadati; phylum Campylobacterota; class Epsilonproteobacteria; order Campylobacterales; family Helicobacteraceae; genus Helicobacter; species Helicobacter pylori. The sequence goes on along the minus strand of CP032039.1, from coordinate 772,360 downwards.
CATAGAAAGCGTTCCTTATAGGGGCGTTAGGGTTGCTTGCGACAAAGCTCGCAAACCCTCTTTTCAAAGGATCGCTCTCATCATTCACCACTGCGCATAAATGGGGGTGGTTTTCTTTAAAATGATGGGAGGGTTTTTTTAAAGCATAAAGACTGTTGTCTTTAATCTTGTAAGGCGCAGTGGTGTCATTCACGCTCTCGGCTTTATGGTGTAGCCTATCATAATATAAAGGCATTCTCAAATAACGATTGTTAAAATCCAATTCATCAAAGCCTATGGCGTAATCAAAGAGGTTGAAATTAGGGACTTCGTTTTCACCAGTGTAAAACACCCTTTTAGTGTTTTGATAGGATAAGATTTTTCTGGCTGCTCCAAGGGGATTGCTAAAAACTAGATCTGAGGGTTTGTTGGGGTTTTGGTGGAGGGTGATTGTGTAGCGTTGGCTTAGGATAAAATAAAGAATGTTCTTTTTAAATTCTTTAATTTCTTCATCTCCCCACCAATTCGCCACAGCGATTTTTAGGGGGGGGGAGATTTAGAGGCCATTTTTTCAATGGAAGCGCTTTCTATAAAGGCGTCTAATAGGGGCTGAAACATGGTTATCCTTTAAACCAATTTAGGCAAACTCAAATGGCGTTTGAAATACGCCAAAATCACGAGAGCGAAAGGTATCGCTACCAAAAAGTATAAGAAAGTAGGGATAGGCAAGGGATCGCCTGCGGCATAGCTGTGCAAGCCAGAAAGGTAGTAATTCACGCCAAAATAAGTCATTAAAACCGAATAAAACCCTAGCACGCTGCTGCTCGCTAAAATAAAGGGCCAATTGTGAGAGCCTAAAAAACGCAAATGCAAGATTAAAGCATAGACGCAAATAGAAATCAACGCCCAGGTTTCTTTAGAGTCCCACCCCCAATAGCGCCCCCAAGATTCATTCGCCCACACCCCGCCTAAGAAATTCCCGGCCGTGAGCATGAACAGGCCTAAAATCATGCTCATTTCATTGATAGCGCTAATAGAGAGGATGGTTTTGTCCAAATTGAAACGCCCTTGTTTGCGCAAAATAAACAAAACCAAACTCAAAATCCCTAGCACAAAACACAAGCCCAAAAAGCCATAACTAGCGGTGATGACAGAGACATGGATATTGAGCCAATAGGATTTTAACACCGGCACTAAAGGGCCGATTTGAGGGTCCATAAAGCCTAAATGAGCCACAAAAAGCGCGATACCGGCTAAAAAGCTAGAGGCCGATAGCGCGAGTTTGGAGCGTAAAACAAACCCTGCGATAACAGAAGCCCATGCGATATAAAGCATGGACTCATAAGCGTTGCTCCAAGGCGAATGCCCGCTCACATACCAGCGCAAAACAAGCCCCATAGAATGAGCGATCGCGCAAAGCAAAATAGCGATATAAAGGATTTTAGTGAGCCAAATATTTGGAATCGTGTTTTTAACCAGAGAGCTGATCACAACGATAAAAAGCAATAACCCAAGAAGGATATAAGGCAAAGTCAGGCTGTTAAAAAAATTGGTGTGGTTTAAAAAAATTTCAGAATCCACTTTAGAAGAGGGTAAATAGAGGTTTTTGGCATGCTCTTGTTGGTAAATGCTTAAATCTTTTAGGGTTTTTTCTACTTTATCCCATTGATTGGTTTTTAAAGCGTCATCAAACCCGTTAAAAATATTTTTTAAAAACTCCGTTGCCACGCTTGAAATTTCTTTATTAGGGCTGTTGATCGCTTCAATGGGCGAGAGCCAAGCGGTGGTTTTATCGCTAGGGAAAATGCGTAAAAATTGAGCGCTAAAAAGCGTATAAACTAAGTTGATGCGTTCATCTACTTTTAAGACATCTTTATCCAATTCGTTGCGCGCGTTAGGGGATTTTTGATTGACTTCTTCAACCAGATTTTTTAATTTATACCCACGGCTATCAAACACATCTCTAAAAGCGATACGACTCTCATCTAAAGGCGTGCCAATAAGCTTTCTTAAGGCTTTACTAGAAGTGTAAATCATCTTAATACTGCGCCAATCATTGGGGAAAAACATGATCCCTAAAAGCACCTGCATGGCGTTTAGCCCTTGAAAATCATCTTTTTTTAAAATCTTATGAATGTATTCAATGCTAATAGTGTCTAAAGGTTTGATACGCCCGTCAAAATCCTGGACTTGAAGCCTTTGAAAGGCTTTTAAATGGTCTTTGGAATACTCTCTTAAACGTTTCAAACGCTCTAAAATCGCACTTTTAGAATCTTCTTTATTAGTGGAATTTTCTACGCTTTGTCGCTCAATTTTAGCGCTTTTGCCCCCATGCATGTCAATTTGGCCTTCATTGGCGAACGAAGAAGCAAAAGGGCTGACTAGAATTAAAGCGAGCAAGAAACTAGCAACTTGTTGGGATTTTAAAAAGCGTGAAAGCTTTAAAAAACGCCCGTTTTTATCCAAAAGCAACCACAAAGCCCCCAAAATAAGCATCGCATACCCTAAATAAGTGGGGATTTTACCCGGGTCTTTATTGACAGAAAGGATCGTGCCTTTTTCATCCGTATCATAGGAAGATTGGAAAAATCGATAGCCTTCATAATCTAAAACATGGTTCATAAAAATCCTATAAGGTTTGATTAAAGTGTTATCCAGTTTCAAAACTTCCACTTCTGAAGCGTAAGATGAAGGGCTCATAGAGCCGGCGTAACGCTCTAATTCAAAACGCTTCAGTTTGATTTGAAAGGGCAATTCAATGTAAGCGGATCCAAAACTTAAAGAGAGCTTGTCGTCTTTAAACATCTCGCTTTCTTCTATGCCTTCATTCCTGTTGTTTTTAATAAGGTTGAATTTGTGGCTCACGCCATTATAGGTCGCTTTTAACACTAAAATAGTAGCGTCATCTTTTTTAATGGCGTTTTGCTTGTAGATCTCTAAAGGTTCTAAAATCAAAGGCTTGTGATCTAAAGTGGCATGAATGGGTTTTAATCGTTTGGAATAATAAAAAGTTAAAGGCGTTTTTAAAGAAAGTTTTTTTTCGTCGTTTAGGGTGATATTAAGGTAAGTGTCCGCGCTTTCAAAAGAGCTTTGTGCGCTATTTTCTCGCACATGCATAAGCCCTTCTACGCCAAAAAAACGCGTGATGGCTGCCCCTAAAATGATGAAAATCAAAGAGCTGTGGAAAAAAAGGCTCGCATACCTTTTGCGCTCCAAAGCTTTAGATTTAATGAATGTGCCTATTAAAACCACCAACAAATACGCATGCAAGAAATTGAACCAAGGGGTGTTATACACAATCGCCTTACTCGCGCTCGTGCCGTAATCGTTTTCTATAAAAGTGGCTATCGCGCACGCTAAGGCATAGAGCGCGATTAAAGGGATAGCGACCCAAAAAGAAGCGAACAAAAAAGAGAGCAAGCTCTTAAGGTTTTTCATTCTCATTCCCTAGTTGGACTTGCTCTTAGAAAGGTTGGTTTTATACTTGATGTAAGCCTTTAATTTTTTAGTGAGATCCTCATCGTTTTTCGTGTCTTGATACTTCCCATCGCCGATAAATTCTAACACGGCTAAAAATTGTGTGGAGGGCATATAGCCGGGCAATTCATAGATGGTTTTACCGGTTTTATCGGATAAAACAACCGTAGGGGTGGATTGGACGGCATAAATTTGTGCTAATTCTTCTGTGGACATTTTGATTTCTTTTTCATCATTTTTATCCTTATCGCCGACTTTAAAATCATGCTCTTTAGAATAGCTGATATTGACATAGTAAGCGCTAAAATGCTCTTTAACATAGTCGCGCAATTCTTTGACATTCTTGAGATCTTTTTTAAACCTTTCACAATAGGAGCAACCATTACGGCCAAAAACTAAAAGCATGTATTTATCGTTAGGGCTAATAGACTTGTTGTTTAAAAAAACATCTTCTAAACCGGCGTAGCTCTTTTTGTCTATATTGTCTCGCTCATCGTTCAATTCTTTGGAGCTTTGAGAGCCAGAGCTTAAAAGATTTTCATCTAACTTGTCCTTATTGTTGGACTTGCAAGCGCTTAAAAACAGCGAAATCAATAGCAACACGCTTAAAAATTTCTTAGAAACATAAGAGAGTGAAAACATGTAATAACCTTTATTTTTTAATAGATTTGAAAACTCGGTATTTTACTATAATAATCGTTTTTTATGCAAATTTCACTCACTTTTAAGGTTTTTCACTAATTCAATGATAAATTTTGCAAATTCTATGGAATCGTTTAAACATGGGCAAACTAAATATTCCTTAATTGCCAAGCGCTCTGCCATCAAGCGGTATTGCATGTCTAATTCATAGAGCGTTTCAGAATTGTCAATCGTGAAAGCCAAAGGATAGATGATAACATGAGACTTGCGGTGTTTTTCTATCAATTCTTCAGTGCTTGGCTCTAGCCATTTCATAGGCCCTAATTTGGATTGGTAAGAGAGTAAAACTTCTTTAAAAGGGATATTTTTTTGCTGTATCAACTCTTTTAACAAGCTCACATGGTGTTCGCATTCTTGCTGGTAAGTATCGCCGGCATCAATAACGCTTTTAGGTAAGCCATGGACGGAAAAGATTAAGACAAAGTCCTGGCTTTTGCGGTTGTTTAGGGCGCTTAAAATCGTGTTCAAAATGATTTCATTAAGCTTGTTGTCAGCATAAAAGCGTTCTATGACTCGCACTTTGGGGCGGAAAGTTTCTAAGGATTTTAGGGCGTTAAAAGCGTCATTGAAACTAGAAAGGGTGGTCGTGCTAGAATATTGCGGATACATGGAAAAAAACACCAAGCTTTCTACCTCTTTTAAAGCTAAATCTTGCAAGACCATAGACGCATAAGGGGGGTATAACGCATCGCATAAGTGTAAAAGCGAGAAGGATCCAATTCGTTCAAACGCTCTGTAAGGGCGAATGTGATAGGCGTTAAAGGGGATTTGCCCCCTAATTTTTCATAGATTTTTTTGGATTTTTCTATGCGGCTATTGACGATCATTTTACCCACCATTTTACGCATGAAATTATTTTTAATGGTAAGGATAAAGGGGTCATCAAACATGTTTTTTAAAAACACCCCCACTTCATAAAGGCTGTTAGGCCCTCCCATATTCAAAAGAACGACCGCTTCTTTAGGGGATTTTATGGCGTTATTTTCTAAATTATTAAGCTTTTCATTGATCAAATTCATTAGTGCATGCTAAAATAAAACGATTAATAAAAAATAAATCGTTAGAAAGAAGTTAATGTTAGAGATGAGTTTGCAAGCATTAAATACACAAGATTCTTCTGTGATGGCTCAATCCTTGCTTGTCCATGCCTTTTTTGCCGCTTTGCTTGCCCTAGCCTTTATGATCAATCTTTACACCCTTTTTAAAGAAAAGAATTTCATCCAATTGAACAAAAAAATCTATCTTGTCATGCCAGCGATTTACATTCTTTTAAGCATCGCTCTTTTGAGCGGGATTTTTATTTGGGCGATGCAGCAATTTGAATTTTCTTTTAGCGCTGTTGCCATGCTTTTGGGGTTGTTGTTGATGCTTATTGCAGAAATCAAACGCCATAAAAGCGTGAAATTCGCCATCACTAAAAAAGAACGGATGGAAGCCTATATCAAAAAAGCTAAAATCCTGTATTTTTTAGAAACGATTCTTATTGTTGTGTTAATGGGCCTTTGAATGCGTTTTGTCTACCACCCTTTAGCCAAAGAACCTACTTTAAAAATAGAAGGCGAGAGTTATATCCATTTATACCGCTCAAGGCGTATCAAAAGCGCGAGTCGTTTGGATTTAAGGAATTTAAAAGACGGCTTTTTATACACCTATGAGCATGCAGAAATCACTAAAAAACATGCCCTTTTAAGGCTGGTGGGCGCGCAAGCGTTAGAGGTTATGGCTAGTAAAAAAACGCATTTGATTTTAAGCGTGATTGAAATCAAAAGCATTGAAAAAATCCTACCCTTTTTAAATCAGTTAGGCGTGAGCAAGTTGAGTTTATTCTATGCGGATTTTAGCCAACGCAATGAAAAAATAGACAGCGCCAAATTAGAGCGCTTTCAAAAGATTTTGATTCATTCTTGCGAGCAATGCGGTAGGAGCGCTTTAATGGAATTGGAAGTGTTTTCAAACACTAAAGAGGTGCTAAACGCCTACCCAAAGGCGAGCGTTTTGGATTTTAAGGGCGAAACCTTACCTGCAAGCACGGATTTTGAAAAGGGTATTATCATAGGGCCTGAAGGGGGCTTTAGCGAGCAAGAAAGAGGGTATTTTAAAGAGCGTGAAATTTATCGCATCCCGTTAGATATGGTGCTAAAATCTGAGAGCGCATGCGTGTTTATAGCGAGTATCGCGCAAATTTAGGAGGTATCGCAAAAGTTTTAAAAACAAATTCTAAAAACTTAACTTTTTGCTAAAAAGCTTCAAGTAAAGCAAAGTTTTAAAATTTAAAAAATCCACCCGTAATTAAAAAACACTTTAAAATGGCTGCCCCCTTCATTCAAAACAACAGAGTTCGCATAGATGCCATTATTAGAAGCGATTTTAATACCGCTTTGGATTAAAGGAACGCTAATGCCTATAGAATATTTAGAATGCTTGTAGCGGTAATTAAACCCAGTAACTATATCTAAATTACCGCTCCCTTTGACTTGATTGAAAACATAGTAGCTATTGTATAAGCCCCTTAACCCCCCAAACACCCCAAAAGAGGAAGCAAAAACTTTTTTAGTGGGATTGCCTTGCTTTTTATTGGTATAAGTGGTGATGAAATCAAACAACACATCCATTCCCCCACCATAGCTTAATTGCTGGATTTTTTCATCGTTAGCTTGAGCGTAGTTGTATTTGATGATACCATAATAAGCTAACCCTATATAGTCGTTGAAATAATGTTGGTAGCCTATTTTAACATTAACCCCTAAAATAGGGCTTCTAAAAGATTGTTGGGCGCTAGAAGTTAAAAAACTTTGATTGAATGCGTTAAACACAGAGCTAGCGAAGGCTCTTGCGTTCAAACTAGCGTCTAAATAGTTGGCTTGGCTGCTCAAATTAGCGAAATTAATGGGCAGGGCGTTTTGATTGATGAGCTGTTGCCAGACAGCGGTAGTAACCCCTATAAGCCCAGCAGGGACTTGAGCGCAATTGGTGTAGATGGAATTGGGGTAATCGCTAGGGAAAGCGGGCTGATTTTTGCCGCCAAAACGAGAGCAAACATCATAGGTGTAACCATCATGGTCTCGCACTTCATGCCCGTTGCTAAATTCCAGCTCTTCTTTCCCGTTTTTCTCCACTTCATGCCCGCCTTCACACCGCACTTCTAGCCCGTTTCCTTCTTGGCACAAACGCACCCTTTGATAAGTCATGTTCCCGTTATGGGTATAACCTAAAGTATGGCCGTATTCATGGATAATGTCTCTTAACGCCAAAATAGCCACTTTATTCAAATTTTTGCCAAACAATTTTTCAGGGTTTAAGGCAAAAGGCGCTATCCCTAAAACACCTTGATTGAAGCCGTTATCACCAGGAGCGCTTGCGCTGCCTAGTTGGGATCCTAGCCCTAAAAACCCCTTGGCCGCATTCAAGAGGTTCACCGTAAGCTCATTAGCGACTCTATAACTATTGATAACTTCTTCTGGGGTTAGCACATATTTTTCATCTTTAGGATCAACAAGCCCGTTATTAAAGGGATTCACGCATTTAGGGTAATCAATACCGCACTCTGATGGGCTGTTAGAAAATTGGAAAGGGGCGTTTAAAACGGCTTCTTCCCAAGATTTGGAGTCAAACACCGCAATCATATCTAACATTAAATTGGTCAATTCTTCTGCGGTTTGTGGGGTGAAAGACACCGAAGCGACTTGACAACTCTTTTTATAACCAGGGCATTCATAATGAGGTTTAGGAGAAGTAAGAGGGCCATTAGGATCGTTGTTGCCGCTAGAAAACGGATCTGTATTCTCATAAGTCATTTGAAGATTAGTCGTGATTTGACTGAGCTTTTCAAACAAACTCTGCGTGTTAGCGTCAGAAAAGGGGGTGGTAGTGGTTTGAAGTTGTTGGAGGCCATCAGAGTTGAATAATGAATCGTTTGAAAAATTATTAAACAGGCTTGCAGGCAGAATGATTTGAGAATCTTTAGGGATAGTCTCTATCACGCCTAAATTGACTGCCTTGCCTTGAGCGTCTGTATAACTCAGCTCAATATTGTTTAAATTGTAGGGCAGAAAGTTTTGTATCACAACCACGCTGTTATTGCCATAGCCTTCAAACTCGGCATTATCCTTGTTGTATGCCATCACATACACAGGGCTTTGAGAATAAAAAGTTAAGCCGTTGCCATTGATATTAGCCGCTGTGAATAACTCAGTCGCTTTTTCTAAAATGGTGCTTTGGAGGATGTAGTATCTCCCATAGACGCTTTGGGGGGTGGCCGTATCGCTCTTGTTTTGTTCTTTGGGTTGCTCTTTAGTTTGTGGGTGGGTTAGGGGGTTTTCATAGATTTTTTGGGTGTTTTGAGCTGTTGTTTCTTCTTTAGTTTGAGTGCCTTCTAATAACCCGGTTTCAAACCCGGCTTCTATAAAAAAGCCGTCTTTTTGGTGTTTTTGAAAGGCTTCTAGAGGATTGAACAAGCCGATTAAAGACAAACAAATCGTTTTACTAACGAATCTTAGCATGGTATTTTCCTAAATGGTTTAGCGTTTTGTTCTCAAAGAGCCTGTAACTCAATCAAACTGAAGTTTCGTATTATAATATATTTTTGAGAAATTGCGGTATTGTTTGTATTTAAAAATAAACAACGCCCAAAGGATAAGCACTTTTATCTTTCTTCAAATCACTTTAAAATTTTAGGCAAAGTGATGCCCACTTGCCCTTGATACTTACCGCCTCTGTCTTTATAGCTTTGCTCACACATTTCATCGCCTTGTAAAAACACCACTTGCGCAATCCCTTCATTGGCATAGACTTTAGCCGGTAGATTAGTGGTGTTAGAAATTTCAATCGTAATATAGCCTTCAAATTCCGGCTCAAAAGGCGTAACATTCACAATAATCCCGCATCTAGCGTAAGTGCTTTTGCCTAAACAAATCGCTAAAGTGTCTTTAGGCATTTTAAAATACTCTATCGTATGGGCTAGAGCGAACGCGTTAGCTGGCAAGATAAAAAAGCCCTCTTGACTCGCATCAATTTTGGTTGCGTTGTTAGGGTCAAAGTTTTTAGGGTCAATCAAAGCGTTTTTGTTATCAAAGAGCATGAACTCGCTCCCCACTCTAATATCATACCCATAACTGCTCAAACCATAGCTGATCACATTCTTACCGACTTGCTTTTCGCAAAAAGGGCTAATCATGCCATGCTCTAAACTCATTTTTTTAATCCAAGAATCCGCTTTCAATCCCATACGCACAAAGCCTTTAAAGTTTGTTAATAATTATGTTATTATAACAATAATTTTTTGCTAAAAACGCTTATGGTTAGTAAGATTATGTGTTTGTGGCATATTTTAAAATAATATAAGGAATAGATCGTTATGAACCTTTCTGAAATTGAAGAGTTGATCAAAGAATTTAAAGCTTCTGATTTAGGGCATTTGAAATTAAAGCATGAGCATTTTGAACTGGTTTTGGATAAAGAATCCGCTTATGCGAAAAAAAATGCACTAAGTCCCGCTCATTCTCAAACCTCCATCCAAGCCCCCATTATGGTAGAAGCGAGCATGCCAAGCGCTCAAGCCCCTGTGCCTATGGTATGCACCCCTATTGTGGATAAAAAAGAAGATTTCGTGCTTTCGCCTATGGTAGGCACTTTTTATCATGCGCCCTCCCCTGGGGCTGAGCCTTATGTCAAAGCGGGCGATACGCTTAAAAAAGGGCAAATCGTGGGCATTGTAGAAGCGATGAAAATCATGAATGAAATTGAAGTGGAATACCCTTGCAAGGTGGTTTCTGTTGAAGTGGGAGACGCTCAGCCGGTAGAATACGGCACGAAACTCATCAAAGTGGAAAAGCTTTAAAACCCATGAATAAAGAAAATAAAAAGGTAGAAAAAAAAGAGCTTTCGCGCATTTTGATCGCTAATAGAGGCGAGATCGCTTTAAGAGCGATCCAAACCATTCAAGAAATGGGTAAAGAATCCATAGCTATTTATTCTATCGCTGACAAGGACGCCCACTACCTCAATACGGCTAGCGCAAAAGTGTGTATAGGGGGAGCCAAATCTAGCGAGAGTTACTTGAATATCCCGGCCATTATTAGTGCGGCGGAATTGTTTGAAGCGGATGCGATTTTCCCCGGGTATGGGTTTTTGAGTGAAAACCAGAATTTTGTAGAGATTTGCTCGCACCATTCTTTAGAATTTATTGGTCCGAGTGCAAAAGTCATGGCTTTAATGAGCGATAAATCCAAAGCCAAAAGCGTGATGAAAGAAGCCGGCATGCCTGTGATTGAGGGCAGTGATGGGTTGCTTAAAAGCTATCAAGAAGCTGAAGAAATCGCTGATAAAATCGGCTACCCTGTCATCATTAAAGCGGCTGCTGGTGGGGGCGGAAGGGGGATGCGCGTCGTAGAAGATAAATCCAAGCTTAAAAATCTTTATTTAGCCGCAGAAACGGAAGCTTTGAGCGCGTTTGGCGATGGGAGCGTGTATTTAGAAAAATTCATCAACAAGCCCAAGCACATTGAAGTCCAAATTCTAGCCGATAAGCATGGCAATGTCATTCATGTGGGTGAAAGGGATTGCTCGGTGCAAAGACGCCAGCAAAAGCTCATTGAAGAAACCCCGGCGGTGGTTTTAGAAGAGGGCGTGCGTAAGCGTTTGCTAGAAACAGCGATCAAGGCCGCTAAATACATCGGCTATGTGGGGGCGGGGACTTTTGAATTTTTGCTTGATTCTAACATGAAAGATTTTTATTTCATGGAAATGAACACTCGTTTGCAAGTGGAACACACCATTAGCGAAATGGTGAGCGGGTTAAATCTCATTGAATGGATGATTAAAATCGCTCAAGGCGAAGAATTGCCCAAGCAAGAAAGCCTTTCTCTCAAAGGGCATGCGATAGAATGCCGAATCACTGCAGAAGATCCTAAAAAATTCTACCCAAGCCCGGGTAAAATCACCGGATGGATCGCCCCTGGTGGGGTGAATGTGCGTCTTGATTCGCATGTGCATGCCAATTATGTCGTGCCTACGCACTATGATTCGATGATTGGCAAGCTCATTGTGTGGGGTGAAAACAGAGAAAGAGCGATCGCTAAGATGAAAAGGGCTTTAAAGGAATTTAAGGTAGAAGGCATTAAAACGACCATTCCTTTCCACCTTGAAATGCTTGAAAATGCGGATTTCAGGCAAGCAAAAATCCACACGAAGTATTTAGAAGAAAATTTTTAAGTTTTAAGGATTTTTTTAAGCATAGTTTAAGGGTTTTAAGCAATCAAAAAAATCAGCGTTAAATTTTATGATTTTATAGTAAAGTTTTTTCATGCAAACCTTGTTTAAAGATACCTCTAAACGCTATGTCAATGGCAATGAGATGAAAGAAAATTCTAGCAATGTTCTAGATCAGTATTTCACTAAGCCTAGTGTGGCTTTAAAATGCTTCCAAAAAGCTTGTGAAGTGATTAAAAAATACGAAAATCCAGATGACTTTATTTTTTTAGAGCCAAGTGCAGGCGATGGGGTGTTTTATGACTTATTCCCTAAAAATAGACGCATTGGTATAGACATTGAACCCAAAAGAGATGGATTTATTCAATGCGATTTTTTAAATTATAAACTGCCCACGCATCAAAAAGTGATTTGCTTGGGCAACCCTCCTTTTGGGCATCGTGGGGTTATGGCGTTAGAATTTATTAACCATGCTAGAAATTGTGATTTTGTGTGTTTTATCCTACCCATGTTCTTTGAAAGTCAAGGGAAGGGATCTATTAAGTATCGTGTGAAAGGTTTAAATCTGCTTTATAGCGAACGCTTAGAAAAAAATGCGTTTATAGATTTTAAAAATAAAGAAGTGGATGTGCATTGCGTGTTTCAAATTTGGAGCAAAAAGTATCAAAACAAAAAAAGTGAATTTTCTTGGTATAAGAATCGCCATAAAGAACCCTTTGGCGAGTATATCAAGGTTTTCACGGTTTCATTAGCTAAAAACAGAGAATGCGGTAGAGAGTGGATTTTTAATCAAAAAGCGTCTTTTTACATTTCATCAACTTTTTATAAAAGCACACAAATTGTAGAGAACTTTGAGGAAGTTAAGTATCAATCTGGTATTGCTGTGGTATTTACTAGCGCCAACAAGGCTTTAAACACTCAATTAAAAAAACTATTCAAAGAGATTGATTGGACAAAATACGCAAGTTTAGCGACTAATTCTTGCTATCATCTAGGAAAAAGTCATATTTTTCAAGCCTTATACGATCATTTGGATGGTTTAAAGGATAATTGATGGACTTAGAACAAACTTTTTTAAAAATTATTGAAAAAAAACATGAAGAATTGAATTTAGGACAAGATTACAACGCTATTTTTTCAAAAATTAGAGATTTTGAAGCCAACGCTATAGGGCAGATTGGTGAAGAGTTTTTAAAAAATGTGCTTAACGCTATAGATGGAGTGATCAATGATGGCATTATTCATGATGAATACGATATTATGACAAAAAGCGGTGTGTCCTTTGAAGTTAAAACAGCGCGAAAAGGTAGAGCTAACAACACTTTTTAGTTCAATGGTATAAACCCACGATACAACTATGATTTTTTGATTTGCTTAGGAGTGTGCGAAGACCAATTGCTTTATAGAATTTTTAAAAAAGATGAAATCCATTACATTCATAAAGAAAGAAAATACTTTATGAAACAAAATGAATTTAAAAAGCAATTGGTGCCAATGAATCCTGATAATCAAGTCAATGATAAGCTCACTCTCAATATTAAAGAATTGGAAGAAATTACAAACCTCATCAAAGAGTTAGAGAGGATTTTAGAGTTAGATTAATATTTTTAGATAGAATTGAGTGGATCAAAATATTTTAGGAATAGAGTTTGCTTGTCTTATCTTTAAGAAAATCAAACGAAATGGAGGATAGGATGTCTAAGATTTCAAATCATTATAACCCGTCTTTAACGATGAGGGATTACCATGCTCAAAGGGTTAGTTCGCGCGCAAGAAAAGAAGAAAATAAGGAAATTCAAAATCTTTCAGAGAATGATGAAAAAATCAAATTGGCCAAACAAGCCAAGCAGGATAACCTAGCCATAGGGGATTTAGAAAGCCGTCTTAAAAGCTTAAAAGGCATGGATAAAGACGCTAAAGAATTGGTGGGTATTTCTAAATCTTACGCTCATAACAATGAAAAAGATCGAAGCGATTTTGAGCGTTTTAAAAGCCGTTTGGACAAAGCGATTGATTCTTTCAACCAAAAATCAGGCAATGATAGTTTGAAACTCCCTGGCAATATTGATATTGACGACACGAAAGCTTTGGAGAAATTTTCAAAATCATTAGAAAGTGAGAAAGAAAACATTCAAAACTCTTTGCACCAGTGGAAAAAACAGCTCGCTGAAACGAATCATTTGAACAAGGAATATAACACCTTAGATAAAACGAGACTGAACGCTCAAAAATTCCAAGATGTCCATGACACAAGCAAGATCACCCCATCTCGCTTGCAAGACTTGCTCGCTTGAAAGAGTTTGCTTATAGCGAGCCTTGTTTAGATGAAGAAGATAAAAAGGCTGTTTTAGAGGTTTTAAATTCCAAACAGCTCACGCAAGGCAAACGCTCTCTTTTGTTTGAAGAAGCTTTGTGCGAGTTTCTGGGCGTTAAGCATGCGTTAGTGTTTAACAGCGCGACTTCAGCCCTTTTAACGCTTTATAGGAATTTTAGCGGATTTAACGCTGATTGTAATGAAATAATCACCACCCCCATAAGCTTTGTAGCGACGGCTAACATGCTCTTAGAGAGTGGTTATAGACCCGTGTTTGCTGAAGTCAAAAACGATGGCAATATAGATGAATTGGCCCTAGAAAAGCTCATTAACGAAAAAACCAAGGCCATAGTGAGCGTGGATTATGCCGGTAAAAGCGTGGAAATAGAAAGCATTCAAGAGCTTTGCAATAAACATTCTTTGAGTTTTCTTTCTGACAGCTCGCATGCTCTAGGAAGCGAGTATCAAAGCAAAAAAGTAGGAGGCTTTGCGTTAGCGAGCGTGTTTAGTTTCCATGCCATTAAGCCTATCACTACGGCTGAGGGGGGAGCGGTGGTTACTAATAATAGCGAATTGTATGAAAAAATGAAATCGTTTCGCTCTCATGGCATGCTCAAAAAAGATTTTTTTGAAGGCGAAGTCAAAAGCATAGGGCATAACTTCCGCTTGAATGAAATCCAAAGCGCTTTGGGTTTGAGCCAGCTTAAAAAAGCCCCCTTTTTAATGCAAAAAAGAGAAGAAGCCGCTCTAACCTATGATAGGATTTTTAAAGATAACCCTTATTTCACCCCTTTACACCCCTTGTTAAAACACCAAAGCTCTAACCACCTTTATCCTATTTTAATGGATCAAAAATTTTTTACATGCAAAAAACTCATTTTAGAAAGTTTGCACAAGCGTGGCATTTTAGCCCAAGTGCATTACAAACCCATTTACCAATACCAATTGTATCAACAGCTCTTCAATACAGCCCCATTAAAAAGTGCAGAAGATTTTTATAACGCTGAAATTTCCTTGCCTTGTCATGCGAATTTAAATTTAGAAAGCGTTCAAAACATCGCTCATAGCGTTTTAAAAACTTTTGAAGGTTTTAATAGAATAAGTTCCATTTAGGGCTTCAAGTCTTAATCATTAAGAATGGTGCGGAAGAAAGGAATCGAACCTTCATGCCTTGCGGCGCTAGATCCTAAGTCTAGTGCGTCTACCAATTTCGCCACTTCCGCACACCGCACGCCATCGCATGCTATATAAGAAGTAGAAAATAAAGAAGCAACATTTTAGCTGTTTAATCCTTTAAAAATACTGAAAAATTGAAGTTTTTTATAAATTTGGAGTTTTTTCTGGCTTTTAGGGGGTTTTAAATTCTTTTAAGGTATTCTAACGAGACTATATCATTAGATAGTTTTAAGGAAATTAAGGAACACAATGGAAGTTTCACGCAAGAAAATTTACAACCCCAATTCTACAGAAAGTGTGAATGAAAGAAAGATTTTTGGGGGCAATCCTACAAGCATGTTTGATTTGAATAAGATCAAGTATCAATGGGCGGATCATTTGTGGAAAACGATGCTCGCTAACACCTGGTTTGCTGAAGAAGTGAGCATGAACGATGACAAAAGAGATTATTTGAAATTAAGCGCAGAAGAAAAGATCGGCTATGACAGAGCTTTAGCGCAACTCATTTTTATGGATAGCTTGCAAACCAATAATTTAATTGACAATGTCAATCCCTTTATCACCAGTCCCGAAATCAATTTGTGTTTGGTGCGCCAAGCTTATGAAGAAGCCCTACACAGCCATGCGTATGCGGTGATGGTAGAAAGCATTAGCGCCAATACTGAAGAGATTTATGACATGTGGCGTAACGATATGCAATTAAAAAGCAAGAACGACTATATCGCGCAAGTGTATATGGAATTAGCCAAAAACCCCACAGAAGAAAACATCCTCAAAGCGCTTTTTGCGAACCAGATTTTAGAGGGGATTTATTTTTATAGCGGGTTTAGCTATTTTTACACGCTGGCTAGGAGCGGTAAAATGCTAGGTTCAGCGCAAATGATTCGTTTTATCCAAAGAGATGAGGTAACGCATTTGATTTTATTCCAAAACATGATCAACGCTTTAAGGAATGAAAGAGCGGATCTATTCACGCCACAATTGATTAATGAAGTCATAGGAATGTTTAAAAAAGCGGTAGAAATTGAAGCCTCATGGGGGATTATATCACGCAAGGCAAGATTTTAGGGCTCACTTCAAGTTTGATTGAGCAATACATCCAGTTTTTAGCGGATAGCCGTTTGAGTAAGGTGGGTATCGCTAAAGTTTATGGCGTCCAACACCCCATTAAATGGGTAGAGAGCTTTTCAAGTTTCAATGAACAGCGCTCCAATTTCTTTGAAGCTAGGGTGAGCAATTACGCTAAAGGGAGCGTGAGTTTTGATGATTTTTAAGGGGCTTGTTTGAATAGTATTAAAAACCATTTGATGTGTGAAGAAATCCACAAGCGTTTTCATTTGCACCCCAAAGTGAGAGAGGCTATGGAGAGCATTGAAAGAGAAGTTTTTGTGCCAGCCCCCTTTAAACATTTTGCCTACACTTTGAATGCGCTTTCTATGCAAGCGCAACAATACATCTCTTCGCCCCTAACCGTGGCCAAAATGACGCAATATTTAGAAATCGATCATGTGGATAGCGTGCTAGAAATTGGCTGCGGGAGCGGCTATCAAGCGGCGGTGCTGTCTCAAATTTTCAGGCGCGTTTTTAGCGTTGAAAGGATTGAAAGCCTGTATTTAGAAGCGCGTTTGCGCCTTAAAAATCTCGGTTTAGACAACGTTCATGTTAAATTCGCTGATGGGAACAAGGGCTGGGATCAATACGCCCCCTATGATAGGATTTTATTCTCTGCTTGCGCTAAAAATATCCCCCAAGCGCTTATTGATCAGCTTGAAGAAGGCGGGATATTAGTCGCACCCATTCAAGAAAATAACGAGCAAGTGATCAAACGCTTTGTGAAGCAAAATAACGCTTTGCGCGTCCAAAAAGTGTTAGAAAAATGCTCGTTCGTGCCTGTTGTAGATGGGGTGCAATAAAGATTAAGGCATGATTAAACACTATCTTTTCATGGCGGTTTCGCAGGTCTTTTTCTCTTTCTTTTTAGTGCTATTTTTTATCTCTTCTATCGTGCTATTAATCAGTATCGCAAGCGTAACGCTCGTGATTAAAGTGAGCTTTTTGGATCTAGTGCAACTCTTTTTGTATTCCTTACCAGGAACTATCTTTTTTATTTTGCCAATCACTTTTTTTGCGGCTTGCGCTTTAGGGCTTTCAAGGCTTAGCTATGACCATGAATTGTTAGTGTTTTTCTCTTTAGGGGTTTCGCCTAAAACAATGACTAAAGCGTTTGTGCCGCTAAGCCTTTTGGTGAGTGCGATTTTATTGGTGTTTTCGCTTATTTTAATCCCCACTTCTAAGAGCGCTTATTACGGGTTTTTGCGTCAAAAAAAAGACAAGATTGACATTAACATCAGAGCCGGTGAATTCGGGCAAAAATTAGGCGATTGGCTCGTGTATGTGGATAAGGCTGAGAACAATTCCTATGATAATTTAGTGCTTTTTTCCAATAAAAGCCTCTCTCAAGAAAGCTTCATTCTGGCCCAAAAAGGCAATATCAACAATCAAAACGGCGTGTTTGAATTGAATTTATACAAAGGGCATGCGTATTTCACTCAAGGCGATAAAATGCGTAAAGTTGATTTTGAAGAATTGCATTTGCGCAACAAGCTCAAGTCTTTCAATTCTAATGATGCGGCTTATTTGCAAGGCACGGATTATTTAGGTTATTGGAAAAAAGCCTTTGGTAAAAACGCTAATAAAAATCAAAAACGGCGTTTTTCTCAAGCGATTTTAGTTTCCTTATTCCCTTTAGCGAGCGTGTTTTTAATCCCCTTATTTGGCATCGCCAACCCACGATTCAAAACGAATTGGAGTTATTTCTATGTCCTTGGAGCGGTTGGGGTTTATTTTTTAATGGTGCATGTGATTTCTACGGATTTGTTTTTGATGACCTTTTTCTTCCCCTTTATTTGGGCGTTTGGCTCTTATTTGTTGTTTAGAAAATTCATTTTAAAGCGTTATTGAATGCGTTGCTTTAAGGCTACTATCGCTTATGATGGGGCGTATTTTTTAGGCTATGCCAAACAGCCTAACAAACTCGGCGTTCAGGATAAAATAGAGGGCGCTTTAAATGCGCTAGGGATTAAAAGCGTTGTGGTTGCGGCTGGGCGCACGGATAAAGGCGTGCATGCGAACAACCAAGCGCTGTCTTTTCACGCTCCAAAACACTGGAGCGCTGATAAATTATTTTATTATCTAGCCCCCAAACTCGCTCCGCACATTGTCTTAAAAAAACTAGAAGAAAAAAACTTCCATGCGCGTTTTGACGCTCAAAAAAGAGCGTATCGTTACCTTTTGACGAAGAATTTAAAAACGCCTTTTTTAGCGCCTTATATCGCTTGTGGGGATTATGGCTCACTAGATTTATTAAATACCGCTTTAAAGCAATTCACAGGCAAGCATGATTTTTCCATGTTTAAAAAAGAAAGCGGTGCTACAACCAATCCTAATCGCATCATTTTTAACGCTTTTGCTTATAAAACCTTTATCATAGGGCATGAGTGCGTGGTGTTTAAAATCATTGGCGATGCGTTTTTACGCTCCAGCGTGCGTTTGATCATTCAAGCATGCGTTCAATACTCCTTAGAAAAAATCACGCTCGCTGAAATTGAAATGCAAATCCATAATCTCAAAGCCACTATAAGAACGCCCATAATGGCTAATGGCTTGTATTTGCACAGGGTGTATTATTGAAATCTTAAAAGGTGTTCTTCCCAATCTAGAGCGCTTTTGATAATGGTGTCTAGGTTGTCATAAAGGGGTTTGAAAGGGGTGTTTTGTAAGATTTTAGCGTTATTGGCAATAAGACTTGCTGGATCGCCCTGTCGTTTGTCTAAAATTTCCACTAAAAAATCGTTGTTTGAGATTTCTTTGACCTTTTCTATCACTTCTTTCACGCTATGGCCTTGATTGTAGCCGACATTATAGATCTCGCTCTTATTTTTTTCTAAAAGGGTTTGATAGCTCGCTAAATGCGCGTTAGCCAAATCATCTACATGGATATAATCCCTAATGCAAGTACCATCTCTAGTGGGGTAATTGGTGCCAAAAATCCCCATTTTTTTCCTTTTACCCACCGCGCATTCGCATGCAATTTTGATCAAATGCGTGGCGTTGAGCGTGCGTTGGCCTAGCGTGTAGGGCGTGGTATAATCATTGTGCATGCATGCCCCAGCCACATTGAAATAGCGCAAGATAACGCATTTAAAATCCGCTACTTTAGAAGCGTCTAACAAAATCCTTTCGCTCATCATTTTAGACGCTCCATAAGGATTAATGGGGTTTAAGGGGCTTTCTTCATTCAAGCTTGAATTAGATTCGCCATAAACCA
The DNA here is from genome assembly GCA_008032935.1 of Helicobacter pylori. Lineage (NCBI taxonomy): Bacteria > Pseudomonadati > Campylobacterota > Epsilonproteobacteria > Campylobacterales > Helicobacteraceae > Helicobacter > Helicobacter pylori. The sequence continues at coordinate 753,179 of CP032039.1, read as the reverse complement.
CGGCCGTAGAAGAAAAAATAAAACGCTTGATTGCATGTTTTAAGCAAAGTTTGACAAGCTCTAAAGTGTTGAGCGTGTTGTTGGTGTAGTATTCTAAAGGCAAGCGCGTGGATTCTTCTACTGAGATTTTAGCCCCAAAATGCAAGACAGCTTCAATGGGGTCTTTTAGCTGTTGATTATTCAAAAAGGCGTCTAATTTGTGGGTTTCATTCAAATTCGCTTGAATAAACACAACCCTATTAGGGTAGTAACGCTCTAACGCTTTGATATGCTCTAAAAAACCGGTGCTAAGATCGTCTATAATAATGATATTTTCTGTGGTTTTTTCTAAAAACGCCCTTGCGGTATGCGAGCCTATATACCCGCACGCCCCTGTGAATAATAATGCCATAAAACCCCTTTTAAAATGAAAAAATAACAACTATTATAACATCTTAATCCCATTTATCATTTAAGGATTTCTTAAGAAAATTTAATCTATAATTTCATCTTTATTGGCTTTAAAGGGCTTATAGCTCAGGTGGTTAGAGCGCACCCCTGATAAGGGTGAGGTCGGAGGTTCAACTCCTCCTAAGCCCACCATTTTTTTACAATCCTTGGGGAATTAGCTCAGCTGGGAGAGCGCCTGCTTTGCACGCAGGAGGTCAGCGGTTCGATCCCGCTATTCTCCACCATGTTTTCTCCTTAAATTTTTTCTTTTTATCAGTCGTGTCTTTGGTTGAGAAATCCTAAACGATTGGATCGTCTTTGTTTAACGCCGCAAATCTTTTAACTCAAAGCTCCTTAATGAAAGATTAAATTAAATTGAGATTTTTTGTTTGCTTTGTTCTTAAAATGGCGCAAAATCTCTTTTGCTTTATAACTTTTCGCTTTCTAATTTCGCAAGCTTTTCAGTGTTCGCTTGTTTAGGGGGCTTAAAATTTTAGGATTTTGAGTTTTTCAATGGTTGTAAGCGTGTTGTTACTAAATTGTGGGTTTTGAGCGCTTGATTCTTTCTTTATTGGCTCAATTCAAGCCTTTCGTTAAGGCTTTATAAAAAATGTTAGAAACCCTTACAAAACAAGCTAATATATTCCATTCAATTTATTTCAAGGACAAACAAACATGAAAAAATTTCTTTATACCCTACTCGTGCTTCTTTTAATCGGCCTTTTAACAACCTATCTTATCCTTTTCACAGAATGGGGGAATAAGATCATCACTTCGTATATAGAGAAAAAAATCAACCCAAACGAACGCTACTTGAGCGTTAAAACCTTTAAATTGAGATTCAACTCTTTGGATTTTAAAGCTCAAGCCAATGACGATTCCACTCTCATTCTTAAAGGGGATTTCTCGCTTTTAAAGCAAAGCGTAAATTTGAATTACCACATAGATATTAAAAATTTACGCTCTTTCAAAGAATGGATACCCTACCCTTTAAGGGGGGCTATTGTTACTTCTGGGAATATCAAAGGGCATAGAAAAGCCCTTGTGATTCAAGGCGTCTCTAATGCGGCTCAATCCCACACTGCCTACAACGCCCTTTTAAATGATTTCAAGCTTTCTCATTTAAGTTTGAATGCAAAAGACGCCAATTTAGAAGATTTGCTTTATTTAATCAATCGCCCCGCTTATGCGAACGCAAAAGTGTCCTTACAAGCGGATTTTAACTCTCTAAAGCCTTTAGAGGGCCATTTGATTCTAACAGCTAATAACGCTTTAATTAATAACGCCCTAATCAATCAAATGTTTCATTTAAACCTTAAAGACACGCTTATCTTCAACCTCTCGCACTCAAGCGATTTTAAAGAAAACAAAGCCATCAGCGATACCACCCTGACTAGCCCTTTAGCCAATTTTACAGCCCTAAAAAGCGAATATCTTTTCTCTGTTTTAAAACTCAACGCCCCCTACACTTTAGAAATCCCCAATCTAGCCAAACTCCAAAACATTACCAACCACCCCTTAAAAGGGAGCTTGACTTTAAATGGCAATATAGAGCAAAGCCCCAAACTTTTAAAAGTCAGCGGCCATTCAAATTTACTAGACGGCACACTGGATTTCACGCTTTTAAATAAAGATTTGAAAGCCCGTTTTTCCAATATTTCCACTTTAAAAGTCCTAGACTTATTCCATTACCCTAAATTTTTCCAATCCATTGCAGACGCTAACTTGGATTATGACCTTAGTGCTAAGCAAGGCGTATTGAAAGCCCGCCTAAAAAACGCAAGATTCCTCAAAAATGCATTCAGCGATTTCCTCTACTCCATTTCTCAATTTGATATTACTAAAGAAATCTATAACGATGCCAATCTGGTAAGCCAAATCAACCAGCAACGCCTGCTCTCTAGTCTCAGCTTAAAAAGCCCCAAAACCCAATTGAAAATCCATAACGGCTTGTTGGATTTAAACACCAAGCAAATGGACATGCTCATGGATGCGGAAATCTTAAAATTCATTTTTAAAATGAAACTTCAAGGCAGCATGCACCAGCCAAAATTTTCCCTCATTTTAAATGAGAAAGCCATCCAACAAAACCTGCAACAAGGCTTGAAAGAAATCTTAAAAAATGACACCCTTAAAAAAGGTTTAGATCATTTGCTTAAAGATGATAAGCTCAAAGAAAAGCTTGAAAAAGGGCTTAAGGGGCTTTTTTAAAATCTTAAAGGACAGAAATGGCGCACATTCTAGTTAGCGGGGCGACTTCAGGGTTTGGGTTAGAAATCGCTAAGGCGTTTTTACAAAAAAACCATGTGGTTTTTGGCACAGGGAGGCGAAAAGAGAATTTGCAAGAATTGCAGCTCGCTTACCCCAAGCGTTTCATTCCCTTGTGTTTTGATCTTCAAAACAAGCTTGAAACTAAGCGAGCACTAGAGGCTATTTTTTCCATGACGGATCGCATTGACGCTTTAATCAATAACGCCGGCTTAGCGCTAGGCTTAAACAAGGCTTATGAATGCGAGTTAAACGACTGGGAAATCATGATAGACACGAATATCAAGGGGTTGTTGTATCTCACCCGCTTGATCTTGCCCTCTATGATAGAGCATAACCATGGGACTATTATCAATCTTGGCTCTATCGCTGGCACTTACCCCTATCCTGGCGGGAATGTCTATGGAGCGAGCAAGGCGTTTGTGAAACAATTTTCTTTAAATTTGCGAGCGGATTTGGCTGGCACTAACATTAGAGTGAGTAATGTTGAACCCGGTTTGTGCGGCGAAACCGAATTCAGCATGGTGCGTTTTAAGGGCGATAAAATCAAAGCCCAATCCGTCTATGAAAACACCCTTTACCTCAAACCACAAGATATTGCTAACATCGTGCTATGGATTTATGAACAACCCTTGCATGTCAATATCAACCGCATAGAAATCATGCCCACAAGCCAAACTTTCGCTCCCCTACCCACCCATAAAAACCCTTAAGGGGTTTTAAATAAATTTAACTTCAACAACCCTTTAATTTTCAAGAAAAAGGGATTTTGGTTATTTTATTTTAAACTCACTATTTTAATGGGATAGAAAGTATTTTGAAATTATTCTCCCCTACTCCCCTAAAACCTCCTTTTAAATCCCCTAACCCCCAAAAGTTCGCTTTTAAAGCCGTTTGATCAAGCCTTATTCAAACTAAACTTTGATTTTGAGCTGCTTGAGAATATCGCATGCCCCTTTAGCGCCCAATTTACAGCCTTTTTTAAAGTTTTCTATGGCTTGCTTTTCATTCCTTGTTACGCCTTCGCCATTGTATTGCATAGCCCCTAAATTGAAACACCCTCCGCCGTTTTGCATCTCGCATGCTTTAGAATAACGAGCGAGAGCCTCTTTAAAATTCTTTACCACGCCATCGCCATGATGATACATATTCCCTGCGTTAAAGCACCCCGGGCTGTCTTTTAGTCCGCAAGCTTTATCATACGAAGCGAGCGCTTTTTTCAAATCTTTAGGCGTGCCTCTGCCTGCATCATACAAGCTCCCTAATATCGTGCAACCATCGCCATCGTTTAAATCGCACGCTTTAGCGAAATATTCCACCGCTTTTTCAAAATCCCTAGTTACCACTTTACCATCATGATAAATCCCCCCTAAGCTCGCGCACCCTTCAGCGTATTTCAAATCGCACGCTTTAGAGTAGTATTGTAAGGCTTTGTTGGTGTTTTGGGACACGCCTTGCCCGCTATAATATAAATTCCCTAACAAATGACACCCATTACTGTAATTTAAATCGCAAGCCTTAGAGTAAAATTGAGCGGCTTTTTTCAAATTCTTTTCCACCCCATGCCCTTGATAATAAAGCACCCCTAAATTAAAACACCCGCTATTTTCCTTCAAATCGCACGCTTTTTCAAAATATTTCTTCGCTTGAGAAAAATCTTGCTCTTTGTAGCTCTTTGCCCCCAAACCTACAAGCTCTTTAGGGTCTTGCTCTGCCATTAGCCCCCTAAACACAACGCGCCCAAGCACAAAACCCTAAAAAAGGACTTTTTGACATTTTCTAACATGATGTATCTCCTTATTAAAAATTTTATTATAGTGTTATTAAGCAAATACAAAATGCCATGATCTTTTTGTTATCTTAAAGCTAACGCCCTCTTACAAATTTCTGTGATCTTATCCCACTCTTTGTTTTGAATTAAATCTTTAGGGGTAAGCCAACTCCCCCCACGCACAAAACATTTTCTAAATTCAAATAAGAGCGCATGTTATCTGCACTAATCCCCCCGGTGGGACAAAATTTCACCCCTTTAAAAGGGCCGTTAAAAGCGTTTAAAAGCTTAACGCCCCCACAATACTCTGCCGGGAAAAATTTCAAAGCGTTATAACCCCATTCTAAAGCTTGCATGACTTCACTACTGCTAGAAACCCCAGGTATTAGGGGCATGCCTTTTTTCTTTGCGTGTTCTAAAAGCGTTATCGTAAGGCCCGGGCTAATCAAAAACTCTGCCCCCCTATTTTGCGCTTGCTCTAATTGAGTAAGATTTAAAATCGTGCCAGCGCCCACGCGCATTTTTGGCACATTCTTAGCAATAAGCTCTATGGCCTCTAAAGCGCAACTGGATCGCAAAGTAACTTCTATGATTGGAATACCCCCCTCTATCAGGCTTTGCGCTAAAGGCACGGCGTCTTTTATATTTTCAATCACCACCACAGGGACAATGGGGCTGATTTGTAAAACCTCTATTGTTTTATCTTGCATTTTATCTCCTTTATATTTTTATACCTTTATATTTATACCTTGTATGCCAAAACTCATGCCGCCCTCTTCAGCCGTATTAACATTCAATCTCAAGCTTGTAAACAATTCCCTACCCAGCCCAAAAGTAGGCTTTTCTAAATTTTCTAAGGTTTCTAAAAACAAGGGGTTGATGCCTCTCTTTTCAAAATCCTTTTCAAGCACATTCAAGGCGTTATTAGGAGCGTCTAATTCTATCCAATCGCCATCTTTAATCTTAATGATCGCCCCATTTAACGCTCCCTCAGGGCTTAAATGGATCGCGCTAGGCACTTTCCCACTCGCCCCGCTCATGCGCCCATCCGTAACTAGCGCAACCTTATAGCCCATATCCTGCAAAGCCCCTAAATTTGTGGTGAGTTTGTGCAATTCTGGCATGCCATTAGACTTAGGCCCTTGGAAAGGCAAGACCGCCACAAAGTCCCTTTCTAATTCTTTATTTTTAAAGCGTTCTAAAAATTCGCTTTGGGTTTTAAAAACAATCGCTCTGGCCTTGACTTTCCTGTGCTCATCTTTAATGGCTGAGATTTTAATCACGGCCCGCCCTAAATTACCCTTTAAAATTTTAAGCCCCCCATTAGCGGCAAAAGGCTCGCTAACAGGGCGTAAAATATCCGTATTCAAGCTATGATTAACAGCGTCTTTATACACCAATTGGTCGTTTTCTAAAAAGGGGGTTTTAGTGTAATTTTGCATGCCTTTTTGCGTTTCTGTATCCATAATCGTATGCACATCTTCAAATAAAAGCCCCTCTTTTAACAATTCTTTGATCACAAACGCTAAGCCCCCACACGCTTCAAAAGCGTTCACATCCGCTGATCCGTTAGGATAGACTTTAGCTAAAAGGGGTATGAGATTAGAAACGGCGTCAAAATCGTCCCAATTGAGAATCACCCCACACGATCTAGCAATAGCGATCAAATGCAAAGTGTGGTTGGTAGAACCTCCGGTTGCCATTAAGCCTATAAGAGCGTTAAGAATGCTTTTTTCATCAATGAGTTTGGCTAAAGGCAGAACCTTCCCGCTCGCTAATCTTTTAGCGCTCTCTTCTACTAAAACCTTCCGTAAGGGGTTGTTAGGGTTGATAAAGCTAGAATTAGCCACATGCAACCCCATAAACTCCATCATCATTTGATTGGAATTAGCCGTGCCATAAAAAGTGCAAGTGCCCACATCATGGTAGCTTTGCATTTCCACTTTTAAAAGCTCTTCTCTGTTGATCTTTCCCATTGCAAAATCTTGGCGCGCTTTGGCTTTTTTATAATTTTCTATCCCGCTCACCATAGGCCCGCTTGGCACAAACACGCTCGCTAAATTCCCAAAGCTTAACGCTCCTATGAGCAAGCCTGGCACGATTTTATCGCACACGCCTAAAAAAAACGCCCCGTCAAAAACATTATGGCTTAACCCTACGGCGGTGCTTAATGCGATCACATCTCTGCTGAATAAGCTCAATTCCATTCCCTCATAACCCTGCGTGATACCATCACACATCGCTGGCACGCCACTGGCGACGCTCGCATAAGCGTTATGCTCTTGCAACTCTTTTTTAATCAAATCAGGGTAATTTTTAAAAGGTTGGTGGGCTGAAAGCATGTCGTTATAAGCCGTGATAATCGCAAAATGCTTTCTTTTATGCGAACCTAAAGGCATTTTTAAATGCTCTGGCATGCTCGCTGTAACATGCGCAATATTCGCGCAACCCAAGCTCTCAATCTTGGGCTGGTTTTTAGGGTTAAAGATATTTTCTAAATAAAGCTCTCTGGTTTTTTTGCTACGCTCTGTAATTTTTTCTTTGATTTGTTCTAAAGAATGCTTAGGCATGAACACCCCTTCAATTAAGATTTAATATATAATAATAACTTAAAAACACTCTAAAAGGGTTATTGATGTTGGATTTTGATTTGGTTCTTTTTGGCGCGACTGGGGATTTAGCCATGCGAAAGCTCTTTGTTTCGCTCTATGAAATTTATACCCATTATGGTTTTAAAAAAGATTCTAGAATTATCGCATCGGGGCGTAAGGAGCTATCCAATGAAGAGTTTTTAGCGCTCCTTTGTGAAAAAACGCAGTTGCATTCAAGAGAAAAGGGTAGGGAATTTTTAGCCCATATCAGTTATTTGCGCGTCCGTTTGGATAACCCTAAAGACTTTGAAGAATTGAGTAAAATCGCTACAAACAATAAGCCCTTGATTTTCTACTTTTCTATCTCCCCTAGTTTTTTTGCAACGACCGCTCAAAATTTGGCCCAAAACGCGCTCAATCACGCCAACACACGCTTGATTTTAGAAAAACCCTTAGGGCATGATTTAAAGACTTGCAAAGAGATTTTCCAAAACATTAGTGCTTTTTTTAAAGAAGAGCAAATCTTTAGAATCGATCATTATTTAGGGAAAAAGGGCGTTCAAAATATCCTTGAATTGCGCCTGAATAACCCTATCTTAAACATTTTATGGGATCAAATCAGCGCGGTTGAAATCTGCGTGTATGAGACTTTGGGGGTGGAAGAAAGGGGCGAATTTTACGATAAAATCGGGGCTTTAAGAGATATGGTTCAAAACCATCTCTTGCAAGTTTTATCCCTTATCGCTACAGATTTACCCAACGATTTAAAAGACTTGAGGAAAGAAAAAATCAAAGTTTTAAAAACCTTACAACCCCCTAAAGATTTTAAAAAACAGGTTATTCGGGCCCAGTATCAAGGCTATAGAGATGAAAATAAAGTCCATAAAGAGAGCCAGACAGAGACTTTTGTCGCTATTAAAGCCTTTTTGGATACGCCTAAATTTAAAGGCGTGCCTTTCTACCTTAAGCACGCTAAAAAAATGCCCCACAACCAAGCGAGCGTGAAAATCCATTTTAATGCAATCAATACGCTAGAATTTTTCCTCTCTCAAGATAAAATCACCCTTACCCTAAAAGATCATCAAAACCCCCTTATTTTAGAAACCCATAACAAACAAGAATTTTTACAGCCCTACGCTAAATTGCTCTATGATGCGATACAAAATAACCACAACAATTTCGCCCACCAATTGGAATTAGAAGCGTCATGGGTTTTTATTGACACGCTCATAGAGGGTTTTATCAATAACGCCACGCCCTTGTATTCTTATAAAAGCCATAATCTCAACGAATTAGAATTTTTAAAACCACTCTATCAATAAAAGGGATTTCATGGGTTATCAATTGTTTGAATTTGAAAGTTTAGAAGATTGCCACAAGGCTTTAATAGAGCATTTTAAAGAATTTTTTAACGCCGCCTTAAAAAAGCATCATCAAGTTTCTATCGCTTTTTCTGGGGGCCGTTCGCCCATTAGCTTGTTGCAAAAATTGAGCGTCTTGGATCTCAATTGGCATGAGTGTTTAATCAGTTTGGTGGATGAACGCATTATAGACACAAGCCACAAGGATAGCAACACCAAATTATTGCATGATTACTTGTTGCAAAATAACGCCTTAAAAGCTTCTTTCACCCCGCTTTTGCCCAAAAAGATTTCTAGCGATACAAACGAACTTTTAGATTTTGCTAACCAGCATTTCAAACAGCCCCATTTAGCCATTTTGGGCATGGGGACTGATGGGCATACGGCTAGCCTTTTTCCTGAAACGAGCGCTTTTTTAAACAAAGAAAAAGAAAATATCGTTTTGACTAAGCCCGCTAACGCTCCTTATGAGCGCTTGAGCATGTCTGTTAACGCCTTAGAAAATTGCGAAAAACTTTTCTTAAGCATTAGTGGGGTAGAAAAAAGGGAGGTTTTAGAAAAAGCTTTAAAAGAAAACGCTCCCTATTCTCTGCCGATTGCTCGGATTTTACATTCTCAAAAAGTTACCACGGAGGTATTTTATGCCAAAAACTGAAACTTATCCAAGACTATTAGCCGATATTGGCGGCACGAACGCGCGCTTTGGTTTGGAAGTCGCCCCACGACAGATTGAATGCGTTGAAGTCTTGCGGTGCGAAGATTTTGAGAGCTTGAGCGATGCGGTGCGGTTTTACCTTTCTAAATGCAAAGAAAGCCTTGAACTGCACCCTATTTATGGCTCTTTTGCTGTGGCTACGCCCATTATGGGGGATTTTGTCCAAATGACGAACAACCACTGGACTTTTTCTATTGAAACGACACGGCAATGTTTGAATTTAAAAAAATTGCTTGTCATCAATGATTTTGTCGCGCAAGCCTATGCCATTAGCGCGATGCAAGAAAACGATCTAGCTCAAATAGGCGGGATTAAATGCGAAATCAACGCTCCTAAAGCGATTTTAGGGCCAGGAACCGGGCTTGGGGTAAGCACTCTTATCCAAAACAGCGATGGCTCTTTGAAAGTCTTGCCCGGTGAAGGAGGGCATGTGAGCTTTGCCCCTTTTGATGATTTAGAAATTTTAGTGTGGCAATACGCCCGCTCTAAATTCAACCATGTGAGCGCGGAAAGGTTTTTGAGTGGGAGCGGTTTGGTGTTGATTTATGAAGCCCTGTCTAAACGCAAAGGCTTAGAAAAAGTGGCGAAGTTAAGCAAGGCTGAATTAACCCCACAAATCATTAGCGAACGTGCTTTGAATGGGGATTACCCTATATGCCGATTGACCTTGGACACTTTTTGCTCCATGCTTGGCACGCTCGCTGCTGATGTGGCTCTCACTTTGGGGGCTAGAGGGGGCGTGTATTTGTGTGGGGGGATTATCCCACGATTCATTGATTATTTTAAAACTTCGCCCTTTAGAGCGCGCTTTGAAACGAAAGGGCGCATGGGAGCGTTTCTCGCTTCTATCCCAGTGCATGTCGTGATGAAAAAAACTCCCGGACTTGATGGGGCAGGCATTGCGTTAGAGAATTATTTACTGCATGATAAGATATAGCAACGCTCAAATAAAAGTGGCTTATACAAGGGGTGTGTTTGAAGCGTGCCAAACAACGCTACCATATAACCAACAGTTATCAAATTAGTTAAACCTATAGAAACATAAGCAAACCATAAAAACGATACAATAGCGGTATTTTAATCAAACAAGGAGTTTTTATGAGAGTTCCATCTAAAGGTTTTGCTATTTTTTCTAAAGACGGGCATTTCAAACCCCATGATTTTAGTCGCCATGCTGTAGGCCCTAAAGATGTGTTGATTGACATTCTTTATGCAGGGATTTGTCATAGCGATGTTCATAGCGCTTATAGCGAATGGAGAGAAGGCATTTACCCTATGGTTCCTGGACATGAAATTGCTGGGGTCATCAAAGAAGTGGGTAAGGAAGTTAAGAAATTTAAGGTTGGCGATGTGGTGGGCGTGGGCTGTTTTGTCAATTCATGCAAAGCGTGTAAGCCCTGTAAAGAACACCAAGAGCAATTTTGCGCCAAAGTGGTATTCACTTATGATTGTTTGGATTCTTTCCATGACAACGAACCCCACATGGGCGGTTACTCTAATAATATTGTCGTGGATGAAAACTATGTGATTAGCGTGGATAAAAACGCTCCTTTAGAAAAAGTAGCCCCCTTGCTTTGCGCGGGCATCACCACTTATTCGCCCTTAAAATTTTCTAAGGTTACTAAAGGCACAAAAGTGGGCGTCGCTGGGTTTGGCGGGCTAGGAGGCATGGCGGTTAAATACGCTGTGGCTATGGGGGCTGAAGTGAGCGTTTTTGCAAGAAACGAACACAAAAAGCAGGACGCTTTAAGCATGGGGGTCAAACATTTCTATACGGACCCCAAACAATGCAAAGAGGAATTGGACTTTATCATTTCAACCATTCCTACCCATTATGATCTAAAAGACTACCTCAAGCTCTTAACTTATAGTGGCGAATTAGCCCTTGTGGGGCTTCCTCCTGTAGAAGTTGCTCCAGTGCTTAGCGTTTTTGATTTTATCTATTTAAGCAATCGCAAGGTTTATGGCTCACTGATTGGGGGCATTAAAGAAACCCAAGAAATGATGGATTTTTCTATCAAACACAATATTTACCCTGAAGTGGATTTGATTTTAGGCAAGGATATTGACACCGCTTATCATAACCTAACCCATGGGAAAGCGAAATTCCGCTATGTGATTGATATGAAAAAATCGTTTGATTAAAAGTTTTGGCTCTAGCTCTTTCTTAAGAGCTTGAGTTGGATTAGGATTTTTTTCACCAGTGCATGGAGTTTTAAGAATCGCAGAGTCTTACCCACAAGGCTCTTGAGTGGTATGAAGATGCAGTGTTTGATAAACACCCTAAAGAGTCTCTTTTGCGCGTTTTTAGGGAGTCTATAAACATGCGAAAAGTAATAGTTCAAGAACGCTTCAAGGGAGTTTTCTTTGATCTCTGCATGGGCATGCGAGAAGTAGTGGTTCAAGAACGCTTCAAGGGAGTTTTCTTTGATCTCTGCATGGGCATGCGAGAAGTAGTGGTTCAAGAACGCTTCAAGGGAGTTTTCTTTGATCTCTGCATGGGCATGCGAGAAGTAGTGGTTCAAGAACATTCCGAGATTTTCTTGCTTGATTGTGGCATGGATGCACGAAAAATAATGGTCTAAAAAGGTCTTGAGCGCGTCGTGGGCGATCTGCTCTTCAGTCTTCCATAGGGGAAAGTAGTAGTGATAGGCAACGATGCTGTGGTAGCGATGCCATTTTTCGCTGCCTATTTCCACCCTAGCGATCGAATCAATCCAGTCGCTCATAAAAGGGGTTTTAGCCAAAGCGTTCAGCCACAAATCCGCTTTTAAACCAAAAGGATAATCCCAAGGCTTCACCGCCCCCCACCAAACATCATAATGGATGATTATAGGGTTTTTGAGCGCGTTTGAGATGGTTTTCTTATAAATCTCATGCAAAAAATAATTCTCAGGCAAGGATGCAGAAAAATCTTTGACAGTGTAATAATAAGGGAAAACGCAATATTCAATCCCTAAAGCTTTCATATTGGGCCAACACCATTGGGTGAAATCCAATTCTTCTGTAGCCTTGTTTTCTTCCAAAAGTGCATGGGTTTTTGAGACAAAATGGTTCTTGCGCTGGTAATCTAAATTACAAAACAAAAACCCTTCCAACACATGGCACTCTCCGCCTCCTAAAACCCCATAAAAATAATTCTCATCATCTTCTTTAATGTTTAAGAAATCAGTGCTAAATTCATTGCAAAAGATAACGTCCACATCGCTCCACACCATTTTAGAATATTTGGGGAATAAATCCGCTAGAAAATACTTCACTAACACCATTTTAGAAAAACGCTTGGTGAAATCCTCATCAAAAGGGTTAGGGATAGTGTCTAAAAAAGACTCAATATCTCTCACTTCCAAAGCGGCAAATTCTTTAAAAGGCTCTGCGATTTGATTAAGCTTTGCTTTATCTTCTTCATTCAAGCCCACCACTAGAGCGTGTAGGGTGTAACGGATTTTTTTATTGGCTTTAGCGATGCTTTCTAGCAAGGAATAAAGACACGCGCCCGCAGGAATGAGGTAATTCTTATCAAAAGCAAAAGCGATAGGGATATGAAAATCTTGTTCTTTAAAAGAATGGTTTGAAGCTGAAGTCATAAAAAATGAAACACCCCTTTTTAAAACTATTTTATCCAAAAAAAAAAAAAACCGAACTTGAAAGGGTTCTGTTTTTGGTTTTTATGTTGTTTTTAATGGAAATTAATTTAAAATCGCATCTTGTCTTTAAGCGTTGCTATTTTAAATGCTGCAATTTTAAAAGATGATGAAAGGGGCTGTATTCTAATTTGATTTTCTTAAAAAAATCTCTTTGCGCGTTGTTATTTTCAGGTTTTTTAACACCACCCTTAATAAAAGCGGCCAGTTTTGTCTATGACTTGAAGTTTATGAGCTTTAATTTCAATTTAGTGGCCCCAGCCAACAACCCCTATTGGAATAGCCTAACCAAAATGCAAGGTCGTCTCATGCCTCAAATCGGCGTTCAATTAGACAAAAGACAAGCCTTGATGTTTGGGGCGTGGTTCATTCAAAATTTGCACACGCATTATAGCTACTTCCCTTATTCGTGGGGGGTTACCATGTATTACCAATACATAGGGAAAAATTTGAGATTTTTTTTAGGCATTGTGCCGCGAAGCTATCAAATAGGGCATTACCCTTTAAGCGCTTTTAAAAAACTTTTTTGGTTTATAGACCCCACTTTTAGGGGAGGAGCGTTTCAATTCAAACCGGCTTATGATCCTAACCGCTGGTGGAATGGGTGGTTTGAGGGCGTTGTGGATTGGTATGGGGGGCGCAATTGGAACAACCAGCCCAAAAAGAAAAATTACGATTTTGATCAATTCTTGTATTTTGTTTCTTCAGAATTTCAGTTTCTTAAAGGGTATTTAGGTTTGGGGGGGCAGCTTGTCATTTTTCATAACGCCAGCCATCATAGCATGGGAAATAATTACCCTTACGGCGGTAATTCTTACTTAAAACCAGGCGATGCAACCCCGCAATGGCCTAATGGCTACCCCTATTTCAGTCAAAAAAATAACCCACAAGGCGGAGAAATAGGGAAATACTCTAACCCTACCATTTTAGACAGGGTCTATTACCATGCTTATTTAAAAGCGGATTTTAAAAATCTCATGCCTTATATGGACAATATTTTCATGACTTTTGGCACGCAGTCGTCTCAAACCCATTATTGCGTGCGTTATGCTAGCGAGTGCAAAAACGCCCGATTTTATAACAGCTTTGGGGGGGAATTTTACGCTCAAGCGCAATACAAAGGCTTTGGGATTTTTAACAGATACTATTTTTCCAACAAACCCCAAATGCACTTTTACGCTACTTATGGCCAATCCCTTTATACCGGCTTGCCATGGTATAGAGCCCCTAATTTTGACATGATAGGGCTTTACTATGTTTATAAAAATAAATGGATAAGCGTGCGAGCGGATGCGTTTTTTAACTTTTTAGGTGGGGGCGATGGGTATCATTTGTATGGGAAAGGGGGCAAGTGGATCACCACTTATCAGCAATTCTTAACCCTAACCATAGACACACGAGAGTTAATTGATTTTGTCAAATCTAAAACCTCTAAATAACTATATCTAAAAATTATAGATATAATTGAAATAAGCGACCGGTAAGCGGTGCCATAAAGTAGTCGCGCTCAAGCCATCAATAATTTCAGTTCTTTTGTTAGGAATGAAAGGGAATTTCAACCCGAAAGTGATTTCATTGTGGAAAAAGCCAAAACGAAAACCCACTTTCACAAGCAATTGGAAAAGCGAATTTTCTTTGCCTAAATTTTGAGCGATAATCCCATGCATAGCCCCTCCTGGCATGTAAGTCGCCCCAGCGATGCCTAAGCCAAACTCTAACCCTAAAAACATCTTTTGCGAATTGAAAGCGTCCCACAAACCGCTAAATTCTAAACCATAGGTAGAAATATAGGATTTGTGAGAAGAAAAGGTCTGATCATAAAACAACCCGTAACGAAAACCCACATGCTCTACAGCTTGCGTTTTAGCCACAAATTTCCCCCTAACACCACACCAAAGCCATTGCCGGTCATAAAATACGATTTATCTACAGACTCGGTGCTAAAAGATGTGTTGATCGCACTAAGTTGATACCCAACCCCTAAATAAAACGTATTCCTATCCGCAAATTTAGGTTTTTTTGATTTTTCATCAAGCTCTGCCTCTGCGGCTTGAAGCGATGATAATAACGCCATGCCCATCAATATTTTAACCGTTGTTTTATCCATAACCCAATTCCTTTTGTTATCTTGCTCCACACTTGCCCCATACAGACTAAAATCAAATCACACCCTAAATAATAACAAAGTTTAAAATAAATATTAGTGGTTTTGATTAAGAACGCCTATCTTTTTAGAATAAATAGCCATAAAATAGCCATAATTCTTGTAAGTATGCCCCCATTTTCCTATAAAAATTCCTAAAAAGATATTGTTATAAGACACATTAATCGTTTTTCTTGTATAATATTTGGGCTAAATTCAATTTATTTTATACGATATTAAGGAGACATATTACCATGTTTCAAATTAGATGGCATGCGCGAGCTGGTCAGGGCGCTATCACCGGCGCTAAAGGGTTGGCTGATGTGATTTCAAAAACAGGCAAAGAAGTGCAAGCATTCGCTTCCTATGGCTCAGCTAAAAGGGGGCTGCTATGATGGCTTATAACCGCGTTGATGATGAGCCTATTTTAAACCATGAACGCTTCATGCAGCCTGATTATGTGCTGGTGATTGACCCTGGTTTGGTTTTCATTGAAAACATCTTCGCTAATGAAAAAGAAGACACGACTTATATCATCACTAGCTATCTCAGCAAAGAAGAATTGTTTGAAAAAAACCTGAATTAAAAACCCGTAAGGTGTTTTTAGTGGATTGTTTAAAAATCTCTATGGAAACCTTAAAACGCCCCATCCCCAACACGCCCATGCTAGGAGCGTTAATGAAAGTGTCTGGCATGCTTGAAATCGGGGCTTTTAAAGAAGCTTTTAAGAAAGTTTTAGGCAAAAAACTCACGCAAGAAGTCATTGACGCTAACATGCTCGCTATCCAAAGAGCTTATGAAGAAGTTCAATAACATTAGGGATTAAAGATGAAAGATTGGAATGAATTTGAAATGGGGGCGGTGCTCTTCCCTTTTGAAAAAAACGCGCAAAGCGAAATGGAAAAACACAATGATGAGCGCCATTACACCGAGCAAAGCTACTTCACCACTTCAGTGGCTCATTGGCGCGTGGCTAAGCCTGTGCATAACAATAATATTTGCATCAATTGCTTTAATTGTTGGGTTTATTGCCCAGACGCTGCTATTCTTTCAAGAGAGGGCAAGTTAAAAGGCGTGGATTATTCTCATTGTAAAGGCTGTGGCGTGTGCGTGGATGTCTGCCCCACCAATCCTAAATCGCTATGGATGTTTGAAGAACAAATTGAGCCCGCTACCGCTCTCACTCAATGGCCGCAAAAACAAGAAAAGAAAAAATCATAAGGAAAAAATATGGCAAAAAGTATTGAATTGCAAGAGATAGAAGTGTGGGATGGCAATACCGCTAGTTCTAACGCTTTAAGACAGGCTCAAATTGATGTCATCGCAGCCTATCCTATCACCCCATCAACGCCCATTGTGCAGAATTATGGCTCGTTTAAGGATAATGGCTATGTTGATGGCGAGTTTGTTTTAGTGGAATCTGAGCATGCCGCCATGAGCGCATGCGTGGGAGCGGCCGCTGCTGGAGGGAGAGTCAGCACTGCGACTAGCTCTCAAGGTTTGGCACTAATGGTAGAGGTTTTATACCAGGCTTCTGGCATGCGTTTGCCTATTGTTTTGAATTTAGTCAATCGTGCTCTAGCAGCCCCTTTGAATATCCATGGCGATCATTCTGATATGTATTTAAGCAGGGATTCAGGCTGGATCAGTTTATGCACATGCAACCCTCAAGAAGCTTACGATTTCACTTTAATGGCGTTTAAAATCGCAGAGCATCAAAAGGTGCACGTGCCTACTATTGTCAATCAAGATGGTTTTTTATGTTCGCACACCGTGCAGAATGTCCGCCCTTTGAGCGATACAGTGGCTTATCAATTCGTAGGCGAATACCAAACCAAACATTCCCTTTTGGATTTTGATAAACCGGTAAGCTATGGTGCACAAGCTGAAGAAGAATGGCATTATGAGCATAAAGCCCAACTCCACCATGCGATCATGAGTGCGTCTTCTGTGATTGAAGAAGTGTTCAATGATTTTGCTAAACTCACAGGCAGACAATACCATTTAACCAAAACTTTCCAGCTAGAAGACGCTGAAATCGCTATCTTTGCGTTAGGCACTACTTATGAATCAGCGATCGTAGCGGCTAAGGAAATGCGTAAAAAAGGCATTAAGGCCGGCGTGGCTACCATCCATTCCTTGCGCCCCTTCCCTTATGAAAGATTAGGGCAGGATTTGAAAAATCTTAAAGCTTTAGCGATTTTAGATAAAAGCTCTCCAGCGGGTGCTATGGGGGCGATGTTTAATGAAGTAACGAGCGCGGTGTATCAAACGCAAGGGACTAAACACCCGGTGGTGTCTAACTACATTTATGGTTTAGGCGAAAGGGATATGACGATCGCGCATTTATGCGAAATTTTTGAAGAAATCAATGAAGACGCTCTTAAAGGCACGCTCACGCACCCTACCCAACAATTCGTAGGCTTGCACGGCCCTAAAATGAGCTTTTTTTAAAAAGGAAATATCATGGTAAAAGAAGTCAAAACACTCAAAGGTTTTAGCCAAAGTGCTGAGAAATTTCAAGGTTCGCACTTGCTTTGTCCCGGTTGTGGGCATGGCATCATTGTGCGCGAAGTTTTAAACGCTGTAGATGGGCCTATTGTTTTAGGCAATTCTACCGGTTGTTTAGAGGTATGTTCGGCTGTGTATCCGCACACTTCATGGGATGTGCCTTGGATTCATATTGGTTTTGAAAATGGATCTACAGCGATTTCAGGGGTGGAAGCGATGTATAAGGCTTTAGTGAATAAGGGCCGCTATCAAGGTCAAAAGCCAAAATTTGTGGCGTTTGGAGGCGATGGGGCTAGTTATGATATTGGTCTTCAATTCATCAGCGGTTGCATGGAAAGAGGGCATGACATGACTTACATTTGCCTAGATAATGAAAACTACGCCAATACCGGCGGTCAAAGAAGCGGCTCTACGCCATTAGGGGCTAGCACTTCTACCACGCCAGCGGGATCGGTGAGCTTTGGTAAAAAAGAAAAGAAAAAAGACATCGTCAATATCATGGCAAGCCATGGGGTTCCTTATGTGGCGCAACTCTCGCCCAATAAATGGAAAGACATGAATAAAAAGATTAAAACCGCGCTAGACACTGAAGGACCTTGCTTTATTAACGCTCTTAGCCCATGCACGACTGAATGGAAATTTGAATCCAATAAAACCATTGAATTAGCGGATATGGCTGTGGATAGCTTGATGTTCCCCCTATTTGAAATCTTTAATGGCAGGGAATTGAAAATCACTTACCGCCCGAGAAATATCATTCCTATAAGGGATTATTTAGGGGCACAAAAACGCTTCAAACACCTTTTCAAAAAGGAAAACGAACACATCATTGAAGAATTGCAAAAAGATGTGAATGAGCGTTGGGAATACTTGCAACGCAGAGAAGAAGCTAAAGTATAACCCTTAATTTGAAATCAAGGGACTTTTTTGTGCCTTGTGCGATTTTGCCCCTTGATTCTTTAAACCCCTTTAAAATAACATGATCCCATTTTGATTTTAAGGATTGTCGGTGTTAGAACGCTATGCGAATGAAGAAATGAAAACCCTATGGAATGAGCAAACCAAATTTGAAACTTATTTGGAAGTGGAAAAAGCTGTCGTTAGGGCGTGGAACAAGCTTGGGCAAATCCAAGATAGCGATTGTGAAAAAATCTGCGCAAAAGCGGCATTCAATCTTGAGCGCATCAAAGAAATTGAAAAAACCACTAAGCATGATTTAATCGCCTTCACTACTTGCGTGGCTGAAAGCTTGGGCGAAGAATCCCGCTTTTTTCATTATGGGATCACTTCTAGCGATTGCATTGATACGGCTATGGCGTTATTGATGACCAAAAGCTTAAAACTCATTCAAAAAGGCGTTCAAAACCTCTATGAAACCCTTAAAAATAGGGCTTTAGAGCATAAAGATACGCTGATGGTGGGCAGAAGCCATGGGGTGTTTGGCGAACCCATTACTTTTGGCTTAGTGTTAGCCCTTTTTGCTGATGAAATCAAACGGCATTTAAAAGCCTTGGATTTAACGATGGAATTTATCAGCGTGGGAGCGATCAGTGGGGCTATGGGGAATTTCGCACACGCCCCTTTAGAATTAGAAGAATTAGCGTGCGAATTTTTAGGCCTAAAAACCGCCAATATCAATAATCAAGTCATTCAAAGGGACCGCTACGCCAGGCTTGCATGCGATCTGGCTCTTTTGGCGAGCAGTTGTGAAAAAATCGCTGTCAATATCCGCCATTTGCAACGCAGTGAAGTCTATGAAGTGGAAGAAGCTTTTTCAGCAGGGCAAAAGGGAAGCTCTGCGATGCCTCACAAAAGAAACCCCATATTGAGCGAGAATATCACCGGGCTTTGCAGGGTGATTCGCTCTTTTACTACCCCTATGCTAGAAAATGTCGCCTTATGGCATGAAAGGGACATGAGCCATAGCTCTGTGGAGCGTTTTGCCTTGCCTGATCTGTTTATCACTAGCGATTTCATGCTCAGCCGCCTAAATAGCGTGATTGAAAATCTGGTGGTTTATCCTAAAAACATGCTTAAAAATTTAGCTTTGAGTGGGGGGCTAGTCTTTTCGCAACGGGTGTTATTAGAATTGCCTAAAAAAGGTTTGAGCCGAGAAGAAAGCTATTCTATCGTGCAAGAAAATGCGATGAAAATATGGGAGGTTTTGCAACAAGGCGCTTTTAAAAACGCTGATGAAAATTTGTTTTTAAACGCCCTACTCAACGATGAACGCTTGAAAAAATATTTGAGCGAGGACGAAATCAGAGCATGTTTTGATTACAGCTATTACACTAAAAATGTGGGAGCGATTTTTAAAAGGGTGTTTGGATAAGGCGCGTTTTTACAAAAACAAAACTATAAAATGAGCGGTAAAAAATTAAAATTTGCATCAAGGGGTTTTTTGAAACGAGCGTTATGTTTAGTTTTAGGGTTTTTTTGCACGCTTAATGCAAAGGGTTTTAAAGATGTTTTGACTAAAGGGGATTATATTTTTGGCAATAAAAAGGTGGTTTCGCCCATCAAACGCTATGCGGATCAATCGGCGTTTTATCTGGGGCTTGGGTATCAATTAGGGAGCATTCAGCACAACTACAGCAACTTGATTTTATCCCAACAATTCAATAAGAGCCAAATCGTTTTTAGCGATGGCTTAAGCCCTGTTTTTAAAAATTCGTATGTGTCTAATGGTCTTGGCGTGCAAGCGGGCTATAAATGGGTGGGTAAGCATGAAGAAACGAAGTGGTTTGGCTTCAGGTGGGGGCTGTTTTATGATTTGAGCGCTTCTCTTTATGGCCAAAAAGAATCGCAGTCTGTCATCATTTCCACTTACGGCACTTATATGGATTTATTGCTTAACGCTTATAATGGGGATAAGTTTTTTGCTGGGTTCAATCTGGGGATTGCTTTTGCTGGAGTGTATGACAGATTGAGCGATGCGTTATTGTATCAAGCCCTTCTTCAAAACACTTTTGGCGGGAAAGTGGATCCAAATGGTTTCCAGTTTTTGGTAAATTTAGGGGTTCGTTTAGGGAATAAGCGCAACCAATTTGGCTTTGGGATTAAAGTCCCTACTTATTATTTTAACCATTATTATTCCATGAATAACATTAGCAATAATAGTGGAGATGTCCTAAAGGTTTTACGATTTTTAGAATACGGGATCAACAGCTTGTTATACCAAGTTGATTTCAGGCGCAATTACTCGGTTTATTTCAACTACACTTATAGTTTTTAAGCGATAGCGTTTAAAGCGTTCTTAATTGAGCGATTTCGTCTCTCAAACGCATCGCTTCTTCAAAATCCAAATTTTTCGCGCATTCTCGCATTTTTTTATCCAATTCTTTAATGATTTTTTCCCTTTCACTTTTAGGCATTTTGTCCTTTTTTAAGGCTTTAGCGATTCTAATCTCATCGTCTCTTAATTTCAATTCCTCTTCTAAAGCGCGAGTAACGGTTTTAGGGGTGATATTATGGATTTTATTGAACTCTTCTTGTTTGGTGCGCCTGTAACTAGTGATCTCAAAGGCTTTTTGCATGCTTTGAGTGATCTTTTTAGCGTATAATAAAACCTTACCATTAGCGTTTCTAGCGGCTCGCCCCATGGTTTGAATGAGACTTGTTTCGCTCCTTAAAAACCCTTCTTTATCCGCATCCATGATCGCTACTAAAGAAACTTCAGGCAAATCCAACCCCTCTCTTAAAAGATTGATCCCTATTAAAACATCAAATTCTTTAAGCCTTAAAGAGCGGATAATGTGATTTCTTTCAATCGCATCAATTTCGCTATGCATGTAACGCACCTTCAAGCCCCATTCAGCATAATATTTGCACAATTCTTCTGCCATTTTTTTAGTGAGCGTGGTGATGAGCACCCTTTCATCTCTGGCCACCACTAACTTGATTTCATCAAATAAATCCTGGACTTGCTTATCGCTGTCTCGCACTTCAAATTTAGGGTCTAAAAGCCCTGTAGGGCGAATGATTTGCTCAGCGACATTCTTTTGAGAAAGCTCTAATTCTAGCTTATTGGGCGTAGCGGACACAAAAAGGAACTGGCAATTTTTATGGATAAATTCATCAAATTTTAAAGGGCGGTTGTCTAAAGCGCTAGGCAATCTAAAACCATATTCCACTAAAACGCTTTTCCTGCTCATATCCCCTGCATACATCCCCCCAAATTGCGGCAAACTCACATGGCTTTCATCTACAATGACTAAAAACTCCCGCTCAAAAATCCCTAAATAATCAAACAAACAAAAAGGTGTTTCATTGGGGGCTTTGCCTGTAAAATGGCGCGCGTAATTTTCAATACCCTTACACACACCGGTCGCGCTAATCATTTCTAAATCATGCTCGGTGCGTTGTTTGAGGCGATTGTATTCAAGCATTTTATCCTGCTCTTTAAAAAATTTCAACCTTAAAGCGAGTTCATCTTCAATGCTTTTAATGGCTAAATTCAACCTTTCACTCCCTACAGCAAACTGACTGGCTGCATAAAGCATGACAGAATCCAAGCGCTTGATTTCATTTTTTTCTAAAGCGTCAAAGACAGCAATCCTTTCTATCTCATCGCCAAAAAATTCAATCCTAATAAATTCAGCGTCATTATAAGCGGGGAAAATATCCACGCATTCTCCGGTCGCTCTAAAACTCCCCCTATCAAACACCACTTCATTACGGCTATAACCCATTTCTACTAGCTTTAATAAAAAGCTCTTATAAACGCGCTTCTCGCCCACTTTGATTTTTTCCATGACTTTTAAATATTCTTCAGGGTTACCCAAACCATAATTAGCCGAAACGCTCGCTATCACGATCACATCATCATAACCTAAAAGTGAGGTGGCCGCGCTCAATCTCAAACGCTCTAAATCATCGTTAATAGAGCTGTCTTTTTCAATGAATAAATCCCTCCTAGGGATATAGCTTTCAGGCTGGTAGTAGTCAAAGTGGGAGATAAAATACTCCACCCTATTATGCGGGAAAAACGCCTTAAACTCGCTATAGAGCTGCGCGCATAAGGTCTTATTATGGCTCATGATCAGAGTGGGTTTGTTGATATTAGCGATGATATTGGCCATCGTATAAGTCTTACCGCTCCCTGTAACCCCCACTAAAGTTTGATAATGGTTGTTATTTTTCAAGCTTTTCGTTAAGGCTTCTATGGCTTGAGGCTGATCGCCTGCTGGTGGGTAAGGGCTTTTTAAATCAAATAAAGGCATCTTTAAAACTCGCATTTTTTAGGGGTATTATAGTGGTTTTTTAACACGCTTTATTCAATCTCAAAAAAATCAATGTTTTGATAATGATCGGTTTTTGGCTTCGTTAATGTTACTTATCGCTTGCGTTTGATTAGCGGTTATTTGCGTTGTAGCGCTTTCTTTAGCTTGGTTTAGGGCTTCAAGGCTTGCGGTTTTGTTAGCCGTGATTTGATTATTAGCGTTTTCTCTAGCGTTATTTAAAAAGATTTGATAGCTCGTTAAAAGCCTTGTAATGGTTTCTATCAATTGATTTTCTAGCTTTTTAATCTCGCTTTTAATGTTTTCGGTGTTAGCGTTTAAAATGCTCGTTACTTCTTGCTCGTTAGCATGCATGCTCGTATTAAAATCGCTAAAAAAGCCCTCGTATTCTTTCATTTTGTTTTTTAAGCTTTCACCGGCGTTACTTAGCCATTCAATAGAATTTCTCAAACTGCTATCAATTTCATTCGCATTTTTGAAAAAATCCAAACTCAAAAGCACTTCTAAAATCCTAACAATCCCTTTAAGGCTTAATTCCACTTGATCCGTAAAAAGCGCGTTACTCTTTAAAGCGTTTTGTAATTGCTTTAATAGCTCGTTAGTGATTTCTTTCACTTCGGGCTGTTCGGTTATTTCTAACGCGCTATTAGGCAAATTAGGGTAATTCATTTGTTTAATCCTTATTTAATTTTTTTGTGGTAGGATTAGGTTTATTAAGGTTTGAGGCGCTATAGTTGATGCCGTCTCTGTAATCGTTAGAGAGTGTCCCAATGGTCTCTAACTCCCTTAAAACCTTTTCATCTGTTTCAAAACTTGTAATCATGTAATGATTTTTTAAAGGAGTATCTCCTTTTTGACTACTTAAACCTACTTCAATACCATTATGTCTTATAGTCACATGCCCTACATAATCATTATCTTTGATACCTTTCTCTATAACTTCCGGTATCGTTTTAACTACGCTCATGGCGTATTCTTTAGCTTCTGCTTCGTTTATTCCATTGTTAAGCGCTTGCTTCTCTCGGCGTTTCAAAATGTGTTCTAACCCGTAATCTTTATTACCCCAAACCAAATCAATATCCCCTAAACCTTCCTTATAAAACGCTCCCGCTACAAAACCTTTTTTAGTTTCTAATAGCTTGTTAATCGCGCCTAATCCATCGCCCTTAAACTCGCTATAATTGTGTCCCCATTCGCTAGGTATTTCAAGCTTTTGTTCTTTTATCCCTTTCTCGCTCTCTTTTTGCATATCCTTTATAGCTTCTATCAAGCGTTTTAATACGGGATTATTTTCATTTGGCTCTCTATTGGCCATTAAAAGGTAATGCGTGAAATCGTAAATATCAATGTCCTTAAACTCTTTACTATCAGGGTTAAACATGTCTTTTGTAACATCAGCGATCTTAAATTCTTTCAAGCCTTTTTTAATGTTATCGCTCTTTAAAGCTTCAAATAACGCCTTAGAAGGATCATCAAACCTCGCAAACCTGGCGATCGCACCTCCTAAAATCTCGCTGATATCGCTCGATCCTTGTTCGCTCTTTTCAAACATCTCTAAAGAACTCGTTTTATAGAATTTTTCGCTCAAATCTTTTAAGCTCTCGCTTGTAGTTTGGTAATTCTTTAAGTTAGCAAAACTGCGATCCATGATATCGCTTAAATAAGCGTTAAGGCTCACGTTAGGAAAATTCATGTCATGGATTAAATTGTGAAAGCTTCCGGCGTTATCTACAAACATTTTTTTTACTTTTTCATAGCTTTTAATATCGTTTGAAAATTCTTTTTGCCAACGGTTGAGTAATTCTATCCCTTGCGTCTTGGTTCGTGGCATGTTAAACATTAAAAGCGCTAAATTGCTATCTCCTACATTAGGGTGAGTGGCCTTGTCAAAATTAAGGTTTTTCGCAACGATGTTTTTAAGTGAATAGATGCTATCAGCGTCTAATTTTTGGTCTAATTCTTTCAATTTCGCTTCATAGTGGCTTAAAACCGCTATTGCATGATCGCTCTCGCTGTTGAATCTTCCTTGATTGCTTGAAGCCGCTAAATTGTTAATCTCGGTATTATTTAGTCGGTTGTGTGGCACTCTAACTAACAACTCGTCCGGTTGTAAATCTATGTTGTAGTATTCTTGGATCGCTTTGTGGTAAATGTAACGGCTTTTAGGCGTGAAGTTCAGCATGCCTTGGATGCGGTGGTTGCCTGCGATCACTTGCCCATCATGCAGAATGATGGGTAAATCCTCAAACCCTCCGCTCCCAAATATCTTTTTAGGATCAAAATTTTCAGCGATGCTTTTAATCTGCTCTTCGTTCATGTCGGTGCGTTTTTGCGTCCCGCCTGTGGTAAAACTAGGCTTCAAGTCTTTCGCTTTGACGATCGCATAATCTAGATCGTAAATCTCTCGTTCGTTTAGCCTTACTCGGCTTTTTGGTAGTTGCTCTTGTGTTTGTGTAGGTATATCTTCTCCTACTTCTATTTTAGTCTGGCTTTCAATGTTGCCTGCATTGCCTCGCTCGTGTTCTAATTTCTTTTTTAACGCTTCCTTACGCTTGTTTTCTTGCTCTTTAGCTTTTAAAAATTCTTGTTCGCTCGCTAATTGTTCGCTTTCTAATTTCGCTAACTTTTCGGCGTTGGCTTGCTCTAGTGGGCTTAAATTTTTAACTTCTTGTGTGGTTTGGTTTAAATTTTCGCTTGTTTTTAATAAATCCTCTTGATCTGTTAGCGGTTTTGGTGTAGGATTAGGTTCTACGGAGTTTAAAGAATTAAATGCCTTTTCTTTAGTGATTGCTTGCGGAGTAGACCGTAACGCTTGCTTCTCTGTATCATACAATTCATAACTGCTTATCACCCAATGATTTTCTAATTTTTCTTTTTTCCACTCATTATTTAAACCCACTCTCTTATTTCCATAATCTACAAACACACGCCCTAAATCATCCGTGCCTTTAGTGCCTTTCTCTAACACTTCAGGGATTGATTTAACGATATTTAAGGCGTATTCTTTAGCTTCTGCTTCACTTAAGCCTTTCTTCATCTCGTTAGATATTCTACGCTCTAATATATGCACTAATCCATAACCGTTGCTATCTTTAGTCTTTGGCGTTCCCCAAACTAAATCAATCCCTCCTAAATCCTCCCTATAAGCTGCGCCTGCGACTTGCCCGTTTTTCTCTTGTAAGAGTTTCTCTAACGCTTCCTTAGGCTTTAGGGCAAACTCGGGGTAATTCTTGCCAAACTCTTTGAGTGGGGTTATAGCGTGTTGTAACTTAAGAAGCTTTTCGGCGTTGGCTTGCTCTAGTGGGCTTAAATTTTTAACTTCTTGTGTGGTTTGGTTTAAATTTTCGCTTGTTTTTAATAAATCCTCTTGATCTGTTAGCGGTTTTGGTGTATTATTCTCTGCAGCACCACTATAGGAACTCAACCTATGGCGCACCTTCGCATCAGCGTCGAGTGAGGTGCTTGAAAATTCTTTATAAACTTCATTATTTTTATAACTCCCATTGTTCTTATACATTGTTTTTAAAGCTAATTCATTTTTCTTATTGATCGCTTGCTCTACCACTACCGCATAGCCATTAACTTGTTTAAACGCCGTTATAGCTTCTTTATCGTATTTGTCTAAAGTCCTAAGAATTGCATCAGCGTTATTAACGATATATCTATAATTCGCTATATCTTCGTTCGTAACAGGGATTTCTCCATTTCTAACATTAACAGAATTAACGCCATGCCTTTTGAGTATGTGAGCGATAGCATCATGATCTAAACTCGCTCTTATGTTTTGCTTAAAGTTAGCATCTTTTAAAAGTTCTAATTCTTTGTTAGAGGCTTTTTCTATAATCATTTTCTTGTTGTTTTTGTGTAGAAATTCAACCATTTCAGGGTTTAGGTTATTAGTTCCAAAAGTGATCGCATCTCTCCCGCTTGTAGGGATTTCTGCGTTATTTAATAGCTCTTTGATTTCATCATTACTTAATTTCGTATCGCTAAAATCTCGTTTAATTTCTGCGCTCTTTTTGCTTGCTTCTTTGATTTCTTCGCTCGCTTGCTTGACGCCATTGTTAAGCTCTTCAATGATTTTAAGCGTGTTGTTGCTAAAGTGTGATTTTTGCACGCTTAGTTCTAACTGCTTGCTAAACTCGCTTATAGAGTGGCTTCTCTCAAGCGCTCTTTTTAGGTGATACTTTAAGGCTGCACCTGCGGTGGCTTCGTTTAAAGCTTTAGGTAACTTCACGCCTAGAATGCGATCGGGCGCGTTGCGGTATAAAGTCCCTAGCGTAAATTTAGTCCATTGGTATTTTAACGCTCCGCTTAAAGTAGTCGCTAACCCTTGGCTTAAATTTTTCGTTGTAGCGGGCTTTAAACTCTCGGCGATCTTAGCGTCGTTCTTAAAAAGCTTATGAAAGGTGCTCGCTATTGTTTGGAGTTTGTAAATTTAGGGGTTTGTTAAGAGAATATTTAGGCGAGACAAACAAAGCAAAGTTACAGCAAGCAACATTTTTTGGCTAAAGTTTTTAATATAAAGCCGCTTAGCCATGAAAAATGCAACATCTTTAATCTAATCGCTTCAAATCAATTGTTCAAAAAACACGCTACCTAACATAAAACAAAAAATCCTTGAATCAAGTCCAAGTTTGAGAGTTATCGGCTTGAAGTGTTCTTTTTCTTACAATTTTTATCAATGTCAAAATCGCATGCTTTTTGCATGTATTCTTCAGCTTTTTGCTTATCTTTTTCCACGCCTAACCCATACCGATAAGACTCTGATAACCCTTCATAAGCCCTAGAAGAGCTCATATCAGCCGCCATTTTATAATAGACAATAGCCTTATCTTTGTCTGGCTCAATACCCAATTGATCATTCCCACTATAATAAATATCCCCTAAAAGGATATAAGCTTCTACATTACCCTTATGCATCGCTTTTCTAAAGCACTCTGTCGCTTTCGCATAGTTGCTTGGAACTCCCCTACCCTCCATATACATGATGCCTAAGTTTATATAGGCGTTAGTATAGCCTTTCTCTGTAGCTATTCTAAAATACTCCACGGCTTTCTTTTCATCTTTAGGCACGCCCCTACCCTCTTTATACATCACGCCTAAATTGTTATACCCTCTAGGTATATCGTTATCAACCGCTTTTTGAAAATATTCAGCCGCTTTTTTGTAATTTTTAGGCACACCCCTACCATTTTCATACATGATCCCTAAAAGAATATAAGCAAGCGGCTCGCCATTTTTAATAGCGCTCTTATAAAAAGAAGCCGCTCGCTCGTATTCCTTATTATTATAGGCCTCCTCCCCCTTATAAATATAATTCCTTTTTTGTTCAAGATGTTCTGCACCAAGAGTGCTAAATAAATATAAACTTGCCAAACAAATCTTCAAGGCTAATTTGCTTGCGTATCCCATTGTTACTCCTCTTGTTTTAATAAGATCAAACATAATGTCAATGGCTACCAATCTTAAAAAAGAAACTGCATGCGTTCTAAAACCAGCAAACATTCTCAAACTCCATTCTGCATACACCATTTAGATCTAGTATCGTCTCTTGTAACGAGAAATTTTACACTATTTTTATGAATTTTAAAACTAAATTTAAGATTTTCTCGCTAAAAAGTCCCCCCTCCATCCCAAAAAATAAGGCTAAATAGGATTAAAAACCTTTATATGAAAAAGAATTAAAATTCTTTCCTTGGATCCGTTGCCCCATAGAAAACGCTCCCTTTAGTTTTAGGCAAAACTTGGATCGCATTCACATCGCCCATGACCGGCTTGGTAACGATTTGATAGCCCATTTTAGTGAGGTTATCTTTCACATCAGCGGGCATGCCAAACTTTTCAATCCTTAATTCATCAGGGAGCCATTGCATGTGGAATCTAGGGGCTGAGACCGCTTCAGAAATATTCATATTATAATCAATGACATTAGAAATCACTTGCAACACCGTCGTGATAATCCTAGACCCTCCAGGGCTTCCCACCACCAAAAAAACCTTATTGTTTTTCAACACGATCGTAGGCGACATGGAGCTTAAAGGGCGCTTATTGGCTTCAATCGCATTCGCATCGCCCCCCACTAAACCATAGAGATTAGGATTCCCAGGCTTTATGGAAAAATCATCCATTTCATTGTTCAATAAAAATCCTGCCCCATCAATACTAGCAGCGCTTCCATAAGAGGCGTTAATGGTGTAAGTAACGCTGACTGCATTCCCCCACCTGTCCGCTACAGAATAATGCGTGGTGTTGCTCCCCTCATGCAACTGCCCCATTCCTGGTTTGATTTGAGAGCTTGGCGTAACCGTATCTGGCTGGATAGTGTCAAAAATCTTTTTGGCATACGCTTTATTAATCAATTTATCCACCGGCACCGAAACAAAATCAGCGTCTCCCATATAAACCGATCGGTCCGCATAAGCTTGGCGCATCGCTTCTGCAGCGATATGGATATTCTTAGAAGCCCCATACCCAAGGGTGCTTAAATCCGCATTTTCCATGACATTTAAAATCTGGATCAAATGCGTGCCTCCTGAACTTGGTGGCGACATAGAAATGATCTTATACCCACGATAACTCCCCACTACCGGTTTGCGCCATTTCACATTGTAACTGGCTAAATCTTCTTTAGTGATAA
The DNA here is from genome assembly GCA_008032935.1 of Helicobacter pylori. Classification (NCBI taxonomy): domain Bacteria; kingdom Pseudomonadati; phylum Campylobacterota; class Epsilonproteobacteria; order Campylobacterales; family Helicobacteraceae; genus Helicobacter; species Helicobacter pylori. Next base: position 723,866 of record CP032039.1, on the reverse strand, counting down.
TCCCTCCATTCTTTTTCATGTCTTTCTCAATAAGCTCAGCGACTTGCCCTTGATAAAAGCCTTTAGCGCCTAGTGTTTTGATTTGATTCAAAGTCTTGGCTAAATCTTTTTGGACAAACAAATCCCCTTCTTGATAATCAAGATGCCCTTTTTTAAAAAAATACTTTTTGCTAGAACTGTATTTTAAAAACCGCTCCCTCGCTTCCTTTAAGGTTTCTGCTTGTCTTTGTGAAATCGCATAACCATTTTCAGCCAATTTAATGGCAGGATCAATGAGTTGCGATAGTTTTTTGGTGCCGTATTTTTTCAACATCGCTTCCATGCCCGCCACCGTTCCAGGAACCCCAGCCGCCAAATAGCCATCTTCACTGAGTTTAGGGACTACATTGCCTTGCTTGTCTAAAAACATGTCTTTAGTGGCTTTTAAGGGGGCTTTTTCTCTAAAATCTAAGGCAACATTTTCACCATTAGCCAAATGGATAACCGCAAAACCCCCACCACCAATATTGCCTGCTGCAGGATGGACAACCGCTAGAGCAAAACCTATCGCTACCGCCGCATCAATCGCATTACCTCCCTCTTCTAAAACCTTTTGCCCGATTTCAGTGGCTAGCGGGTGGCTAGAAAGGGCTAACCCTACTTTAGTGTTTTTAATGGGCGGGTAACTCGCTGCGCTCAAAGGGCTTAACAAACCCAAAGAGAGCGCTATCACGCCCAAGCCAATCGTCTTTAAAAAACTCCGTCTCATCTGTTTTCCTTTCAATCAGTTACGCTTAAAATTTCGTTGTTATTATAACACAAGCTTTACAAAACACCCTCTCGCTTATAGCTTACATGATGCTATTAATTGTTTGAGTGCTGGTTATAAAGAAGGCTCAAAAATGAGTTTTAAAATAAATAGAGTTTAAAAAATAAGTTAAACAAGGCTTATTTGATAAAAACGCTATGGGTAGAAAAATTATTGTTTAATCCCCAATAAAGTGTCTATCATCCGATCAATAGCGGTAATGACCTTAGCGTTAGCCGCATAACCGCTTTGAAACTTGATTAGATTCAGCATTTCTTCATCCACGCTCACTTGCGAAATAGAGAGTTGCTCTTTTTTAATGGTCTCTAACATGCTCTTTTTAGTGTCCAAAATACGCCCGGATTTTTCAGCGTCCGTGTTGATTTTACCGGTTAAAAATTGATAAAACTCGCTGATTTTCATGGGTTTAATGTCAAACTTGTCGTTATAGAAATCCACGCTATCGTATTGCAATTGCTGCATCATGTTCGCCACATCAAAATTCCCGTTAATGGGAGCAAGCCATGGGCGGATAGTGGTAGGCTCTTTTTTGTATTCTTTATTCAAGCTGATATTGGAAGCGTCATCGCCTTGAAAAAAAGGGTTGAGTTTTAACGCTCCCATAAAATTCGTGCCGTTATCTTTCATAGAGACAAACAACCCTTGCGAAGCGTTTTTAGGCTGGATAACAAACTTTTTAGTCTCATTGTTAAAGCTCGCTGTGAAATAATCATCAAAATCGTTTTCGGTGTTATTATCTTGATTGTCATCGGTGTTAGCGTTAATGGCTTGGATAATATCGTTCATGGTTGTAATGGGTGTGATAGCAATGGTTTTCCTGGCGATTTCTTTACCATCGGTGTTGTAAGCGATTAAATCAAACGAGCCGTTTTTGATATTGTAGTTCGTGTCTTTAAAGGCTTCATCGCTGTTAAACTCCACAGGCTCGCCCTCAATATGATGGCTCGCGCTTTGAGCGTAAATCGCATTAGTGGATTCTATCAAGCCCCTAGCAAAAGAATCCAACAAATCAACATAATCTTGTAATTTGCCCTTTAAAGTCCCGTTAGAGCCGTCATTATACACATTCAATAACGCCCCCACTTTCCCCTGATTGAGCTTGTCAGTAATATTAGTGAGCTTAAAATCATCGCTTTGAAAATAGATTTGGTTCAAACCCCCTTTATTTTCGGATTCTTTAACCACTAAAGGATGGAAAATAGAACCATCAATGATATTGAACCCATGCCCAATATTAAGGTTATAGCTCTCATCAAAATCCGCTGAGTCTTTATCGGTGAGCGAATGGGTTTTAATGCTGCTTTTGAAAACATTCCCCCCTAAAAGCTCTCGCAAATGGAATTCTAATTCATCTCGCTTATCCCTTAATTCATTCGCATGCTTTAAGCTTTTGTTGTTTTCCACTTCTTTGATGCGTTTGTTGATTTGAGCGATTTGAGAACCCAAGCTATTGACTTCTTTAATCACGCTTTTTAATTCTTCACTCGCCTTGTGCTGTAAGGTCGTTAATCTTTCTCTGGTGTCTTTAATGTTGTGCGTTAAAGCTTCTGTTTTTTGCGCAAGGGCTTGTTTTTGAGCGGAGTCTTTGGCGTTTTTAGACAATTCTTTCCATGAATTAAAATAATCTTGCAAATCCGTAAAAAGGCTCGCTTCATCAATGTCCGGAAAATACGCGCTCGCTTCCTTTAAATGCGAAAACTCTGTATCGTAATAAGTGTTTTCGTAATTAGCCTTCGTGTAACGAGAAAAAACAAACTCATCATGCACCCTTTCAATGGCTGTTACATCCACGCCCATATTCACGTTTTTAGTGCCATACATGTAAGCCTCTTGAGGCTTTGCAATCACGCGCTGGCGGCTATAAAATTCATCGCTAGCGTTAGAAATATTATTCCCCGTAACATCCACCATGCTTTGATGGGCTTGTAGGCCGGTGTAAGAAGCGTTGAGTGAAGATAAAATCCCGCCCATTTTACGCCTGCACTCTTAAAAAATGGCTCCCCACATGCCTAGAGCCTTTATAGTCGCAAGTGTCATGGGGAATGATTTGTTGGATGAGCGAAGAATAAAACTCAGAAACCGCAAACGCCATGCGCGAATAAATCAAGTTTTTTTCTTTCAAAACAAGCAAGGACTCTCGCATTTGGTTTAAAAAATCGCTCGTTTTTTCGTCTAACAATCCACTCATTTCTTTATTAGGGAATTGGTTTTTTAAAGATAACATTTGCGCATCTATATTTGCTTTTTCTTTTTCAAAAGCTTGAATCGCTAACTGTTTTTGATGGTTTCTTTCAAAAATTTCGGCATGTTTAGCGAGCTTGATGTCTCTTATATCGCGCTCCGTTAAATCAATCAATGCTTTCAATTGGTTGAGCGCGTTTTCTAAATGAGAATGTAAAACGACCATAACAAATCCTTTGGCTCTTGTTTCAGCCGTATTCAAGCAAATACTATGCCATTTTATTTTATGATAAAACCCAATTTTTTAAGGGGATAGGGGGTATTTTGGAATCATTCTCCCCTTAAAGCTCCCTTTTTAAATCGCCTTTAACATTTGTTTAGCGATTGCAGCAATCACATTCACGCTCATCGCATTCCCTGCTTGGGATAGCAAATGGCTTTCTTTAAAATGTGGATTATTTTTAATCTTAGCGATCAAATCCCTAGGAAATCCTTGCAAAAGCAAGCTTTCAATAGCGTTTAATTTTTTGATTTTGCCTTTTTGGGTATAAAACAAACCATGCCGAGAAGTCCTTAAAGTAGGAAAAACATTAAAATACAACCTTAAATCAGATTGTCTTGTGTCTAAAACAGCGTTTTCTAAAGTTAAGATATTCTCTAAAAAAACCCGGTTATGGTTGTATGGGTTGTACAAGTATCTTTGAAAAATAGCGTTACTCACATCCAAATAACACTCATTATCTGCGTCTAAAAAATCTTCAAAATAATAATCATTGGCTAAACCTAAAGGGAAATTAAATGGGTGTTTCAAATCCTTCCTAAACCCTACGATATAAAGGCGTTCTCTCTTTTGGGCTAATTGGAAATCAGCGCTGTTTAAAATTTGATAATAAGTTGTATAACCCACTTCTTGTAGGGCTTTGATAATGGTTTTAAAAGTTTCTTGTTGCTTATGATGGATCAAGCCCTTAACGTTTTCAAGCAAGAAACATTTGGGCTGTTTGACTTTTAAGATACGAATAATCCCATAAATAATAGTCCCTCTTTCATCTTCAAGCCCCTTCCTTTTGCCATTGATAGAAAAAGCTTGACAAGGAAACCCACTAATGAGCGCATCAAAATCGGGTAAATCATTAGGATTGATTCGCATCAAATCCCCAAAATTATGGGTATCTTTAAAAAATAATTCATAAGTTCTAAGAGCTTCATGATTGATTTCGGCATGCCCTACGCATTTTAAATGGCATTGCTCCAAGCCCAAACGGCCTCCACCAATACCAGAGCAAAAATCCATGAAAGTTAAAATCCCCAATCAATCATTCCTAACACACGACTAAAAACATGCCCTATTTAAGAAAGCAACAAACTCATTTTAAAACACAGAGAAACTAAAATTTAATGAAAAGCAAAATCACAGCAAGAATAAACCCCCTAGAAATGAAGCCCTTAAACCCCCTAGCTTATCCCCAATAAATCCTGTGCCATTTTGTGAGAAGTCTCATGCAAGTTGATTTTATACTGGTTATTTTCAATCGCTTTCTTGATCTCAGCTACCCTATCAAGAGCGGCCTCATTGTTTTCAACTTTTTCATTCTTTTCCACACGCTTATAATTCCCCAAAGACTGCACCGGAGCAAGAGAAGAAACGGCATTAATCATTGTAAAATCCTTTAATTTGATATTCATTCCATTACAGCAAGTATCGGCAAAAAAGAAAAAAAGTTAATGGATTTTTGAAATCTGTTTTTGCAATTCCTTACCAAATTTCTTGGTGGTGGTGATGGGTTTTTTTCCGGTTTCTGCCACAGAGCCAAAAGATTGCGATTGCAAACTTTTAAACATAAAAAACATCAAAAAAATTAAAATATAACAAAACAAAAAAAAGCAAATGGTAGGGAATAGCCAATTCTTGAGATTAGAACCATTCATGACCTTGCCTTTTAAAGACTCCTATACCTTACTACCCATGCGAACATGAGCAACCACAACCCCCACCTTTCTTTCCGCCATGACCCCCATGACCGCCACAGCAACCTGTCCCACCGCCATGGTGTGAAGCTAAAATTTCTTCTTCGCTCACTTCTCTAAAACCTAAAACCTTGAAACGAAACGCTAAAGTTTTCCCAGCTAACGGGTGGTTATAATCCACCATCACATGCGTGTTGCTAAAGTCTTTGATAGTGGCTTGAATGGTTTGATTGTCTTCAGTTTGCCCAAAAACGCTCATGCCTTTTTCTAATTCAATGCCTTCAAATTGATCTCTAGGGACTTCTTGCAAATAGCTGCTTTCATAAACCCCATAAGCTTCCTCTGGGGCGATAACAACCTCTTCCCACTCGCCAATTTGAGCCTTTAATACCGCCTTTTCTAACCCTGCTATGATCTGATTAGCGCCTATAATAAACTCTAAAGGCTCTTTAGAAATATTGCCATCTAGCACAATGCTAGAGCCCTGCTCCCTCACTTCATATTCAATCAAAGCGGCTTGTTTGATTGATTCTAAATCATGGTTTTGCATGGTGGTGTTTCTCCTTGTTTTCTAAGATTTTTTGCGCCATTTTAGCTTGTTCGCTTGAAGGATACAAGTGCTGCAAAGTGTTTAAAAATTTATAATAGTTTTGATCGTCTTTGATTTTTTTAAACGACCATGCCGTATGCCACAAAAGCACAGGCATGTAAGACGCTTTTTTATTTAAAAGAGCGCTCTCTTTGTAATACTTGATCGCTTCTTTATATCTCTTTTCTCCATAAGCCACTTCTCCAAGAACATAACGCACATAATAAAGTCTGTAACTATTGGCTTCTAACCACAACAAACGCTCTTTAGCTTCTGCATAGGATTTGTTTCTAAAAAAAGACAGGGCTTCTTGAAAAATCTCTTTTTGCTTGGACAAATCTTTATCAAACTCCACTTTCGCCTTTTCTTGGGTTTTTTTCTCTTGATTTTTTGGGGCTTCGGCTTTTAAAGAGGGGTTTTTATTGGCCGGAACGCTTGATTTGAGCGGCTTTTCAGCTTTTTCCTCTTGTTCTTTGAGGGCTTTTTGGATTAAGGCGATTTGTGAAACCAAATCCTGGCTTAACTTGGTCAATAATTCACTCATCTCTTTGTTTTGCTTGTCTAACTGCTGGATAGCTTGCTGGTTAGCGTGAATCTCATTCCTCAAATCCTCTAAAGTTTGCGATTGCTGCTTTAATGTGTTAGCCTGCACTTCTTGCGAAGCTTTTAAGGCTCGCAAGGATTCTTCTTGGGAAAGGATAGCGTTATTGAGATCTTTAATCTTATTAGCCTGCCCTTCATAAACGCTCCTTAGACCCTCTTGAGCTTGAGTGTTAGCCTCTACTTGCGAATGGATTTTGGTCAAAATATTAGAAAAATTCTTACTATTGATTTGCAACTGCTTGAGTTCTTTTTTGGTAGCTCCGCTTTGTAAATCAAACGCTGAAGGCTCCCCATTGAGAAAAAAGGGAGCGATAAAAGGGATAAAAAAAAGCCTTTTCATCCTAGAATTACTTCACTAATTTGACATCCACTCTTCTGTTTTCTTTGTAACATTCTCTAGTTTTTTGGGCGCATTTGGGTTTGGTTTCACCAAAACTGATGGTTTTGATCATATCTTTTTCTACCCCTTTAATGACTAAAGCGTTTTTCACGCTCAAAGTCCTTTTAACGCCAAGCGCTTGGTTGTATTCGCTAGAGCCAAATTCATCGGTATTGCCTTCCAAAAGCACTTGCATGTGGTTTTCTTTAGCTTTTTGCACGATCTCATCTAAAGTCTCTTGATCGGATTCTTTGATCTCATACTTGTCAAAATCAAAATAAATAGAAGCGATGATAGTCCCGCTCTCAACAGCCGGCTTTTCTTCAACCACTGGAGCTGGCTCTTGTTTAGGCTCTTCTTTCTCTGGAGCTGGTTCTGTAGTAACAGGTGCAGTCTGAACCGTTTTAGCACTCACATCACCAGCCACAGTCTTATTATCCATTTTATGACTACAGCCAGCTACCAATAAAAAAGCTACCAAGAAACTAAATACAGAAGATCTCTTCATTATAAATTCTCCAAGAATCAAATTTTAATAAATGTAAATATTAACTCACATTCGCTTAATTTAACCTTACCAATCAAAGGCTTGTATTTTCACATTCTTTAAAGGGAATAAAAAACTCTGATTATAATCTAGCAAAATAAGCCCCATGGCGTATTCTTGGGGTGTCTTTTTGATATACATGATATTTCTCCCATCCATAGAAAAACGAGGCATCTGGTTAGAGCCATTCACGGTAAGCCTGCGGATATATTTGCTATTTAAGGTGATCAGATTCAAATTAAACACCGTTTTGCCAAATTCATTAAGATTTTCCCGGCTCACATACACAATACTATCTTTATAAGCGTCAATGGATTCATTGCTTCTTCCTTCATAAAGGAGTTGCTCCGCACTCTCTTTTAACCCCAATTTCTTCATATAGATGTTAGGATAACCGGATCTATCCGAAACAAAAGCCATAGACTTGTTATCTTCTAAAAACACTCCTGAAACATCTATCCCCGGATAGCGCGTTATTTTAGTTTTAGTTTTTTTATGCGTGTCATACAAATACACATCCGGTTGGCCATCAGGGGCTAAAGACATTAAAATTTTAGAGCCATCAGAACTCACGCTAGAGACCACAGCCATTCCTTGAGAGCTAGCGATATTCTCATGAGTGGCTTTTTGAATGTTGTATTTTAAAATCATGGGCGTTCTTTCGCCATACTGCGTGTAATAAAACTCCGTTTGCTCAGCGTTCGCCCATTTAGGGAAGATATTGAGTCGGTTGTTTTTGATGATTTCTTTTTGATAACGCATCGTATAATCGGCTAAGGCGATATTTGTGATTCCTGGTCCAATGTATTTAGAAAAAACAATAAGGCGCTTCATCCAAGCGATAGAAGGGGCTTTTAAATAATCATTCACCACAATGGCCATGTTGTGTGCTGCAAAAGGGTATAGATCTAAACTTAAAATGGGGTAGTCAAAAGTTTTAACAAGAGCGCTTGTATTGACATCATAAAGTTTTAATCGTGAAATTTTATTGCCGTTTTCTACCGCCACGCTCACCAACGCTACAAGATGGACTTTTTTATCCTTGAGTTCTGCGTAATTGATAGCGCCTTGATCCTTGTTTTGAGAAACATCAAAATGCTGGCTAGTCTTTAAATCATTCGCTAAGACTTCATGCAATTTTAAAGCGTAATTGGCATCGTTATCTATAGAGTAGCGCACTTCAATCTTAGGAAGTTTTTGAATGGTTTTAATAATATCTAGTGTTTTATCCGTTGCAAAAAGCCCTATAGTATATATTAAAAAAGCCATAAATACCTCATTGTTCTTCCTTAGTGGTGAAATTAACTTGAATAGAAATCATGTTGCCTCCAGGATATGGGGGAAAATCCACTTTCTTTAAATCATTTAAAAGGGTCATCACACTCTTGTTATAATCCTTAAAATCAGAGTAGCTAAGAATGGTATAATCAAACTCCCCATCTTTAGTGATCATAATCAGAGCGCTCACTGAAGCCTTGTGATAAAAAACCCCTTTCCAACCTTTATATAAAATCTGATAGATTTGAGCATACCACTCTTGATAAGCCTTTTCATCAACCCCATCTTGTTTAGGGATTTGCAAATCCAAAGTCTTGTTTTTAACGCTTTCTAGTTTTTGCGCGAATTGATTCAAATTCTGTTGCAAACCTTTCAACATCTCTTGATTTTTTTGGTTTTGCTTTAAGCGTTGCTGTTCTTTTAAACGCCTTTGCTCTTCTTCTTGCTCATTTTTTTGATCATCTTTTTGAGCGTTTGCGTCTGTCTTTTCTTGAAAATCATTGAGTGAAGAAAAAATATTTTCAAGGCTTTCTTCTTGTTCTTTAGGATCAATAAAATCGCCCTCCTTATCAGTTGCGTTTTTTTCAACTGCTTTTTCATCTTTTTTTTCTTCTGCTTTTTCAGCGATTTTTTCATCTTTTTTTTCATCGCTTGGCAAATCTTCTAAATTCAAATCAATGACTTGTTCGTTTTTTTTGCCCAAATCCAAAAGGATTTTCTCCGCTTCTTTATTATGCCTTTCTAGCAACAAACCATATAATAACAAAGCATAGAGCAAAAACGCTAAAAAGCCAGAAACAACAAAGATCGCGCTCTTACTCATGCAAATTAGCCCTACTTTTTAAGGACTTGTAATTAAAGAAACTTTTAAAAAACCCGCTTCTTTAATCGTTTTTAACAAATAAATCACTTTGTCATAAGTCAATCGTTTGTCCGCGCGGATACTAACCCTAGTATCTTTATCGTATTTCTTAGAAAGCAAGTTGAAAGTATCCGGGAAAGAGTTGTATTCATAGGTTTGACTATCTATATAGATTTTTGCGTCTTTATCCATGCGAATCTCTATCATTTTATCTTGAGTGGCTCTAGCAGTTTTTGAACCAGAAGGCAAAGCAATCTCTTCTTTATAAGTAAGAGTGGGCGTCGTTACCATAAGAATAGCCAATAAAACAAGCATCACATCCACTAAAGGCGTGATATTGAGTTCTGGCTTGTCTTCATCCCAATAGTTATCATAATTCATAAAAACCTTCTAACTCCCTATTTAAGATATATAAAATCCCCTTAAAGCTTTATTTTTTAGAAGACAAAATATCCACTTGCATCTGCACATAAACCGATAAATCATACACCTTGCGTTTTAAAATCAAGTAAAAAGAATAGGCTGGAATGGCCGCTAAAATACCTGCAGCGGTGGCGATAAGAGCCTTAGAAATAATGGGTGCGATCACCCCAAAAGAAGCTTGACCTAACGCGCCCAAATTGTTAAACGCTTCTAAAATTTCAACCACCGTTCCAAACAAACCAATAAAGGGGGCTGTAGAAGAGATGATGCTCAATACCACTAAACCCGTCGTGCTTTGCTTAAGAACCTGGTGTTTCCAAGCCTGCAACAATTCATTAGAATACCTTTTGGTTTCATCATTTCTTTTTTTATTAAACATGAAATGCTCTGGAGCGTCTTGCGCCCCATTAAGAATGTTAGACAAAGATTGCATCTCGCGCTTGAGTTCAATCTTTAACACAATGCTCTTATACAAAAACACCCATAAAGTCATCACCAAATAGAGCGAAATCCAAACTAAAACAAGCGTGGTAACAAACCCGCTCTTATTGAAAAAATAAACGATTGAATCTAACATGATTATCCCCTTAAAGAGACTCAATCTTAGCGAGCACGCTAGAGACCGCTAACCTGTCAGAGCTTGCGTCCTCTAAAAGCTTTTTAGCCCTAGAGATAGCATCGTCTCTGTCGTCTGATTCTTTTTTAATAAAGACTGCCCCATCGGCTAAAATATCCACCCGTTCATTAGTAACTTCTGCATAGCCCCAATTGATCGCAATGTGCTCTTTTTGATTTTCAGTTTCAATCTCAACCACTCCCGCCTGAAGCAAGGTGATCATGTTGCTATGCCCATAAAGCACCCCAAATTCCCCTTCAACTCCTGGCAACACAACGCTTTTAACCTCTCCTGTATAAACTTCCCCCTCAGGAACTACCACACTAATTTTCAACAAAGCCATCACAAAACCCTTAGGAATTTTTCATGTTTTTAGCTTTTTCTAAAACCTCTTGAATGCTGCCCACCATGTAAAACGCGTTCTCAGGAATATGATCGTATTTACCTTCTAAAATCCCTCCAAAGCCCTCTAAAGTCTCTTGGAGAGTCACATACTTACCGGGACTTCCCGTAAACACTTCAGCCACAAAAAACGGCTGGGATAAAAACTTCTCAATTTTTCTGGCCCTTTCAACCGTTTTTTTATCCTCTTCGCTCAATTCGTCCAATCCCAAAATCGCAATAATATCTTGCAGATCCTTATATTTTTGTAAAACTTGCTGGATACCGGTAGCGATTTCATAGTGCTTCTCGCCGATCATTTGAGGGCTTAAAATCCTTGAAGTGGAATCCAAAGGATCAACTGCAGGATAAATCCCTTTTTCAGCGATCTTTCTGTTCAATACTGTAGTCGCATCCAAATGCGCAAACACCGAAGCAGGAGCTGGATCAGTTAAGTCATCGGCCGGCACATACACCGCTTGAACGGAAGTGATAGAGCCATTTTTAGTGGAAGCGATACGCTCTTGAAGTTTCCCCATTTCCCCGGCTAGCGTGGGCTGATACCCCACGGCTGAAGGGATACGACCCAATAGCGCACTCATTTCCGCACCGCTTTGAGCGTATCTAAAGATGTTATCAATGAACATCAACACGTCTAAGCCCTTTTCATCACGAAAATACTCCGCCATTGTCAAGCCGGTGAATGCGATGCGGTTCCTCGCGCCTGGTGGCTCATTCATTTGCCCATAGCACAGCGCGACTTTGTCTAAAACGCCCCCTTCTTTCATCTCAAAATACAGATCGTTCCCTTCTCTGGTGCGCTCCCCCACACCTGCAAACACCGAATACCCGTTATGCTTATAAGCCACATTGTGGATAAGCTCCATAATGATCACCGTTTTGCCTACGCCAGCCCCACCAAACAAACCTACTTTACCGCCCTTAGAATAAGGCGCGAGCAAGTCAATGACTTTAATGCCGGTTTCAAACATTTCTGTTTTAGTGCTTTGCTGCTCAAAACTAGGGGCTTTTCTGTGAATGGGCCAAGTTAAGGACGGCTTAAGAGGCTCTAAATTGTCAATACTCTCGCCCACAACATTAAAAATGCGCCCTAACACTTCTTCGCCCACAGGCACTTCAATCATTTTGCTGCGAGCCTTCACCACTTGGTTACGCACTAAGCCTTCTGTCATATCCATAGCAATCGCTCGCACCCGATTACCGCCCAAATGGGCTGCCACCTCTAAAACTAAAGCTTTTTGAGTGCCATTGACTTCAAAATTAATGTCTAACGCTTCAAAAATCGCCGGTAGATAGGATTCAAACTCCACATCTACCACCGGGCCTAAAACCTGAATGATTCTACCTTCCATCGCTTTCATCGCTCCTTATTTTAATGTAATTTTTATTTTAGGGCTTCTACGCCAGCATTGATTTCTACTAGCTCGGTCGTAATCGCCTCTTGTCTGGCTTTATTATAAGAAATGGTTAAAGTTTTAACCAAATCTTTAGCGTTATTCGTCGCTGTATCCATAGCCTGCATTCTAGCGCTATGCTCTGCGGCTAAAGAATCAATCAAAGCATAGTATAAATTATACTCCACATATTTTTCTGCCAAAGAGTCTAAAATTTCATCTTCACTCCCGCTTGGCTCGCTAGTAATAGTCTCTTGCGTCTCATTAGGCTGAGGGTTTTGGTGGATGATTTTATACCCAATAGGCAAAATTGTTTTGACTCTTATTTCTTGGCTGATCATGTTTTTAAAGCCATTATGAATGATAATCACCTTATCGGTTTTCCCACTCAAATAATCCTCTACCACTTTTTTCATGAATTCCTGCGCGCGTTCATAATTAGGCATAGAACTCAAATTATTGATCTTGTCTAAAACCTCTATCCCATTAAAACTAAAATACTCATTACCCTTTTTACCAATACCGCGCAAACGCACTTTAATGTCTTTTTCTTTGTATTCATTCGTGCATGCTAAAACTTTTTTAATGGTATTGGTGTTAAAGCCCCCACAAAGCCCCTTATCGGCTGTGATAAAAATAATATCCACTTTTTTGATTTCAAGTCTTTCTAGTTCCCTAAAATACTTGCTTTGAATGTCTTCAATCCCTTGATTTTTCATCTTGGATAGCACATCATCAAACACAGCGTCTAGTTTTAGTGCATACGCTCTGGAATTTCTTGCAACTTCTTCGGCTTTTCTTAGCTTGGAAGTGGAAACGAGTTTCATCGCATGCGTGATTTTTTGCGTGTTTTTAACGCTTCCAATTTTCTTTCTAATATCTCTTAAATTCGCCATATTCTAGCCGTCTCCTACTCGCTATAAGTGAGCTTAAATTCCTCTAAGACTTTTCTTAGCATGGCTTCTAAATCCTTATCTAGCGCTTTTTTAGTGTGGATTTCTTCTAAAACTTGGGGGTATTTTGCTTCCAAGAAAGGGTGCAGTTGCTCTTCAAAATCCACGACTTTTTTCACGCTCACGCTGTCTAAAAAGCCCTTAGCCCCAGCATAAATAATGACCACTTGCTTTTCAATAGGCAAGGGCGAATAAGGGGCTTGTTTCAACACTTCTACCATGCGTTGCCCCCTTTCTAATTGTTTTTTACTCGCTTCATCTAAATCAGAAGCGAATTGCGTGAAGGCTTGCAACTCTCTGTATTGCGCTAAATCCAGGCGCAAAGTCCCTGAAACCTGCTTGGTCGCTTTGATTTGAGCGGCCCCTCCAACCCTTGAAACCGATAAGCCCACATTGATAGCCGGGCGGATCCCTGAATAAAACAAATCCGTTTCTAAGAAAATTTGCCCGTCTGTAATAGAAATGATATTCGTAGGGATATAAGCTGAAACATCGCCCGCTTGAGTTTCCACAATAGGGAGTGCGGTCAAAGAGCCGGCACCCTTTTCATCGCAAAGTTTAGCCGCTCTTTCTAAAAGCCGTGAGTGGATATAAAACACATCTCCAGGAAAAGCCTCCCTACCTGGGGGTCTTCTCAAAATCAAAGAAATCTCTCTGTAAGCGACAGCATGCTTACTCAAATCATCATAAACGATTAAGGCATGGCGGGCATGATCTCTAAAGTATTCCCCCATAGCCACACCTGAATAAGGGGCTAAATATTGCATCGCAGCTGAATCTGAAGCCGAAGCGTTGATCACGACGCTGTATTCCATCGCCCCATATTCTTCTAATTTGCGGACCACTTGCGCGACAGTGGATTCTTTTTGCCCAATAGCCACATAGATACAGATCACATTTTGCCCTTTTTGGTTAATGATCGCATCGATCGCTACGGTGGTTTTACCGGTTTGTTTATCCCCAATAATCAATTCCCTTTGCCCGCGCCCAATAGGCACCAACGCATCAATGGCTTTAATGCCTGTTTGCAAAGGCTCATGCACCGATTTCCTGTCCATAATGCCCGGGGCTTTTTGCTCGATGAGACTGAACTCATTCGTTTCTATCTCGCCCTTGCCATCAATAGGCTCACCCAAAGCGTTTAGCACACGCCCTACAACCGCATCGCCAACAGGAACTTTCATCAAACTCTTCGTGCGTTTAACGCTAGTCCCCTCTTTAATATTGTTGCCAAAACCAAACACAATCACGCCAACGCTATCTTCTTCTAAGTTAGCCGCAACGCCTTTATCCCCTGTTTCAAACTCCAGCACTTCATACGACATCACACCATTTAAGCCATAAACCTTAGCCACACCATCAGCGTATGAAACGACTTTTCCTACTTGAGCCATATCGCAATCAAGTTCAAAATTCTTGATTTTTTCTTCAATAACCGAGCTGATTTCTTCCAATTTTAGTTGGGACATTATCTTTATCTCCTTAGATTGATTAAATAGATTGAATAACCTGTTTTTCTATTTTCTTTAAAATCTCTTCTTTAGAAAAGCCTATTTCTAAATCTAGGCTTGAAACGCTCAAAGAAACCCCTTTTTTAGACCAAGTGTCTTGAGCGATTTCTACAGGGGCGTTAAAACGCGCTTGCAATTTTTGTTGCACGGCTTCTAGTTCATTATTTTCAAGCTTTTCTGGGACTAAAAGTGTGGCTTCTAAAGTCCTTTTAGAATCAAAAGACAGCTCTTCAGCGACTAATTCCAACATGTCAAGCCGGTTATTTTTTAACACCACTTCCATTACAGGCTTTAAAACTGAACATGCTTTTATAGAAGTTATTTTTTCTAAGATTTCAAATACAACCTCTTTTTTAACTTTTAAAGAAACATGAGCTAACACCTGGTTGAGTTTGTGTAATTTTATGGCTTCTGCTACATTTTTAAGCCCTACAACGATTTCTTCCAATAACGCTAGATCGCTTTTAGTGTGGTTTTTCAACGCCTTAGCATAATGCTTAGAGATCACTTTTAAATCTTGCATTTAAAGCCTTTGTTTCAAAATATTCACGCAATCTTGCGCATTGAAAGAGACTTTTTTGCTCTCTCTTAGATCTTTAAAAACGCTTTCAACCAGCTCTCTTTTGATCTTTTTAACTTCTAAATCCATCAACGCCTTAGAATTTTTGATCAAATTTTCCACATCCATTTTGGTTTGCAATTCGTATTTTTGCGTGATCGTGTAAGCTTCTTTATTCGCATCAGAAATAATTAATTCAGCTTTTTCTTTGGCTTGCTCTAATTCTTTAAGGAGTTTTTTCTTATTTTCTTTACTCACTTTAAGTTGGGCTTGAATTTCTTCTAAGCGTTTGGAGATTTCAAGGCTTTTGGAGCGTAAAAATGAACGCAGTTTTTTAGCCAAAAAATACCACAAAATCCCTGCAAATAAAAGGAAATTTAAAGAACGCTCTATAATATCTGTTTGTGAAATATCCAATCCAGTAGCGCACAAAGGGCTTAAAAGGATCAAAAACCCTAACACCATTTTAACTACAAACATTCATCAACTCCCTAAACCCATAGCCACACGCTTGTTTAACTCGTCTTCAAATACCGGCATTTGCGCTTGCAACTGCTCTTTTAGCGCTTGCTTTTCATTTTGTAATTGCTTTGCAAACGCTTCAAACTCTTGATTGAGTTCGTTCTCTTTTTGCTTGATCACAGCGTCATAAGACTCTGTGGCTTTTTGAATCGCTTCTGCTATTATTTCTCTGCGTTTTTCAGCCGCTTCCTTAAGAAGAGTCTCAATTTGATGACCAATCTCCACGCTTTGGGTGTTATCCGTTTTGATTTTAGCCAAGCTATCCTTTATCTCTGCCTGTCTGTTATCCATAAAAGCCAACAAAGGCCTATACACCCAAACATTCATCGCCCACAACAATAACACAAACACCACAAAAACGACCGCCATTAAATAGGGGTTAACCGATATATTCATAACCTATTTCTTTCCTAAAATCCTACAAAATATTTGAAACTCGCATTTGTTATAAAAACATTAACTCTATCTTAACAAAAAATCGCTTAAAATTTGAGGATATTCAAGCGTTAAGACATCATTTTTTTCATAAAAGCCTCTAAAAGAGAATTTTCATAACATCGTAAAACGATTTTATTCCCTTTCAAAGTGGCTTTAAGCTTGTAATGATCCCACAAACTTTGATTAAAGCGTTCTAATTCATCTTCAGCGATGAGCGTTTGGGTTTGCTTAAAACCATGTTTTTTATTGTCAAAATTTGCGTTTATTTTAAAATCACGCGTTAAATCTTCTGTCTGGCGCACGCTGAGTTTCTGCCCTATGATGGAATTTAAAATCAATTCTTGTTTTTCTTCATCCAAACCCACCAAGACTTTTGCATGCCCTGAAGTGATTTTTTCTTCTAAAAGAGCGTTTTGAACCTTAGAAGAGAGCGTCAATAAACGCATGATATTAGCCACATGGGCTCGGGATTTTTTAACGATTTTAGACAGCTCTTCTTGGGTCATTTGATAGCTTTCAAGCAATTCTTTATAAGATCTAGCCAACTCTAAAGGGTTTAAATCTTCTCGTTGGATATTTTCAATCAACGCCACTTCACGCATTTTCTCTTGCTCAATATCCACAACAATCGCCTTAATCGTAGGCATTTTAGCTAATTTGCTCGCTCTTAAGCGCCTTTCACCAGCGATCAAATGGTAACGCCCGTTCTCACTCACCACTAAAACCGGTTGCAACAAACCATGTTCTTTAATGGATTGTGCTAATTCTTCTAAAGAATCTTCGCTAAAGATTTTTCTGGGCTGGTAAGGATTAGGCATCACCTCATCAATACCAAGCTCCACAACCCGATTCGCTCTTTCATACAGCCCCTGCTCATACACTTCATTGATTTCAGGGAAAATATCCGCTAAACCCCTACCCAACACTTTATTTTTTGCCATCACTACCCCTGAAGAATGCTTTGAGCTAATTTTTGATAAGCGATACTGCCATTAGATTTAATATCATAGAGCAAGACGGGCTTACCAAAACTAGGCGATTCCGCTAGTTTCACGCTTTTAGGGATCATAATATACTCTCCTGTAGCTGAATCTCTAAAAAACTCTGAGTCAAAATACTTGAACAATTCCGCTAAAACCCCTTTTGTCAAATTGAGCTGAGGGACATGCATTGTGGGTAAAAAACCTCTGATTTTGAGCTTAGGGTTTGTGCTTTTTTGCAGCATTCTAATGGTGTTAAGCAATAATTTAGTGCCTTCAAGGGCAAAGAACTCGCATTGGATAGGAATGATCACCGAATGGGCTGCTGAAAGCGAATTGATCGTGAGAGGCCCTAGAGCTGGCGGGGAATCAATAATAATATAATCATAAAGCCCCACCACGCTCTCTAAGGCGTTTTTGAGCATGAGCTCGCCTCGTTTATTCTCATCTTGGCTGTCATAAAAGGTTTTTTCAAACCCAGCCAAACCCAAATTAGAAGGCACTAGATCCAAAAAAGGCATTTGGGTTTTTAAGATCACTTGAGAAATTTGCTTACGGCCAATCAGCACATGATAAATATCATAATCAATTTTATCGCGCCTAAAACCCAAGCTTGAAGTGGCGTTGGCTTGAGGGTCAAAATCAATCAACAAGATTTTTTTTTCATGCACCGCTAAAGAAGCCGCTAAATTAACCGCTGTTGTCGTTTTGCCCACACCCCCTTTTTGATTAGCCACTGCAATGATTTCATTCATCATACTCATATCCTACTATATATCTTATCTTTAATCAAAATGCGGCCGTCTTCTAACAATTCCGCATCTTTCAAACTCACCGCTTCATTGCAATCATTATGGAAGCTAAAAGAGTTGCTTCTATGAAATTCTAACGCATACTTACTTAAAACTTCCCCCCAAAAAAGATTTTCTTCTATTTTTTTTAAAAAGCCCTCTATAATCAAATCATCGCTCGCGCCAATATCTAAACATGCCCATTTTGTTGAAACCCTATTCACGCCAATCCCACACACCCGCATGCCTTTATAAATATTAACCAGCACGCCCCCTATTTTTTGACCCCCCAAATACAAATCGTTAGGCCATTTAAGCCATGTTTGAGAGCCTAATTCTTTTAAAACTTCTTTGAATAAAAACCCTAAATACAAAGCGTTCGCTTGCATGGGTAAATCGTTAGGCAAATCGCTTGCGTTTAAAGCGATCGAAAAAGTCAAAGCGCTTTTTGCGCCCTCCCAAATATTCCCCCTACTGCCTATCCCAGCGCTTTGGTTTTTAGCCAAGATCAAAATAGGGGCTTTGAGTTCGTTATTTTTGAGTTTTTCTAAAAGATAGATTTGCGTGGAAGGCAGGCTATCAAAAACTCTTTTTTCACATTTTCTCATGCCAAAATACCGCCTATTTTCAAACGCTTGCCATTCAAATAATCCTTCGCTTTCAAGGGCTTTTTACCCACCGCTTGCAACCTTGCTATACGCACGCTACCCTTCAAGCAACCCACAAGAACGCCTTTTTCATCAATTTCTAAAATCTCGCCTTCCTTGTGGCTCTTTTCATTCTCCACCAACCCCACTTCTAAAAGTTTAAGGTTATTTTCTAAAAAGATTTCTGGCCAAGATTTAAACGCAAGCGATTTTAAAAACAAGCTTTTAGCGTCTTTAAAACCCACTAAACCATCAGCCTTGGTGATTTTTTTACAAAAACTAGCTTGCGTGTGATCTTGAGGCTTTCTTGTGATGGAAGAGAAATTTTTGAGCGTTGAAAGAAGTAAATCCGCTCCCATATGCACTAATTTTAAACTTAAAGCGTCTAAATTCAAATAATCTTCTCTTAAAAAAGAAGCGCTTTCTAAAATATCCCCGCTATCCAACTCCACATCCATAAGCATGGTGCTTATGCCATAGATCTTATCGTCATTGAGTATCATCTCATGAATGGGCGAAGCCCCCCTGTATTTAGGCAATAACGACGCATGCACATTAATGCAAGGAGCGATGGCTAAAACCTCTTTAGGCAAAATCTTACCATAAGCCACCACCACGATAAAATCAGGCTTTAAATCCTTTAAAATTTGAACTTCAGGCTCTTTCAAACTTTGCGGTTGGAAAATGGGGATATTTAAATGATTTTCTAAAATGTATGTTTTAGTCTCTGGGGCTTTCAATTCTTTTTTGCGCCCAAAAGGTTTGTCCATTTGAGTGAATAGCCCCACCACTTCTATGTCTTTATCTCCAACTAACGCCCTTAAGATCACTTCAGCAAACCCCGGCGTTCCCATAAATACGATGCGCATGTTATTCCTTGTTTTTAATTCAATTACTTTATTCTCATCATCATTTTATAATGAGCTTCATGACCGGTTTCTTTAAATATTTTTTCAAAAACTTTTAAATATGTTTCAATACTTGTATCTTGACTTTGCGCAAACAAATCATCTGAAATCCCATGAGAGCCATCATTAAACCATGAAATGAAAGAATTGCACACTCGTTTTTCTTCAATATTTTTAAAACATTCACTCAAGCTATCATTATGTTTAAAACCGCCTAAAATCCTAAAGTAATACTCAATAATTCTTCGCATAACATTTTGTAAAGATACCCAAGAAACATTATTTTCTTTTGCTTGTTTTACTTCCTGCCATAGTAATTCATAGGAATTTTTAACAGGGTTTTCTTCAAATTTTTCAATTTTTGAAACATTGTTATCCTTTCTAATTATCCAAAAAGAATATTTCCCTTTATAGTATTTTAAATCATCTTTTAATGTAATTTCCTTGTAAAAATATGTGTTGTGGGTTAGTATAATAACTTGCTTGGTGTTTGTTTTTTCTTCCATGGTTTCTTTCATAAGATCCTTAACTAAAACACTCACTATAAACAATATGTTGCTATCCAAACTTGAAATAGGATCATCAATCACTAAAACCTTATTCTTTGATATATCGTTCTCTTTTAAAGAGCCTTTTGTTAAATGATAATAATATAAGAAAGTGATGAAAGTAACTTCACCTTCGCTTAGTGTTTCTCCTACTAATTGGCCATCTTCTCTTTGAATACGATAAAATTTTTCATCTTCAGTGCATGCCAAACTAAAATTCGTGAATCCATACCCTTTTAAAAGCGTATTGATTTCATTGACAATGGGCTTTATGCTTACCATGTTTTTTTCTAATTCCTTAATTTCATTTTCTAATTTCTTTACCTTTTCTTGATTTTCACTAATTTCTTTCTCTAAATTGTTTATTCCTTTCTCCAAACCGCAATACTTTTTATTATATTCTTGTATATCACTTTTAAATTCATTGACTAGAAATTTCCAAGTTTGTTCCACGCAATTCTTTTTCTGGTTTTTAGTGTCTTTTATTATCTCATTATGATTGGCTATTTGCTGGTTAGCCGTGTCAATTAGATCTCTAATTTCTTTTATCTCATTTTTGGTGCTTTCTAGCTTAAAACTTCTGCTCATTTCTTTACCTTTATCAAACATCTTTTGCTGATTCGCATTGATTTTACTTCTCAAGGTTTCAATAATTCTTTTCAAATTTTCTGTGTTTAATTTATTCCACTCTGTTTTAATAATTTCATTAAGTCGCTCCAGCACTTTAGCGGTTTTGTTTGTGTAGTCTTCTTTCATTTTTTTGGTTGTGTCAGTAGATTCTTGATAACTTGTATCAAAATAAGATTCTAGTTGTTTTTTAAATTCTTCAGTAATGGTTTCTTTTTGACAGAAAGGGCATATACTATTATCTTTTACATATTTTCTACCTTGAGCTACCCAATCCTCATTGCTTAATTTTTTATTAAATCTGCAATGGCTACACCACCACTCCCTACAATTTTTTGTTCCCAAATATAATGATTTTCAATAGAATCAAAATCTGTTAAATTGCATTCCAATAGTGCCAATTCTGTTTGGTTTTCACCAAAAACAATCTCAATTTTTTCCTTTAATTTTTCTAACCCTACTATTTCGCTTTGATTGCGTTTATCGTTTTCAAATTCCTTAAGGATTTTTTCTTTAAACTTCTCTTTACGCTTAAAACCTTCTAGCGTTTCTTTAAAATCCTCTTCAAATTTTTTATAAAGTTTTTTCCAACAACTATCAGTAAAATCCTTTTCTTCCTTTTCCTTTTCTAGTGTTAATTTTTGCAAGCTTCCTTCATTCTTTATCTTCTTTTTCTTCTCTTCATTTATTGATTCTTTCTTGCTTTCAATTTTTTCTAAATTCTCGTTTGTTTTTTTACCGAGCGTAAAAATGCCTTTAACTTGAGAGTTTCTAAATTGCTCTTCTTTAAATTGCTTGTTATAAACTTCAATCTTTAAACTCTCATTGTTATACCATGCTATTTTGCTATTAGCAAACTTGTCTTCAATCCCATTTTCAGCTAGATTTTTTAAAAAACTAGAAGTGGTTGTCTTACCGCTCCCATTAGCCCCATAAATAAAGTTAATAGACTTTAAATTTTCAAAACTCGCCCCATTTTCATCAAAAGTTGCCACCTTTTTTAATGAGATTTGAGAAATCCCATTGCTTATATTCTGCTGCTGTTTGTCTTTATTGTCCTTACTATTCACGCTCACTCCTACTTCACAATATTACCTCAAAGCATACCACAAAAACTAATCCTCTAATTCCCCCTCATCATACCCAAGCTCTAGCGCCTTCACTTGCCCTATCGCATTACCCGCAATGCCCTTAATAGAGCCATACATGTTAATCGTGCCCTCAAACACTTTTTCCATTTGTTTTTCCCTGCTTTTCCAAATCTTATTCATCGCGCGTTTTTCGCTTTCTAAATCCGCTCTCAATTGCTCAAACCCCTCTATAATCGCATTCACTTGCATAGAAAATTCAGAGCTTGTCAAATAATGATAGAGCAAATCCACTTTATCGCCCTTATTTTCCTGACTTTTTTTAGCCAAACTCACTTGAATAACCCCCTCTCTTAGCACCGCGCTCAACCCCTTAAACTCTTCAAACGAACACACCCACACCCCTTCAAATAACCCCATCCTCTCCATCTCTTTAGGCAGCGCTTCACTCACAATGACCCCCACATCAGCCCCAATCTCTCGCATGTCGCTTTTAAGCTTTTCAACCCAAGCTTTTTGGAATTCTTTAGTGCGTTTGCTCTCATAATAAATTTTCCCGCAATTTTGAAATTCCCTAGTGTGCACCACTTGAATGCAATCGCCCCCTCTTTGCCCTTTTTTGATTTCTTCAACACTATCTAAGGGGAATTTTTGCTTCAAAAACTCTTCAATCGCTAATTCCTGCACCTCGCCCTGGAATTGCTGCGAGCTTAACTCCGCCTTTCTTTGAGCGTTTTTCAACTCGTTTCTTAACATTTCTAATTGCTCTTCTTGCTGCTTGAATTTCAATTCATTTTTTTCATGCAAGGCTTTTTCTATTTTTTCTCTCTCCAAATCCAATTTTTCATTCAATTTTTTTTCATTTTCCGCTTTCAATCGGCTCTCTGCTTCGTTATTTTCTCTTTTTAGCCTTTCAATTTCCGCTTCTTTTTGGTGCAATTCCTGAACTTGTTTGGACTTCTCATCCAATTCTTTTTGCAATAATTCCAAGCCTTTTTGCTGCTCTAAAAAAGCGTTTTTTCTGGCTTCTTCAATGATCTTAGCCTTTTCATCTTGCAAAGCTAAAGCGCTCGCTTGTTTGACCGCCTCATCAAATTTGGCCTTTTGCTCTTTCTCTCGCTCTTTTAGGGCCTCTTCTTTTTGCTCTAAATTTTTGAAATAGCTTAGATACTGCGCTCTTTTTTCATTCACTTCTTTTTCAAACTCTTTCTGTTGGGCTAAAAACTTATTTTGATTTTCTAGCTCAATCTGTTTGTATAGCGCTTCATTCACATTAATTGGCTCTTGACACTTGGGGCATATAAAAGGACGGGTTTGATTTTCTTGCATGATTTTCCTTTAAGATTTGATTTTTTATATTTTATAATAGAATGAGATCAATTTAACTTAAGCATGTTTTATCCAATAAGTTCAGTAAAATAGGGCTTTAAACAAGGTAAAAAATACCCTTCGCATAAAAACTACATTATAAGTGAAGAAAATGAAGCAATTGAGGTAATGATTGATCAGTTGCAAGTTGTCCCAAAGGTGCAAGTTTTAGAGAACAATACAATGGGAAGAAGTCTTGCATTGGCATTACAAAAGGCCTCTATCCCTAGACCCGCATCGGCGCATAGAGCACCGCTCATCAATCATTTTTTAGAATAAGTTATTTTACAAAGCCAATCTGATGAAAACAAAAGTATAAAACCAATTGCTTTTGGAAGTCTTATCAAACTCAACCCACATAATGAAAATCCCCTATTAAAACCCTACAGCGTATTTATTACGCTTTCTTGCACTCAATTCCATTATTCGGGCATGCGCCTAGTTGCCCCCTATGAAAACGATTCTATTATTTTTGAGTTATTGCATTGATTTTCAGGCACGCAATTTTGAACGCCAACAACTTGTTCAATTAGATCCGAAAGAAATTAAAACCCAAATCCTTGAGCGTTTAAAACTCTAAAATACAGGGCGTTAAAAAATCAAAAATAACCCCCACCCCCTTATGAATTTCACTATAAAATAAAACTTAAAACTATAAAAATAAGACTTTAAACACCAATACTTGATAAGAACAGAATTTTCAAATCCAAACGCATTCATAATCAGCTCAGACCCACCAAAAACACCAAAAGCAAAAATCAAACATTAAGAAATAAGAAACAACAAAAACAACAAGTAAAAAACCATAAGCAGTAAAAAAACAAACGATTAAGACATAAAAATTAAAACGCAATAAGTAAGAAATAACAAACAACAAGCAAACTAAACACATTAAACATTAAATATAAAGACACTAACAACTAAAAATATAAGCATTAAGAAATAACAAACAATAAGCAAACAAATATTAAAAACAATCAAGAAGTAAAAAAGAAAGAATAAGCTCAATCTTTCAAAACTAAGCAAAAGAAGTTCTTTTGTCAGGTAATACTCTTGGCTTTTAACAAGCGAATGTTAAAAGCTTTTCTCTAGAAAGGAGGTGATCCAACCGCAGGTTCACCTACGGTTACCTTGTTACGACTTCACCCCAGTCGCTGTGTGTGCCGTGGGCAGTAGCTAATTTAGCATCCTGACTTAAGGCAAACACAACTCCCATGGTGTGACGGGCGGTGAGTACAAGACCCGGGAACGTATTCACCGCAACATGGCTGATTTGCGATTACTAGCGATTCCAGCTTCATGCAGGCGAGTTGCAGCCTACAATCCGAACTGAGAGGTGTTTTGAAGATTGGCTCCACTTCGCAGTATTGCTTCTCTTTGTGCACCCCATTGTAGCACGTGTGTAGCCCTAGGCGTAAGGGCCATGATGACTTGACGTCGTCCCCACCTTCCTCCTCCTTACGGAGGCAGTATCCTTAGAGTTCTCAGCATAACCTGTTAGCAACTAAGAAAGGGGGTTGCGCTCGTTGCGGGACTTAACCCAACATCTCACGACACGAGCTGACGACAGCCGTGCAGCACCTGTTTTCAAGGTCTAGCAAGCCAGACACTCCACTATTTCTAGCGGATTCTCTCAATGTCAAGCCTAGGTAAGGTTCTTCGTGTATCTTCGAATTAAACCACATGCTCCACCGCTTGTGCGGGTCCCCGTCTATTCCTTTGAGTTTTAATCTTGCGACCGTACTCCCCAGGCGGGATGCTTAATGCGTTAGCTGCATTACTGGAGAGACTAAGCCCTCCAACAACTAGCATCCATCGTTTAGGGCGTGGACTACCAGGGTATCTAATCCTGTTTGCTCCCCACGCTTTCGCGCAATCAGCGTCAGTAATGTTCCAGCAGGTCGCCTTCGCAATGAGTATTCCTCTTGATCTCTACGGATTTTACCCCTACACCAAGAATTCCACCTACCTCTCCCACACTCTAGAATAGTAGTTTCAAATGCAGTTCTATGGTTAAGCCATAGGATTTCACACCTGACTGACTATCCCGCCTACGCGCTCTTTACGCCCAGTGATTCCGAGTAACGCTTGCACCCTCCGTATTACCGCGGCTGCTGGCACGGAGTTAGCCGGTGCTTATTCGTTAGATACCGTCATTATCTTCTCTAACAAAAGGAGTTTACAATCCTAAAACCTTCATCCTCCACGCGGCGTTGCTGCTTCAGGGTTTCCCCCATTGAGCAATATTCCCTACTGCTGCCTCCCGTAGGAGTCTGGACCGTGTCTCAGTTCCAGTGTGTCCGTTCACCCTCTCAGGCCGGATACCCGTCATAGCCTTGGTAAGCCATTACCTTACCAACAAGCTGATAGGACATAGGCTGATCTCTTAGCGATAAATCTTTCCCCCGTAGGGAGTATCTGGTATTAATCATCGTTTCCAATGGCTATCCCAAACTAAGAGGCACATAACCTATGCGTTACTCACCCGTGCGCCACTAATCAGCCTTCTAGCAAGCTAGAAAGCTTCATCGTTCGACTTGCATGTATTAGGCACGCCGCCAGCGTTCACTCTGAGCCAGGATCAAACTCTCCATAAAAGTGTTTGTCCTAAAGCTCTTTTGTTTTTTGATAGGCTGTTATCATTTTCTAATAACAGCTTTAGCGTATCACAAGAACTCGTTTTAGACTTTATTGAATAAAACGGGTTGTGTTCTTAAGTATTACAACAACAAAACAGAAAGAAACTTTTTAAAAAGGTTTAGCTAAACGCTAACCTAAAAATACTCTCATGCCATTCAACCATCAATTATATACGCAATCATATACGATAATACAATCAATGGTATTGACCAGCACTCGTTGGGTAAGAATTTCTTATACAAGAATGGAAGTTATTCAAACTCTCACTCTTTCAAATAAGTTATCCTTAAATAGTATTAGAATATCCCTTTAAAAAGAACTTCTATCAATTTGCTTAGTTTTCAAAGATCGTTTGCTTTTAATCAGCTATCCTTGTAAGGTATCAAGCGGCTTTTTAAAAGCCCTTGCTGAAACAAGGAAATGAAAGTATAGTCATAGAAAGCTTAAGGTTTGCTTAAACTATAAAAATTTTTGACAAAGTAAGTTAAAATTTTAAAACGATCGGATTTTGAAAAATCTCAATACCACCAACCACCGCCAAAAACACGCACACATTCCCCATAAAACCACTACTATAAGCGCTAATTTATCTCCGTTTTCAAAAATCACTCCATAGTAGAGCAAAAAAATGAAATCATGGATTAGAAAAATCCGCTTAAGCTAACCCTTTTAAAATGGGTGCTTTTTTGTCCCCTTGGTGGGGGATCGTGTTAGTTCTTCTTAAAGAGTTGGTCTTTAAATGGGTTGTTAAAAGGCTCGTTGGGGGAAAAGTTCTTTTTCTTGGGGGTGTACTGATTTTTTGGCAAGTTATCTACAATTTCAGCGACACTGCGTTCTCTCACATTGCAAGACTTCTTCAAGTCTGAAGGGACAGAATTGGGGCTTTCTTGAATGTTGGCGATGAAGACTTCAAAGCCTTTCTCCCAAGCGGCTTCTAACACAGGCACAAAATCGGTATCCCTGCTGAACAGCAAAATACACCCTCCTTGTTTGGTGCAATACAGCTTGGTAATATCGTGCACCAACAGCGCATCAATTTGTTTTTGACGCAACTTTAACTGCGGTATGGGAATTTTGGCTTCTAGATCATAGACTTCTTTGTCTTCAGACTCATTTGTGAATTTGAACATTACCCGACCGACTCGTAATTTCACTTGATTTTGTTAGGCGATCGCATGGTTGAAAGATTGGATAATCCCTGATTTATTCACTCTTTCCTCATAATCTTTAGGATTCTTCTCTTTATACTCCTCAAGTTCTTCGTTTTTATTGCCCTTGATTCTAGGTTCAACTTCTGTGAAAGGCTCAGATACATAAAAATAGATCCGCTTCAATTCCTCTTCAGGCTCCAAAAACGAACGGATTAGCGCTAAGAGTTGATCGGGATTGTTGAAATTAAAATTAGACTCTTTTAAACGCTCATTCGTTTCTTGGATTGCTTTCAAATCGGCGAGAAGATTTTCCCAATCCACAAAAATCGTGGTTTCAGTTTTTTCCATGGCTTTCTCCCAAAATATGAATTTTGCCATAAGGGTTGAGTATAGCATGGGGATTTAAACATGCCTTGTTTCTTAAAAAAAATAAAAGTTCTGTTAAAGTTCTGTTCTCATCTAATACAGACACTCAAAACCTTAATTAATTTCTTTCATTATAGTAAAACTTTCTTGAGAATATGAGGGGATATTTCGCGCTTTAATGTTCTTTCAAACCCTTTAAATCCCCCTAACTTGATCGCTTTTTCAAGGAGTTATCGTTTAACTTGCGTCAAGCTTTTTGTATTTTGATGGTAAAAAACGCTTTTTAACCTTTTTTAAAATTTGACAACCAACGCCCCATTAAAAAACAGAGCCAAAAATTCAGTTTAACAAACAGCAAGCTAGAAAAGAAGTTATCAAAGCTTTGCCTTGAAAAAAAAACGAACGCTAACGCTAAAAAGAGTTTAGAGTTTTAAAAAAGTCGGTGGTAAAACTAAAAAGGGATTAAAAAACTCTTTTTCAAGCCAATCCAATCCATTTAAAAAGTTTTACGCTAATTTTAAGAGAAGCGGCTAGAAAACGGATTTCAACCCCTAAAGAGCGTTCTACCCATCAGCA
Organism: Helicobacter pylori; assembly: GCA_008032935.1. Taxonomy (NCBI): domain Bacteria; kingdom Pseudomonadati; phylum Campylobacterota; class Epsilonproteobacteria; order Campylobacterales; family Helicobacteraceae; genus Helicobacter; species Helicobacter pylori. The sequence goes on along the minus strand of CP032039.1, from coordinate 696,143 downwards.
TGATGGATAAAAGAATCTTAACAGAAATTAATGGCGGACTTCTTTAATCCTTGCTGCCTTACCTCTCCTATCGCGCAAGTAGTAGAGCTTCGCACGACGCACCCTGCCCACACGCAACACCTCAACGCTCGCCAAACTTTCGCTATAGAAAGGGAAAATTTTCTCCACGCCGATATTGTTAGCCCCTATTTTACGCACGCAAAAAGTCTTATCCACGCCATTGCCTCTAATCGCAATGCACACGCCTTCAAAATACTGAGTTCGTGTTTTTTCGCCTTCTTTAATGGTGATACCAAGCTTCAAAGTATCGCCGGCTTTAAATGCTGGCATGGTCTTGTCTTTTAATTGAGCGTCTTCAAACTGCTGAATGTAGCGGTTTTTCATGTGTTTTCCTTAATGTCAATTTCATGATTTGTGCTGTTTGAATAAATCAAGGCGGTAGAATTTCGTCCTTAATTTTGACAAATCAAGTTTTAGTTGCTCAATTTTAGCATGATTTCCTTTAGAATATTCTAAAGGTGCAGGGATTTTATTGATTTCTTTGGATTTAAAAACAGCGTTAGCGAAATTAGGGGCTTCCAAATAATGGTTTTCAAAGCTCTCATTTTCTAAAGATCGGGCGTTACCCAAAACCCCTTGAATGTGGCGAGCGATACTATCTATCAAGCACAACGCCCCAAGCTCGCCCCCTGTTAAAATAAAATCGCCTATACAAAAAACCTCATCAGCGCTCAATTCAATAGAGCGTTCATCAAATCCCTCATAACGCCCGCACACCAAAACGACATGCTTTTTTTGAGCCAAACGCATCGCATCTGTTTGCTTAAAAGGCTTACCCACCGCGCTTAAAAAAATCGTGTGTTTAGGGTTTTTAACAGAATGGAGCGCGTTTTCTATCATCTCAGGGTCTAAAATTTGCCCTGCACCCCCACCAATGAGCGTGTGATCCGCTTTTTGATATTTATTAGCGCTAAAATCCCTAAGGTTTAACACTTCCAATTCAAAAAGATTTTTTTCTAACGCTCTTTTTAAAATAGAATCTTCAAAATAAGGCCATACGAGTTGCGGGAAAAGGGTTAAAACGCTGAATTTCACTCAACTATTCTCTAAAAGCGTTTTAGCGTTATGGGTGGTTATTTTTTTGTCTTGCAAAAGGATTTCTTGGATATAAAAATCCCTATAAGGGATTAAAAAAATCTTAGCCAAACCTTTTTCAACCAAATTCAGCGTGGTTTCAACCATGAAATAATCTGTTTGAGAAATCCTTTGGATTTCTATGACTTTTCCTAGAATCTCGTTTTCTTCCACCACGCTAAGCCCTACTAAATCGCAATAAAAAAACTCCCCCTCTTTTAAAACACAGAGTTTTTTACTCTCTGCTTCGCTCATAAAAAGCCCTAAATTAGTCAGCTTTTTAGCCTTTTCGGGCGTGTGGATAGTTTCTAAAAATAATAGGTTTTTGGCATGTTCATAAGAATGGATTGTATATTCTTTAAAAGAAGAAGCGCAAGAGAAAGCGTTCAAGGGAGCAACGCTAACCTTAACGCCTTTTTTTAAGCACTCCGGAAAATCGCTCTCTAAATGAAGCTTTAGCCCCCCATTAAGCCCCACGCTTTTACCAATCCTACCCACTAAAAGCATGAAAAAAATTCAAGGCGTTTGATCGCCTAAAGCATGGGGATTTTTATCACCATTTTTATCATTACTCGCAAAAACAACGATTTTATAAGAAAACCCGTCTTTGGCTTTCACACCAGAAACAAACGCCTTAATCGCACTCACCATTTTGCCCTCTTTACCGATCACATGCCCCATGTCTGATGGGTGGGTATAAATAGTGATTTGCTTGACTTTATCTTCTAAAAGCGTGTGTTCTACGCTCAAAGCTTGCGGAAAAGACACAACCTTTTTTAAATATTTTTCTAAAAAAGCCGCTACGCAATACGAATAGTCCTTACATTCAGCTTGAGAAAAAGGCGTGTTCAAAGGATCTGATTCGCGCATTTAGCCTCACAAAACCTTAGGCTTTTTGAGAAAGCTTTTCCACCCTCTCGCTCATTTTAGCCCCCACGCCTTTCCAGTAATCCAAGCGCTCCTTATCAATCTTAATATCTTTAGGCTCGCTTAAAGGGTTGTAATACCCAATGGATTCAATCCAGCCTCCATCCCTTCTTTTCCTAGAATCGGTTACCACCACTCTGTAAAAAGGCTTTTTCTTTCTCCCGATACGAGTGAGTCTAATGACTGTCATTACAAAAATCTCCTAAAATATTCGTATTAAATTTGAGATTATACAACAAAAGCGCCCAAAACATGCTTAAAAGTTAGCGCATTTTAGGGGGCGTTTGATTTTTAGCCTGACTCATTAGATTCATCAAATCGCTAATGCCCTTTTTATTGGTTAAGCGTTTCGCCATTTTGCTCGCTTGATCAAAGCGTTTGATGATGCGATTGATTTCAGACACTTCTAAGCCGCTCCCTAAAGCGATCCTTTTTCTTCGGCTGCCGTTTAAAATCTCGGGGTTTTCTCGCTCTTTTTTGGTCATGGAATTGACCATAGCCTTGATTTTTTTCACTTCTAAAGAGCTTTCTAAATCCGTGTCTTTCAGCGCGTTTGCCATATTCCCTAAACCTGGAATCATAGAGATTAGAGAACTCATAGAGCCTAATTTTTTCACTTTTTCAATCTGGTTTAAAAAGTCATTGAAAGTGAATTGCCCTTTTTTGAGCTTTTTGCTCAAATCTTTGGCTTCATTAGGGTTTAAAACGCTGGCGGTTTTTTCAGCGAGCGAGATAATATCTCCAGCCCCCATCAAACGCCCCACGATTCTTTCAGGCACAAACACATCTAAATCAGGGATTTTTTCCCCGCTCCCAATAAAACGCAAGGGTAAGCCTAATTGGTAAGTGATGCCTAAGGCGATACCCCCTTTAGAATCGCTATCAAATTTGCTTAACACCACCCCGCTCACGCCTATTTCTTCATTAAAGGTGTTCGCACTTTTGACCCCATCTTGCCCGCTCAACGCGTCTGCGACATACAGCACTTCATGGGGGTTTAAGACTTCTTTAACTTCCTTTAATTCTTGCATAAGCTCTTTATCAATGGCTAAACGCCCCGCACTATCCACGAGTAAAACATCAAATTGCGCTTCTTTAGCCCTTTTTAAAGCGTTGTTGGCGATTTCTTTCACGCTTTTATTTTCTTCGTAAAAAACTTCCACGCCCACCTGTTCGCCCAAAACCTTTAATTGCTCCACCGCCGCTAAGCGTTGCAAATCGCATGCGCATAAAAGCACTTTTTTATTTTTGGTTTTTAAATAATGAGCGAGTTTAGCGGTGGTGGTTGTCTTACCGCTCCCTTGCAAACCTGCCATTAAAACCACGGTGGGGGGCGTTTGAGCGAAAGTGAAACCACTGCTCCCTTTAGCGCTTAAAATTTCTAACAAACTCTTTTCTAAAGCGTCTAAAAATTGCTGCTTACCAATGCCACTCGCTTTAGTTTGGCTTTCCACTTTTTTGAGCAATTCTCTAGCCACTTTATGATGCACATCATTTTTCAAGAGCGTTTTTTTCAATTCGTCTAACGCCCGATCTAGCGCTTTTTCATCATCTTGAAAGCGGATTTTATTGAGCGCGTTTTTAAACCCATCACTTAACGCTTGAAACATTTTCTATCCTTTTATTATGGTTGTTCTAACAAATCCAATTCTTGCTTAATTTTACTTTCTTTTTCTAAAAGCGTTTTTAAACCCTCTCTGGCTTTTTCTAGCACGCTTTTAGGCGCGTTTTTGACAAAATTTTCATTGTGCAAATTGAGTTTTAGTTTTTCTTTTTCCAGTTTTTCTAGTTGCTTTTTTAAACGCACAACAAGCGGGCTTAAATCAAGATTTTCTAAATCCGCATAAGTCTGGCAAAATTCCCCCACATCGCTCACGCTTTTTAAAGGCTTATAAGTTATCACGCTGACTTTTTCTAATTTCGCTAATTTTTGGGCGTAAGTTTGCAAACGCTCTGTGTTTTCTATTTTCTCCCTCAATCCCACGCTCGCTTCTTTTAAAACAATCGGTGGGGTTTCTAGCATGATTTTTAAACGCCTTAAAGACACGATGCAATCTTTGATCACTTCAAATTCATGCTCTAGTTTTTCATCTTGTGCGATTTCTTTAGGGTAAGGCATGATCATAATGGAGCATGTATTTTCTAGTTCCGTGTTACTGAGCTTGTGGTATAAAAATTCGCTGATAAAGGGCATGAAAGGGTGCAAGAGTTTTAAAGCCTCTTTTAACACGCTCCCTAACTCGTCTATCGCTCCATTTTCCACTTTAGAAAATTCAATGAACCAATCGCAAAATTCCCCCCACAAAAAGCGGTATAACAAAGTCGTGGCGTCATTAAAACGATAATTGTCTAAAGCGTTACGAACCTCTTTAGTAACAAGATTCAAGCGCGATTTCGCATAACGCCCCAAAGGCGTTTGGTATTCGTCCAAACGCTCCCTGTCTTTGAAAGCTTCTTGTTTGAGCTTCAAATAACTCACCGCATTGAAAATCTTGTTGGCAAAATTCTTGTTATTTTCTAAATGCGTAGTGGAAAGCTTAATGTCCCTACCCGTAGTGCACAAATTGGCTAAAGTGAAACGCAGGCTATCCGCGCCGTATTTTTCTATCATCTCTAAAGGATCGATCACATTGCCTTTAGATTTGCTCATTTTTTCACCCTTTTCGTCCCTAACCAAGGCGTGCAAGTAAATGTCTTTAAAGGGCAATTCGCCTAAAAGCGACTCGCTGCAAAAAAGCATCCTAGCCACCCAAAAAAAGAGGATGTCAAACCCGGTAATGAGCGTGGTGTTAGGGTAGAAATCTTTCAAATCGTTTTCATTAAACAAATCGCTTTTTTCTTGCCCCCACCCCAAAGTAGAGAACGCCCATAGCCCTGAACTAAACCATGTGTCTAGCACATCTTTATCTTGCTCTAATTTTTCGCTCTTACAAGTAGGGCAATTTAAGGGAGCATCTAGGCTCACAAACTGGTGGTTATTCTCGCAAGTAAACACCGGTATTTGATGCCCCCAAAACAATTGCCTGCTGATACACCAAGGGCGTAATTCCCTCATCCAAGCGTTATAATTATTGATCCAATTAGAAGGGTAGAATCGTGCTAAACCTTGTTGGATTTTTTCAATAGAACTTTGAGCGATTTCAGGCTTGACAAACCATTGCTTAGACACATAAGGCTCTACCACATTATGACAACGATAACAATGCCCCACTTGATGCGTGTGCTCTTCTATTTTTTCCAATAAGGCGTTTTCTTTTAATTTTTCTACGACCTTATCTCTAGCTTTTAAACGCTCTAAATTTTCAAACTCCCCGCAATGCGCGTTTAAAATCCCCTTTTCATCAAAGATTTTAATCATTTCCAAATGGTGGCGTTTGCCCACTTCGTAATCGTTAAAATCATGCCCAGGGGTAACTTTCACACACCCTGTGCCAAACTCCATTTCCACATGTTCATCAGCGATAATAGGGATTGTGCGATTGATTAAAGGCAGTATCGCTTTTTGCCCCACCAGATGCTTGTATCTCTCATCGTTAGGATTGACCATAAGCGCACTATCGCCAAACAAAGTTTCAGGGCGCGTGGTAGCCACCACTAAATAATCTTTTTGATTTTCTAAATAATATTTAATATAATACAACGCTCCCTTACGCTCTTCATACTCCACTTCAATATCGCTTAACGCCCCGTCTTTAGTGCACCAATTCACCATGTAATTATCTTGAACGATGAGACCTTGTTCATACCATTTCAAAAACGCCAATTTAACCGCTCTTTGCAAGCCCTTATCCATCGTGAAACGAGTCCTAGAAAAGGCCGCACTCACGCCTAAGTGCTTCATTTGCTCTAAAATCGCTCCCCCACTCTTTTCTTTCCATTCCCACACTTTTTTAATGAACTCTTCACGCCCTAAATCTTCTTTTTTAATCCCTTGACTTAAAAGCTGCTTTTCCACAACATTTTGCGTCGCAATGCCGGCGTGATCAAGCCCGGGCTGATACAAAGTCTTATACCCGTCCATGCGTTTATAGCGCGCTAAAATATCTTGCAAGCTTAAAGTTAAAGCATGCCCTATGTGTAAAATACCGGTCACATTAGGAGGGGGCATCATCAAGCAAAATCGTTTGTTTTTTTCTTGGATTTTTTCATTGCCATCAATTTCAAAATACCCCCTATGAGAGCAAATTTCATAAATCTTTTTTTCTATTTCTTGGGGCTGGTAGGTAGTGGGTTCTTGTTTCATTATCATTATTATCCTAAAATAGAGCGTTCTTTCAAAAATGGTTGGTTTTTGGAACGCCTTTTGCTTTTACGCTTTTAATTGTTGCGTATTTTTTTAAAATTATACAACAAAGCATTTAAATTAAAAAGGATAGTCCAGTGAATTACTTTTTAAAAGCCCCTATTTTAGGATTTGAGCATATCAATGAAGTGCGTTTGGAAAAAATTGATTCCTTATTCAGCCGATTGGTTAGTCAAACGAACTCACCCATGGCGTTGGATATGGTTTTAGTGAATCCTTATTGTTTGCGGGAATACAGCTTTGTGATACCCAAATACATAGAATTACTGCTAGAATTAGATTCTCATTCCAAAGTTGAGGTGTATTGCGTGGTCGTGTTGCAAAAAAATTTAGAAGATTCTATGGTTAATTTCTTAGCCCCTTTAGTGTTTAATTCCAAAAATGGCTTTGGCGCTCAAGTGGCACTTTCTATGATGGATTATCCGGATTTTGGCTTTAGAGATCCTTTAAAAAGCTTTGTGATTCAAGAAAGAGAACGAGCTTAAGGGTTTTAGCATGAAATTCGCTCTTACAGGGGGAGGTACAGGGGGCATCTCTCTATCGCTAAAGCCTTAGCCATAGAATTAGAAAAGCAAGGCATAGAGGCTATTTATTTAGGCTCCACTTATGGGCAAGATAGAGAATGGTTTGAAAATAGCCCCCTATTTAGCGAACGCTATTTTTTCAACACGCAAGGCGTGGTCAATAAGAGCTTTTTTAAAAAAATAAATTCTTTATTCTTGCAAGCTAAAGCCGCTTTTAAAGCTAAAGAAATCTTAAAAAAACACCAGATCACGCACACCATTAGCGTGGGAGGGTTTAGTGCAGGGCCGGCGAGTTTTGCAAGCTTGCTCAATCACATACCCCTTTATATTCATGAGCAAAATGCGGTTAAAGGCTCTCTTAATCGCTACCTTTCCCCTAAAGCTAAGGCGGTGTTTTCAAGCTACGCTTTTAAAGATAAAGGAAATCATGTTTTAACCTCCTATCCCGTGCAAAACGCTTTTTTTGATTCCGCTAGGACTCGCACGGAAATCAAGCATATTTTATTTTTAGGCGGTTCGCAAGGGGCAAAAGCGATCAATGAATTCGCTTTATTAAACGCTCCCAAACTCACCAAACAAGGGATTAAAATCACGCACATTTGCGGCCCCAATTCTTATGAACAAGTGCGTTTTTTTTACCAGGAATTAGGGCTATTGGATAAGGTAGAATTGTTCGCTTTCCACACTAACATCACAGAAGTCATGCACCAAGCGGATTTGTGTGTGAGCCGAGCGGGTGCTAGTAGCGTGTGGGAATTGTGCGCCAATGGCTTACCCACGATTTTTATCCCCTACCCTTTTGCGAGCAATAACCACCAGTATTACAATGTCTTAGAATTTGAAAAAGAAAATTTGTGCTATGTTGCGCCGCAAAATGAATTATTGCCTAAAAAACTCTTTGAAGTGATAAGAAAACTCAACCAAAAAGACGATCAAGGCAACAAAAACCTCACCACTATCAGCGCTAAATTGCAACAAAAAATCGCTAAAGACGGCGCAAAAACCATCATTGAAACGATTTTGAGCGCCTAAAATAGCCCATTTTAATCAACAATTAAGCGACTAACCATTAAACTTAAGCGATAAATAAGATAAAATTTAGGATAGCTCAAATCTTTATAAAAAGAAAAGGATAACCCTTTGCAAAACTTTATTTCTAATAAAAAATGGCTTATCTATTCTAGCCTACTCCCCTTGTTTTTTCTTAACCCTTTAGCGGCAGAAGATGATGGGTTTTTTATGGGGGTGAGTTATCAAACTTCTCTAGCCGTTCAAAGGGTGGATAACTCAGGGCTTAACGCCAGTCAAGACGCATCCACCTACATCCGCCAAAACGCTATCGCTCTAGAATCTGCAGCAGTGCCTTTAGCCTATTATTTAGAAGCGATGGGCCAACAAACCAGGGTTTTAATGCAAATGCTCTGCCCTGATCCTTCTAAAAGATGTTTGCTCTATGCGGGGGGCTATCAACAAAACGCCCAAAATGGCGATACAGGTAACAACCCCCCAAGAGGCAATGTCAATGCCACTTTTGATATGCAATCTTTAGTCAATAATTTAAACAAGCTCACCCAACTCATCGGCGAGACTTTAATCCGTAACCCTGAAAATCTTTCTAACGCCAAAGTCTTTAACGTCAAATTCGGCAATCAAAGCACTGTTATTGCATTGCCTGAGGGTCTAGCCAATACCATGGACGCTTTAAACAATGATATTACCAGCGCTTTAACCACGCTTTGGTATAACCAAACCTTAACGAATAAATCCTTTAGCGCCCCTAGCGGTAGCTCTGTAAATTTTAGCCCCGAAGTGTTGCAACACCTTTTACAAGACGGGTTAGCCACAAGTAATCAAACCATTTGCAGCACTCAAAACCAATGCACCGCTACTAATGAAGCTAAATCTATCGCTCAAAACGCCCAAAACATCTTCCAAGCTTTAATGCAAGCAGGGATTTTAGGGGGGCTAGCGAATGAAAAGCAATTTGGCTTCACTTATAACAAAGCCCCTAATGGTAGCGATTCCCAACAAGGCTACCAAAGCTTTAGCGGCCCGGGCTATTACACTAAAAACGGCGCTAATGGCACGCAAGCGCCCTTAAAAGCATTACCCGCTGGAGCGACAATCGGATCAGGCAATGGCCAATACACCTACCACCCCAGCTCGGCAGTCTATTATTTAGCGGATAGCATCATCGCTAATGGCATCACCGCTTCTATGATTTTTTCAGGCATGCAAAATTTCGCCAATAAAGCCGCTAGACTGACAGGCACTTCAAGCTATAACCAGATACAAGATGTGATCAATTATGGGGAAAGCTTGCTTAGTAACACCGTAGCGTATGGGGATTTTATCACCAATTGGGTCGCCCCCTATTTGGATTTAAATAACAAAGGTTTGAATTTCTTGCCTAGCTATGGGGGCAATTGAATGGCGCTAATCATCAAACCCCACAATTAACCCCACAACAAGCCCAACAAGAACAAAAAGTCATCATGAACCAACTAGAGCAAGCCACAAACGCCCCCACCCCCGCACAAATAGACAGAATCTTAGCCAACCCCTATTCCCCCACGGCAAAAACTTTAATGGCTTATGGGCTTTATCGCTCTAAAGCAGTGATTGGTGGGGTGATTGATGAAATGCAAACTAAAGTGAATCAAGTCTATCAAATGGGCTTTGCTAGGAATTTTTTGGAGCATAACTCTAATTCTAATAACATGAACGGCTTTGGCGTGAAAATGGGTTATAAGCAATTTTTCGGTAAAAAGCGCATGTTTGGGCTTAGGTATTATGGCTTTTATGATTTTGGTTACGCACAATTTGGCTCAAACCCCTCTTTAGTGAAAGCCACCCTCTCTAGCTATGGTGCAGGCACAGACTTTCTTTATAATGTTTTTACCCGAAAAAGGGGGACTGAAGCGATAGATATCGGTTTTTTTGCCGGCATTCAATTTGCAGGGCAAACCTGGAAAACGAATTTTTTAGATCAAGTGGATGGCAACCATCTTAAACCTAAGGACACTTCTTTCCAATTCCTTTTTGATTTAGGCATAAGGACCAATTTTTCCAAAATCGCCAAGCAAAGAAGATCTCGTTTTTCTCAAGGGGTAGAATTTGGCCTTAAAATACCGGTGCTTTATCACACCTACTACCAATCAGAAGGCGTTACAGCGAAGTATAGAAGAGCCTTTAGTTTTTATGTGGGCTACAACATAGGCTTTTGATTAAACAAAATAAGGGAAAAATATGATAAAAAAAGCTAGAAAATTCATACCACTCTTTTTAATTGGCTCTCTCTTAGCTGAAGACAATGGCTGGTATATGTCTGTAGGCTATCAAATCGGTGGCACGCAGCAATTCATCAATAACAAACAACTTTTAGAAAATCAAAATATCATCAACAGCGTAACCCAAAGCGCGATCAATATTGCAGGGCCTACTACCGGCCTTATCACTTTAAGCTCTCAAAGCGTCATTGACGCTTTAGGCTATGGCGTGAGTAATACCGTGGGCAACCAATTAGAGGGCATTTCTAATATCCTAAATCAAATTGGCAAAAGAAAAGACTTTTATTCTAGCCGTCAAATCTCTAGCATTTCCCAACAAATCATAGGGCTTAAAGGAAGCTCTGATCCCTTAAAAGCCCACTCTTCACAAATCACAGCCAAACTCCTTTCCAACACCCAGAGCGCGTTTGATCAGGGCACCGTGCTAAGCACTAGCATCATTAGCTCTATCAATAGCCTTAATCCCAGCAACAACACCCAAGAAGTCAAAGCCCAGCTCCAAAACACCGCGCAATCCATGGCAGAATTATTGCAACAAATTGAACACAGCATCACTAAAACCACTAGCACCACTTACGCGCAATCCTTACTCTCCAATCTAACCGATGCGGTCAATGCCTCTAGCAATAATACCGCTTATGTGAGCGCTCTTGTTAACGCTTTAAACACTTTAGGGGTGGGGGTTTTCCCTACCACAACCTCAACGCATGTGGTGTTAAACCCACCAGGACAAGTCGTATTCTATCCAGCTAATTCCCTTTTAGGCTCCACTTCTTCAAACAGCAACAACCAACAACAATACAACAACACCCTTTTAATGAACACTTTACAAGGGGAATTAACCACCAATAATCAAAACAACCCCAATGGTTGCACCAATCAAATCCAGTGTTTGGAGCAATTCATCCAAAATTTAGCCCCTTTAGCCGCAACCCCCACTTCAAACAACCAAGCCAACCAGCAAGTCCAAGCCATTGCCCAAAAGCTTCAAAGCGTTGCTATCAACACTTTAGACAACAATGCGATCAACAACACCACTTATAATTTAAACAATTTGCACAACGCTTTGAATTTCCAAGCCTATGAAAGCACGATAGAACAATACAATAACGCTTTAAAACAAATTTCTTGGATCAGTTTTAGCAAGCCTAAAAACTTGCTCAAAAACACTTCCAATAACTACCAAATCGGCACGGTTACCAACGCTCAAGGGCAAAATATCAGCGCCTATGATTGCATGACTGCTACCGGAAGCCTTTCTAGCGATGCTTCTAGCGGGATTTCATGCTCAGCGACAAGCTCCACAAGCTCCACAAATGGCTCTACAAACAGCACAAACAGTTTTGACAATTCTTTAGTCGCTACCTCCAAAGTCCAAACCATAGGAGGCAAAGAGCAGATCGGCGTGAATTCTTTCAACCTGGTTTCTCAAGTGTGGAGCGTTTATAACTCTTTAAAAACTTCAGAAGAAAAGTTGCAAAAAAACGCCAAGATACTATGCGCTAATGGATCGCAATCTGGGACAAGCCCATGCAATAGCTCTTCAGGGGGTTTGAGCATCAGCGGGAACGCCCAATTGCAAAATATTTTAAGCTCTACTAATGGGACTACCACTCAAGCTAAAAGCAACGCTCCCAAAAAAGCAATGGTGGTGGTGAATAATGAAGAAGAAGCTAAAACGACTAATTTAGCCCAAAATAGTGGGCCAACCACACAATCTCCTAACAGCACGGTGATGGGAGCTTTAAACACCGTGTTGCAAAATGTCAGCAATTTCCAGCAAAGCATTCAAAGCGCTTTTCAAAGTCAAAGCAGTAATATCCAAGCTTGGGCGAATGCGATTTATAACACTAGTGGGAATCAATCGCAAGAGATAACACCTAACAATAACCAAAATTTACGCATCCAATTGAGAGCGAATTTTTACCAACTCATCAATACGATTAACCAGCAAGTGCCTACAGACATGAGTGCTTTAATTAATCAAAGCCAACAAACCCAACAAACAAGCGGGGCAACCAACAATCCATGCAGTAATGGTAATGGAACCGGTAATGCCAACTGGTGCTATCAGCAATGGTCCGATTCTAAGGCTTATTACAGCGGGTTGCAAAGCGCTTTAGGGTATCAAACACAAGCGACAACTCAAAGTGGGAGCAGTGGTGGGAAGAGCATCACCTACAATGTCCAACAAATCACGCTCACTAGCGGTGGGCTACTTAATAACATCATTTCATCTCTTAAGAGTTTTAGTAGTAGCGGAAATAATGGGGGTAATGGGAATGGCACTAGCCAAATCAACACAGCCTACCAAATGCTCACAGACGCCAGTGATGGGAAATTAGGGACTTATACTAATAATGCCTACCAAACATGCAATAGCGGGAGCAATGGAACGAGTGGGAACAATTGCTACACCCCTAGCAAAACGCAAAACGCTACCGCTGCAACCACTAACGAAAATAATAGCTTGCAAAAAGTCTATAATGACGCCCAAAAAATAGCCAACATTATCGCTAGTTCAGGGAATAATAAAGGCGTTGAAAACGGCTTAAAACAATTCTTTGAAGCGTTAAAAAGTAATAGTAGCAGTCTCAGCAATTTGTGTAATGGTAGTAATGGTAGTAGTGGCGTCAGCTCTACTTGCTCCGGTGGGCTTATCAACCTTTTAGGGGCAATCCCCACCAATGGGGTGAGCGATACGAATAATTTAATTAATCTGCTCACTGAATTCATTAAAACCGCCGGGTTTATCCAAAATAATGATAGTAATGTATCTACTAGTCTTACAAGCGCTTTTCAAGCCATTACGAGCGCTATTTCTCAAGGGTTTCAAGCCTTGCAAAACGATATTAGCCCTAATGCGATTTTAACCTTGCTCCAAGAAATCACTTCTAACACCACCACCATTCAGTCATTCTCGCAAACCTTACGGCAGCTTTTAGGGGATAAAACCTTCTTTATGGTGCAGCAAAAACTCATTGATGCGATGATTAACGCCAGAAATCAGGTTCAAAACGCGCAAAATCAAGCCAATAACTACGGCTCCCAACCCGTTTTAAGCCAGTATGCGGCCGCTAAAAGCACCCAACACGGCATGAGCAACGGCTTAGGGGTTGGTTTGGGCTATAAATACTTCTTTGGTAAAGCGAGAAAATTGGGCCTTAGGCATTATTTTTTCTTTGATTACGGCTTTAGTGAAATCGGTGTAGCCAATCAAAGCGTGAAAGCGAATATCTTTGCTTATGGGATTGGCACGGATTTTTTATGGAACTTGTTTAGGAGGACTTACAACACTAAAGCGTTGAATTTTGGGCTATTTGCTGGGGTCCAATTAGGCGGTGCGACTTGGCTTAGCTCTTTAAGGCAACAAATCATTGACAATTGGGGGAACGCTAATGACATCCATTCAACGAATTTTCAAGTGGCGCTGAATTTTGGGGTGCGCACCAACTTCGCGGAGTTCAAGCGTTTTGCTAAGAAATTCCACAATCAAGGGGTTATCAGCCAAAAGAGCGTGGAATTTGGGATTAAAGTGCCTCTCATCAATCAAGCGTATTTGAATAGCGCCGGGGCTGATGTGAGCTATAGGAGGCTTTATACTTTCTATATCAATTACATCATGGGGTTTTAAAAAGGGGTGCATCAATGGAAATCTTACAATTCATCGGCTATGGGAACATGGCTCAAGCGATTTTAGAAGGCTCTCATGAAATTTTATCCAAGCGTTTTATTTTAGAAATCACCGGGAGAAACCCTGAAAAAATCGCCCCTTTTTTACAAGAAAAAAACATTCAAGCCCAAATCGTGCCTTACAAAGACGCTATTGATATACACCAAAAATTCGTGTTTTTACTTTTTAAGCCTTACAACCTTAAGGATTTTAATTATCAAGGGCAAGCCAAAAGCGTTTTGAGCGCGTTAGCCGGGGTAAATTTTGAAGCTTTAAGCAATGCGATTAATTCTTTACATTACTTAAAATGCATGCCCAACATTGCGAGCAAATTCGCCCTTTCTTCTACGGCGGTGTGTGAAAAATCGGTTGCGCTTTCAATAAGTGAGAAAGCTTTGAGTATTATTGAGAGTTTTGGGAATTGCGTGCGAGTGGGTAATGAAGAGCAGGTGGATGCCAGTATAGCGACAAACGGGAGCGCGCTCGCTTTTTTAAGCTTGGTAGCGAGCGGTTTGAAAGACGCCGGTATTAGAGAGGGCTTGAACGCTAAAGATTCTTTAGAATTGGTAAAAATGAGTTTTAAAGGCTTTGCCAAGCTGTTAGAAAAAGAACGCCCTGAGGTGATCATAGAGCAAATTTGCACCCCTAAAGGCGCAACGATTGAAGGCTTGAGCGTTTTAGAAAAAAAGGGGGTTAGGGGAGCGTTCATCAAAGCATGCCAAAAGAGCGTGAAAAAAATGCGCCCCCTAAAGAATTGCACCCCTAAAAAATAAGCGCGATGCATTTAGACAGGCAGAGTTTAGAAAAAGCCAAATATTTGATCCAAAGCGGTCTGATTGACACCATAGAAGTAGGCACAATCAAGGGCTTGCAAGAAATCCATCGGTTTTTATTTGAAGGGCTGCATGAATTTGCCGGGAAAATCAGGGATAAAAATATTTCGAATTTCAGGTTCGCTAACTGCTTGTATTTGGATTTGATTTTACCCAGAATTGAGAGCATGCCGCAAAATAATTTCAATCAAATCATAGAAAAATATGTGGAAATGAATATCGCCCACCCTTTTTTGGAGGGTAATGGCAGAGCGACTAGGATATGGCTTGATTTGTTGCTTAAAAAGGAATTGAAAAAAATCGTGCTTTGGGAAAGGATTGATAAAGCCGCTTATTTGAGCGCAATGGAAAGGAGTCCTGTGAATGATTTGGAAATCAAAACGCTTTTAAAAAAGCATTTGAGTTCTAATACCAACGATCCCTTAACTCTCATTAAAGGCATCACGCAGTCGTATTATTATGAAGGGCTTTGAAAAATTCCAAAAAGCATTTTTTCAAATCTTAAAAATACCATTCTTAAAAATTAAAAGCTTTATTTGTCAGCATTAAAGCAATCTAAAACTAATCTTGCGTCCGTTCAATCAAACTCAAAGGCAAGTCAAAAGCTTTAATGAGTTCGCCCTCTTTTTGGCGTTGTTCGCCTTGATCTTTTTCATGGTCATAGCCTAGCAAGTGCAACACCCCATGAATGAATAAAAGAGCGATCTCCTCTTCTAAGCTATGCCCTAATTTCAGGGCGTTAGTTTGAGCTAATGGCGCATTAATCACCACGCTCCCTAAAGGGGCGTGAGGGATCGCTTCTAAAGGGAAACTCAAAACATCGGTAGCGTAATCGCAACCCCTTAAATCCCTGTTGATTTCTCGCATGGTTTCATCGCTCACCAAAACAAGCTCAATGATTTGAGTGGGGGCTAAAACATCTGCGATTTTTTCTAATAATAAAAAGTCTGATTCTAGCGGGGTTTGGTTGTCTATTTCTAGCATCAATAAGATACAAAAAGAAGTTTAAAAAAGCCCTAAAATTTAGGGCTTAAAAGATTAAGCGAAAGAACCTTTAACTTGTTCTACCCATTTTGAAATCCTCTCATCAGTGAGATCGTCTTGATTGTCTTCATCAATCACAAGACCCACGAATTTACCGCCTTCTACCGCTTTAGAAGCTTCAAAATGATAACCATCAGTGGGAGTTTGCCCTACCACTTTGCCGGCTTTAGCTTTTTCATAAATGTGGAAAATGCCTTCTGCGAAAGTCTCGCTGTAAGTGTCTTGATCGCCCAAGCCTACAAGCCCAATGGTTTTATTCGCAAAGTCGCTCGCTTCTAGTGTGCCTAAAAAGTCTTCCCAATCTGTTTGCAAATCGCCCGCACCAGCTGTTGGAGCGACTAAAATAACCTTTGTAAAGCCATTAAATTGCTCTTTAGAAGCTTTAGCCACATCAACCACTTCCGCATTACCAATAGCCTTGCTGATTTTTTCAGCGATAGCTTCAGCGTTCCCGCTGTCTGTCCCAAAAAAGATACCAATTTTTCCCATATTCCAATCCTTGTGTTTAAAGATATTAACGCACCCACTTATGCGAATGCTTGTGGGCGTAGTCTAGCGCATTTAATTAAACATCTTGCTTAAAAACCCATTTTGCGCGAATATCGTTTCAATAAAAACCATATTAAAAGCGCTATGAGAACAAAACTTATGACAAAAAACGAAGTGTAATGAGAAAGCCTTTCATACAGCGTTTTCACCCAATCGCTCGCTTGAAAAGAAACGCTCCCCACGATTAACGCCCACAAAAAACTGGAAAAAACATTAAGCCATAAAAATCTTTTTAAAGGGTATTTGCTAAAACCAACCGCCAAAGGCACAACGCTTTTAATCCCATAGAGATATTTATTGACAAAAATCATGAGCAAGGCGTAGCGTTTCACCCACAAACTCGCTAAAGCAAGCTTTCTTCTATGCTTTTGGAAATACTTTAAAAACTCTCTTTTTTGATAGCGGGCAAAGATTACAAGAGCCCCACTCCCTACCATATTCCCTAAAAAAGCGACAAGAATCGTTATTTTTATATCCAAAGCGTGCGTGGTAGCGCTCAAAATGGAAGCGATGACAATCCCCACATACCCACCCCCTAAAGAATATAAAATAAAATAAGATAACCCCACTCCTTAAAACCCTCTTGAAAACGCAACAACGCTTCTTGCATTCAAACCCTCTTTTTAGTTTTCTCATTTTCATGTTATCCAAACTTATTCAATCAAATGAGCGTTGTTAGTGATTTAAACGCTATCTTTTAGTATAATGACAGCATTATCTTAATAACCTAAAAGATATAGAGATGAATACAGAAATTTTAACCATCATGTTAGTTGTCTCAGTGCTTATGGGATTGGTAGGCTTAATAGCGTTTTTATGGGGGGTTAAAAGCGGTCAGTTTGACGATGAAAAACGCATGCTTGAAAGCGTGTTGTATGACAGCACAAGCGATTTGAACGAAGCGATTTTACAAGAAAAACGCCAAAAGAATTAAAAAGAATTAAAATAAAAGGATAGGAATGGACCAAGAAATTTTAGACGTATTGATAGTGGGTGCAGGGCCTGGGGGCATTGCCACGGCCGTAGAATGCGAAATAGCCGGCGTTAAAAAAGTGCTTTTATGCGAAAAAACCGAAAGCCATTCAGGCATGTTGGAAAAGTTTTATAAAGCCGGTAAAAGGATTGATAAAGATTATAAAAAGCAAGTCGTAGAGCTTAAAGGGCATATCCCTTTTAAAGACAGCTTTAAAGAAGAAACTTTAGAGAATTTCACCAACCTTTTAAAAGAGCACCGCATCACGCCAAGCTATAAAACCGATATTGAGAGCGTGAAAAAAGAGGGCGAATACTTTAAAATCACCACCACTTCTAACACAACCTATCATGCTAAATTCGTGGTGGTTGCGATCGGGAAAATGGGCCAGCCAAACCGCCCTACTTACAAAATCCCTGTCGCGCTCTCCAAACAAGTGGTTTTTAGCATCAACGATTGTAAGGAAAATGAAAAAACCCTTGTGATCGGCGGAGGCAACTCAGCGGTGGAATACGCCATTGCTTTGTGCAAAACCACCCCTACCACCCTCAATTACCGCAAAAAAGAATTCAGCCGCATCAATGAAGACAACGCTAAAAACTTGCAAGAAGTCCTAAACAACAACACGCTTAAAAGCAAGCTTGGAGTGGATATTGAAAGCCTAGAAGAAGATGGCACTCAAATTAAGGTGAATTTCACCGATAACACAAGCGAGAGTTTTGATCGCTTGCTGTATGCGATCGGAGGCTCTACCCCTTTAGAGTTTTTTAAACGCTGTTCTTTAGAATTAGATCCTAGCACCAATATCCCTGTAGTGAAAGAAAATTTAGAGAGCAACAATATCCCTAATTTATTCATCGTGGGCGATATTTTATTCAAATCAGGAGCGAGCATCGCTACCGCTTTAAATCATGGCTATGATGTTGTGCAAGAAATCGCTAAAAGGTTGCGATCTTAAAGCCGCTCACTCATCAAACGGCTTAGCCTTATACAAAAAGAAAAAGAGAATGAGAAGCGTTAGAGCAAAATGCATGGTTATGATAGTTAGGGGCGAGAAGTAACGCAGTTCCAGACTGCTAAGCGATAAAACTAGCACAGAGACCACGCGCACACAGCTTGATAAAAGCGATGAGAGCGATGAAATGTTGTTTTTGGAAACGAATTTGGAGAATTGATACCCCAAGCAATAACTCATGTAAGCAAAAAACGCCACCATGAGTGCATACACCCCTATGAAACAATAAGGGATATTGCTAAGCAATAAGGGGCTAACGCCCAGTAACACCAAAAGCGAACTCAAGGCGATTTTTTGGCTATAACTAGAGGCTTTTAAAAAATGAATGAGGATAGAAATCACTTGAAAAGCGATATAGAACATAAAAAGGTATTGCTCTTTAACGCCTTGTTTTAGAAAATACGCTTGCCACATTTGAAAATGGCTCATAAAAAAGATGGGCGTAATCAAATGCCCCACTAACAAAATTTTAAGCTTGGGGTTATCTTTAAGCTCTTTAAGACTGCCTTTGACTTGCTCTTTAAGGAGTTTCAAACTTTTTTGGCTTTTAAAATCCCCTTCTTTCTCTTTAAAATAAATGATGATCGTTAGCGCACAGAGCATGATTAAAAAAATCCCCACAATATACAGCATCGCATGGACTTTGAGATACAAAAACGACCCCAAAGAACTCCCTATAATCATGCCTAAATAAGTAATTTGATTGTTTTTGGCTAAAAACCGGGACAAATCCTTTTTATTTTCTTTAATGTCTGTGATGAGTGAAGCTTCAATCGTGCCGCTAGAGCATGCGCTATACAAACCATACAACCCCCACGCTAAAAGCATGAGGATAAAACTATCAAAAAACAGCACAAACGAAAAACTAGCGATTAAAAAGGCGTTAGAAACCAGGAATAGGTTTTTCCGGCTCATCAAATCCGCTAAAACACCGCTCGGGTATTCAGCCACCAGCACGCAAAAACTAAAAAAGGTTTGCACGAGCAAGATTTCACTCAAACTAAGCCCTTTAGAAAGCAACAAGGGGGTTAAAATCGCATGGGGCAAGCTTTGAGCGATGATTAAGAGAAAATTCGCCCCATAGTAAGCTAAAATGTTTTTTCTTAACATTTGAAAATTGTAATTAAAACTAGCTTATAATACAGCGTTATATCTTTTATTTAAGGGGTATTGATGCTAACCCAATTAAAAACTTATCCAAAATTACTCAAACATTATGAAGAAATTAAAGAAATGCACATGCGCGACTGGTTTTCTAAAGACAAAGAGCGAGCGAGCCGTTATTTCGTGCAATTGGAAAGCTTGAGCTTGGATTATTCCAAAAACCGCTTGAACGATACCACTTTAAAGCTTCTTTTTGAATTAGCGAACGACTGCTCTTTAAAAGAAAAGATTGAAGCGATGTTTAAGGGCGAAAAAATCAACACCACCGAAAAAAGGGCCGTTTTACACACCGCCTTAAGGAGCTTGAACGACGCAGAAATCTTGCTAGACAACATGGAAGTGTTAAAAAGCGTTCGGAGCGTTTTAAAACGCATGCGAGCCTTTAGCGATAGCGTGAGGAGCGGTAAAAGATTAGGCTATACCAATCAAGTGATCACCGATATTGTCAATATCGGCATTGGGGGGTCAGATTTGGGTGCTTTAATGGTTTGCACCGCCTTAAAACGCTACGCCCACCCGAGATTAAAAATGCATTTTGTGTCTAATGTGGATGGCACGCAGATTTTAGACGTTTTAGAAAAACTCAATCCAGCCAGCACGCTTTTTATCGTGGCTTCTAAGACTTTTTCCACTCAAGAAACCTTAACCAACGCCCTAACCGCTAGAAAATGGTTTGTAGAAAGGAGCGGCGATGAAAAGCATATCGCTAAGCACTTTGTAGCGGTATCCACCAACAAAGAAGCCGTCCAACAATTTGGCATTGACGAGCATAACATGTTTGAATTTTGGGATTTTGTAGGGGGGCGTTATAGCTTGTGGTCGGCTATTGGCTTATCCATTATGATCTATTTAGGGAAGAAAAATTTTAACGCTCTTTTGAAAGGGGCGTATTTGATGGATGAGCATTTTAGAAATGCCCCTTTTGAAAGCAATTTGCCCGTTTTAATGGGATTAATCGGCGTGTGGTATATCAATTTTTTCCAATCCAAAAGCCACTTGATCGCCCCTTACGATCAGTATTTAAGGCATTTCCCTAAATTCATCCAGCAATTAGATATGGAAAGCAATGGTAAACGCATCAGCAAAAAAGGCGAAACCATCCCCTATGACACATGCCCTGTTGTTTGGGGCGATATGGGTATTAACGCTCAGCACGCCTTTTTCCAGCTCTTGCATCAAGGCACGCATTTAATCCCCATTGATTTTATCGCCTCTTTGGATAAAAAGCCTAACGCTAAAGGCCATCATGAGATTTTATTCAGCAATGTTTTAGCGCAAGCGCAAGCCTTCATGAAAGGCAAAAGTTATGAAGAAGCACTTGGGGAATTGCTTTCTAAAGGCTTAGACAAAGATGAAGCTAAAGACTTGGCCCACCACAGGGTGTTTTTTGGCAACCGCCCCTCTAATATCCTTTTATTAGAAAAGATTTCACCAAGCAATATTGGGGCGTTGGTGGCTCTTTATGAGCATAAAGTCTTTGTGCAAGGGGTTATTTGGGATATTAACAGCTTTGATCAATGGGGCGTGGAGCTTGGGAAAGAATTAGCCGTGCCGATTTTGCAAGAATTAGAAGGGCATAAAAGCAACGCTTATTTTGACAGCTCCACTAAACATTTAATAGAATTGTATAAGGATTACAACCAATAGGCTTTATCTTACAACAAGATAAAGCCTAAAAACAATGAAGCGAAGCTTAACCCCATTCTCAAGTGCTCCATTCAAAATCATCCGTTAATCATAACGGATTTTATCGCCATATATTAGCCATTTGAATTTAAAGAGAGTAAATTTTCCACAAATTGATCGTTTTTAGCTTTTAAAAGCTTGACTTTCTCATCATACGCATTATTTTACATATTATAATTATTTCAAAGCTAAGAATAATAAAAATCAAAGAATAGATTTATCTTTAAAAGTATTTGCATTTATCAATCTCATTTTAGGAGGCATGCATGAAAAAGGCAAGTCAGGTTTTATTCTTTGGGGCATTTTTAAGCTCTTCTTTGCAAGGTTTTGAAGCCAAGCTCAACGGCTTTGTGGATCAATCCAGCACGATCGGTTTTAACCAGCATAAAATCAATAAAGAAAGAGGCATCTACCCTATGCAGCAATTCGCAACGATTGCGGGCTATTTAGGGCTTGGTTTTAGCCTGTTACCCAAAAAGGTTTCAGATCATGTTCTAAAAGGCAAAATAGGGGGCATGGTGGGATCTATTTTCTATGACGGCACGAAGAAGTTTGAAGACGGATCTGTGGCTTACAACCTCTTTGGTTATTACGATGGGTTCATGGGGGGCTATACGAATATCTTACAAACCGATAGCCTTGAGACACAGAATATGAAACACAACAAAAATGTCCGCAATTATGTCTTTAGCGATGCGTATTTAGAATACGCTTATAAGAATTATTTTGAAATAAAAGCCGGACGCTATTTATCCACTATGCCTTATAAAAGCGGTCAAACGCAAGGCTTTCAAGTTTCTGGGCAATACAAGCATGCGCGCTTGACTTGGTTTAGCTCTTTTGGGAGGGCGTTCGCTTACGGTTCGTTTTTAATGGATTGGTTTGCCGCTAGGACCACTTATAGCGGAGGCTTTACCAAAAACGATAATGGAGGTTATGATAGCCATGGGCGAAAGGTGCTTTATGGCACGCATGCGGTGCAACTCACCTATAAACCTCATCGTTTCCTCATAGAAGGCTTTTATTACCTTTCGCCTCAAATCTTTAACGCTCCAGGCGTTAAGATTGGTTGGGACTCTAACCCCAATTTTAGCGGCACAGGCTTTCGCTCTGATACGGCTGTCATAGGGTTTTTCCCCATTTACTACCCTTGGATGATCGTTAAATCCAATGGAAGCCCAGTCTATAGATACGACACGCCTGCCACTCAAAACGGGCAAAACCTCATTATCCGCCAACGCTTTGACATCAACAATTACAATGTTTCCATCGCCTTTTATAAAGTCTTTCAAAACGCTAATGGTTGGATAGGCAACATGGGGAATCCAAGCGGTGTGATCATGGGGAGTAACAGCGTCTATGCGGGTTTTACAGGCACAGCCCTTAAAAGAGACGCCGCTACCATTTTCCTTTCTTGTGGCGGCACTCATTTTGCCAAAAAATTCACATGGAAATTCGCCACACAATACTCCAATTCAGTAGTTTCTTGGGAAGCGAGAGCGATGATCTCTTTAGGTTATAAATTCACTGAATATTTGAGCGGCAGCGTGGATCTTGCGTATTATGGCGTGTATACTAACAAAGGCTTTAAACCGGGTGAAAACGGGCCTGTGCCTAAAGACTTCCCCGCCCTTTATTCTGACAGGAGCGCGTTATACACGGCCCTAGTAGCATCTTTTTGATGCTACCCTATGATTATGGTAGGCGTCTTTTTGATGCTATGATCACAAAATAGAGTAGGCGTCATTTTGATGCTGTCTCCTACGATATGATAGGCGTTTTTTAACGCTGCTTCTCTAATCTCTATATATGAAATTTCTTTTCAAGCCAAAGCCCTTTTTTAAATCATACCCATTAAGCAAAATACCCATCATCTTTAAATCATCTTTAAAATTGAGCTTTTAAAAAAGCAAGCGATAGCTTTTTAAAAACCCAAGCAGAAATCCCAAATGTCTTTAGTGTTTGCACGCTTCACAAACAAGGTCAAACTTTTTTTATGGATTTAAAGGGGGGTTAAAACCCCTTTTTTATTCAAGCGGCTTTGATATAGGGCGTTTCAGCCAGCGGCGGGTAAATTTTATTTTTAAAATAAGCGTTTGAGCAAATCCTAACGCTCACAATCAGCACCAAAAGCGCTACAAGCATGAAAAACACGCACAAAATCGCATCAATCGCATGGTTAAAAAGGATTTTTGGAGCGTTTTTAGCACTTTTTCATCGGTAGTGGTAGCCATTTTTTCTTTGATGATTTGCATTTGCGCCACATGCGAAACGTTATTCAGCACGCTGTCATTGCTCTTTGGCACCACCTTTAAAATACCGCTATAAAAAGTGATGGATAAAATCAAAACTGCCGGCAAGGCGCTTACCATCGCCCCCTTAAAACGCCCCATTTTAAACAACACCACCGTAACCAACAACAACGCCATACCCGCTAACATCTGGTTACTCACGCCAAATAAAGGCCATAGCGTATAAATCCCCCTTTAGGATCGATCGTGCCTTGATACAAGAAATACCCCCACCCTGCCACGCACAAAAGAGTGGCAAAAATCCCAGCCTTATAAGAGCTAAGATTACCCAAAGGCTTATAAACATTACCGAGCAAATCTTGGATCATGAAACGAGCGGTTCGTGTGCCAGCATCCACAGCGGTTAAAATGAACAAAGCTTCAAACAAGATCGCAAAATGATACCAAAACGCCATCACGCTTGGATCCCCTAAAATGTGATACACAATCATCGCTAAACCAATCGCAAAAGTGGGCGCCCCACCGGTGCGGCTCAAAATGGAGCTTTCACCGATGTTTTTAGTCATCTCACTGATTTCTTCAGCGCTGATACTAAACCCCCATGAGCTAATCACCGAAGCCGCATCAGCTATATCTTTACCGATGCTCACTTCTGGCGAATTGATAGCGAAATAAAGCCCTGGGTGCAAGATCCCTGCGCACACCAACGCCATAAGAGCCACAACGCTCTCCATCACCATAGAGCCATAGCCCACTAGCCTGGCGTCGCTTTCTTTAGCGAGCATTTTAGGGGTCGTGCCTGAAGAAATTAAAGCATGAAAGCCACTAATCGTCCCGCAAGCCACCGTGATAAACAAGAAAGGGAACACGCTTCCTGCAAACACAGGCCCACTGCCATCTACAAAGGGCGTGATTTTAGGGATTTGTAAGGGCGGAGCGACAAAAACAATAGCCACAACCAACACCCCTATAACGCCAATTTTTAAAAAAGTGCTTAAATAATCTCGTGGAGCGAGTAAAAACCATACCGGTAAAATAGAAGCCACAAAACCATAGCCCATGATCATCCACGCTAAAGAACTAGCATCAAAAGTGAATATTGACGCTAATTTAGGATCTAAAGAAACATATTTACCCGCATAAATCGCTATAATCAACAAAATAAAGCCGATAACAGAAACTTCTAAAATCTTATGCGGCCTGAAAAACCGCATGTAAAGCCCCATAAGAATCGCAATGGGAATAGTCATTGCGATCGTAAAAAAGCCCCAAGGCGAATGCGCTAAAGCCTTCACCACCACCATCGCTAAAATCGCAATGATAATGAGCATGATCCCTAAAATGCCCAGACTTGCGATCATCCCTACAAATTGACCCATTTCAAGCTTGATCATTTCGCCTAAAGACTTGCCATCGCGTCTAATGGAAGCAAAAAGCACCACAAAATCATGCACGCAACCCCCTAAAACCGAGCCTATCAAAATCCATAAGATAGAGGGCAAGTAACCCATTTGAGCGGCTAATATCGGGCCTACTAAAGGGCCAGCCCCAGCAATGGCGGCGAAATGATGCCCAAAGGTGATGGCTTTATCCGTAGGCACAAAATCCTTGCCGTCATTCCTTACGCATGCAGGCGTGGCTCTGTTATCATCTAGCTTTAACACCCGATAAGCGATAAAATGGCTATAAAAACGATAGCCTATGCTATAAATGCAAGCGCTCGCTACTACAAGCCATAGCGTGTTGATGCTCTCGCCCTTGTGTAAGGCCAACACCCCTAAACAGATCGCCCCTAAAATAGCTACAAAAACCCAAGCCAAAGAAACTAAACTTTTTTGCATGTCCTCTCCATTTAATGATTGTTTAATCATTGTTGTTAATTTCAGCCAGTTTTTTTATTATAATCCAAATTTTCTTTGAATAGTGGCAAAATAGCTCATAAACTTCCCGCTTAAAGGCTTGGGTTTTCCAAACTTCTAACAATTGGGGCAAATGAGAGCTGTTTTTTAATGTGGTGCGTTAAGCACTATCAATTTTAAGGTAAGCGTTATGGCATTAGATTGGGATTTTATGTTTCACTCCATCCCTATGTTTCTTAAGGGGTTAGAACTCACGCTTTATATTTCTTTCTTTGGGATTTTGCTCTCTCTTTTGGTGGGGTTTTTGTGCGCGATCGTTTTGTATTTTAAAACGCGCTTTATCTCTCCTGTCGTCTATATCTATGGCGAAATCGCCAGGAACACGCCCCTACTCATCCAGCTTTTCTTTTTGTATTACGGGTTGAATGAAATCGGTTTGAGCGCTTTAGAGTGCGCGATTTTAGCGTTAGGGTTTTTGGGTGGGGGGTATATGAGTCAAAGTTTTTTGCTTGGGTTTAAAAGCTTGGCTTCCATTCAAAGAGAAAGCGCTTTGAGTTTAGGGTTTGGCCCTTTGAAAATGATGTATTATATTATTCTGCCTCAAAGCTTGAGCGTTTCCATGCCTTCCATAGGGGCGAATGTGATTTTTTTACTCAAAGAAACTTCGGTGGTGGGCGCGATAGCCCTAACCGATATCATGTTTGTGGCGAAAGATTTTATTGGCATTTATTACAAAACGACTGAAAGCCTGTTGATGTTGAGCCTCACTTATTTGATCGCTTTGCTCCCTTTGAGCGCTTTGTTTGTGATCTTAGAGCGTTCTTTTAAAAAGAAAGTGGCTTAAAATGGGAGTTTTACTAGAATTAGACAATCTTAAGCGTTTGTTAGAAGGGTTTGAGATCACCCTTTTAATCGCTCTTAGCTCTGCGATTGTTTCAATCGTTGTTGGAATGCTTTTGGGGAGTTTGATGGCGTTTGGCTCTAAAATAATGGTTTTGGCGTGTCGTGTGTATTTAGAAAGCATTCGCATTATCCCGCTTTTAGCATGGCTGTTTATCGTGTATTTTGGGTTAGCGAGCTGGTTTGATTTGCATATTAGCGCTGTTTTAGCGAGCGTTATTGTTTTTAGCTTGTGGGGTGGCGCTGAAATGATGGATTTAACCAGAGGGGTTTTAACTTCCGTGAGCAAACACCAAGTAGAAAGCGCTCTAGCTTTAGGCTTAGATTCAAAAAAGGTGATTTTTAATATTATTTTCCCTCAAAGCTTTTTGTCTTTATTGCCCTCAAGCCTTAACTTATTCACGCGCATGATTAAAACCACGGCCTTAGTCTCTCTCATTGGAGCGATTGATTTGTTGAAAGTGGGCCAGCAAATCATAGAGCTTAACCTCTTACGCATGCCTAATGCGAGCTTTGTGGTTTATGGCGTTATCTTAATGTTTTACTTTGCTTTATGCTATAGTTTGAGCCTGTATAGTTCCTATTTAGAAAAAAAATTCCAATACATTAGAGGGTAAAATGAGCGCGATTTTAGAAACCAAAGGGTTAAAAAAAACCTATCAAAACCATTTGGTTTTAGACGGCATTAATTTCACTTTGAATAAGGGTGAAGTGGCAGTGATTTTAGGGCCTAGCGGGTGCGGGAAAAGCACTTTTTTAAAATGCCTAAACGGGCTTGAAAAGATTGATGAAGGTGAAATCCTTTTTGAAAACACTAACCTTAATACGCCAACCACTAACTGGAATCAAATGCGCCAAAAAATAGGCATGGTGTTTCAAAATTATGAATTGTTCCCGCATTTAAATGTGTTAGATAATATCTTACTCGCCCCCTTAAAAGTGCAAAAACGATCCAAAGATGAGGTCATTTCTCAAGCCGTAGAGCTTTTAAAGCGAGTGGGTTTGGAGCATAAACAACAAGCTTACCCTAAAGAATTGAGCGGCGGGCAAAAGCAGCGAGTAGCCATCGTGCGTTCTTTGTGCATGCGGCCAAAAATCATGCTCTTTGATGAAGTAACCGCCTCTTTAGACCCTGAAATGGTTAAAGAAGTTTTAGAAGTGATTTTAGAATTAGCCACAACGGGCATGAGCATGGTGATTGTAACGCATGAAATGAAATTCGCGCAAAAAATCGCTAGCAAAATCGTGTTTTTTGATAGCGGTAAGATCGCTGAAGAAAATAGTGCCAAAGAGTTTTTTAATAACCCTAAATCTCAAAGAGCGCAAAAATTTTTAGAAACTTTCCATTTTTTAGGGAGCTGTTAAATAAAGTTTGCTAAAAAGATGATTTTAATTTCAAAAAAAGGTGTTTTTATGAAAACGAACGGGCTTTTTAAAATGTGGGGGCTATTTTTAGTTTTAATCGCTTTAGTCTTTAGCGCATGCTCTGATAGCCATAAAGAAAAAAGGACGCTTTAGAAGTCATTAAACAAAGAGGGGTTTTAAAAGTGGGGGTTTTTAGCGATAAGCCTCCTTTTGGATCTGTGGATTCTAAAGGGAACTATCAAGGCTATGATGTAGTCATCGCTAAACGCATGGCCCTTGATTTATTGGGCGATGAAAATAAGATAGAGTTTATCCCTGTAGAAGCCTCAGCTAGGGTGGAATTTTTAAAAGCCAATAAAGTGGATATTATCATGGCTAATTTCACGCGCACTAAAGAAAGAGAAAAAGTCGTGGATTTCGCTAATCCGTATATGAAAGTCGCTTTGGGGGTGATTTCTAAAGATGGGGTCATTAAAAATATAGAAGAGTTGAAAGATAAGGAGTTGATCGTGAATAAAGGCACGACAGCGGATTTTTATTTCACTAAAAATTACCCCAATATCAAACTTTTGAAATTTGAACAAAACACAGAGACTTTTTTAGCCCTTTTAAACAATAAGGCTACCGCTCTAGCCCATGATAACACTTTGTTGCTCGCTTGGGTGAAACAACACCCTGAATTTAAATTAGGCATTACAAGCCTTGGCGATAAGGATGTGATCGCTCCAGCGATTAAAAAAGGCAACCCTAAGCTTTTAGAGTGGTTGAATAACGAGATTGATTCTCTCATTTCTAGCAACTTTTTAAAAGAAGCTTATCAAGAGACTTTAGAGCCTGTTTATGGCGATGGAATCAAACCGGAAGAAATTATTTTTGAATGATTTCTTCTAGGCTTTTTTGGCTGAAAGCATGCGTTTTTGTTGCTAAGATTAGCGGTTTTGTGATCTTTTTGTTTTTAATTTTGAGATACATTTGTTTTATTTTACATTGAAAGGATTGTTGATGAATCATTTTTATAAGCGTTGTTTGAAATTTTCGTTGGTTGGGTTGCTAGGGCTTTTGAGCGTTCAGCTTGATGCTAGGAGCTTTGTTGATGGGGATTTAGACATTCAAAAATTCAGCTATGAAGATTCTTTGCTTAAAAAGGGAGATCCTAATGGCGTGCATAAGGTTCAGGTGCGAGATTATAAGGGCAAAATGCAAGAAGCTGAGATCCACTCAGAAATACGCATTGCGGTTAAACCGGGGGTTAAAAAAGAAGTTAAAAAAGGCAAGATTTATAGCGCTCAAATCAATGATGGCATGTGCTATGCTTTTAGAATGCTCCAAACCGGTGATAATACCACAGGCCTTGATTCTAAAGAGTTCCCCAAGCAAAGCCGTGAGAAAAAGGGCCAAGTGATCACTTTAATCGGTCAAAATGAAGTGCCTTATCTTATTTTAGAAACCGATTGCCAAGTGGGTGATATTGCAAAGATCTCTTTGGTGGGTAATTTTGATGGGACCGGGTTTCTTACGGAATACAAATTCAAAGGCGCTAAACCCATTTACTAGTCTTCTTTTAGCTTCATTCTTAAAATCTCTTAATCTTTTGTGGTTAGGAGATTTTTCTTATTCGTTGCGGATATTTTTGATCGCATCTTAAAAATTTTAAAAACCTTGTTTGTGTTTTTGCCTCAAGTTGTTAAAAAAGCTCTGTCCTCATCAAATACTGACAAATAAAACCTTTTATAGAGCGCTTGCTTGATTAAAGTCAAGTTCTTTATTACTGATTTTTAAAACAAGATAAAAGAAAGGAAAGAAGAAAGAAACCCCCCCCCTTTTTTAGGAGTTTTCTTCTTGCTTATACCCTTTAAGCGCAAAGAAGAGGATATAAAAATAGCACAACAACGGCACACCATAAGCGTAGAGCAAATTTGATTCGGTTGCTGTGAGCATGTCTGTAACCGCGCCTTGAATGGGGGGGATTAACGCTCCTCCCACAATCGCCATGCTAATCACCCCAGAAGCCTTAGAAGTGAGATGCCCTAAATTGAGCGTAGCCAAAGAAAAGATGGTAGGGAACATGATAGAGTTGAAAAAGCCCACAAAAGTCAGAGCGAATAAAGCGATCTTGCCTCCAACGAGAATGGCTAAAGCAATAAGGACAATAGAGCTTAAGGCGTTGAAAGCCAGGTATTTATTAGGAGCGATTTTATTCATCAACACACTGCCTAAGAAACGCCCTACCATCGCGCCTCCCCAATAATACACCAAGTAATGCGCGCTTGATTGAGGGTCTAAATTCAAAAGCTTTTCAAAGCTTAACACCAAGAATGATCCAATCGCCACTTCTCCCCCCACATAAAAAAAGATCCCCAAAGCCCCAAAAACAAAGTGTTTGTGCGAAAACAAGCTTTTTTGCGTCGTTTCTTTAGGCATTTCTTTTTCCACATCAGGCAATTTCAAAAGATACATGATGAGCGCTAAAAGAAGCGAAAACACCGCTAAGCCCAAATAAGGCATTTGAACGCTTTTAGCGTCCGCTAATTTATCTATCAAACTTGCATTATCGCCCATTTTAGTCGTGCTAAAAATCAACAAGCTCCCAAAAATAGGCCCTAAAGTCGTGCCAAGCGAGTTGAACGCCTGGACTAAAACCAGGTTTCTGGCTTCTTTACCTTTAGAAAGCAAGGTTACAAAGGGATTACCGGCAGTCTGTAAGCACACAATCCCGCTCGCTAAAATAAACAACGCTCCTAAAAAAAACCCATAGGAGCCAAAATGCGCCGCCGGATAAAACAACGCGCACCCCGTCGCTGTGATCACAAAACCAAGCACCACGCCAAAAGGGTAGCCGATTTTACTGATCACATTCCCAAAAACTCCTCCCATGATGAAATACGCCCCAAAAAAGCAAAATTGAATGAGTGAAGCTTCAAAATAGGTCAAGTCAAAAATGGGCTTTAAGTGTGGGATTAAAATGTCGTTTAAAACCGTGATAAAACCCATTAGAAAGAATAGCGCTGTTAAACTCCCCAGCGCCAAAGTGTTAGAAGTTTTTTGCATACCTTCTCCTTTTTTATTGAGTTAATATAATAATAATGATATTACAATTATTTTAAGATAATAATCTGTCTAAATAAAGAAAAAGAGGCATGAAATGAGTAAAAAATGCAAAGCCCCTTAAAAAGAGCTTAACGAAAGATAAATACAGAAACAGAAATGATGCAGAGAATGATGATGCCTGAATTGAGCGCTTTGAAGTCTTTTTGAACCAATTTGATGATACTATAAGACAAAAAGCCAAAGGCTAATCCATCGGCAATGGAGAAGGTTAAGGGCATCATCACCACGGTTAAAAAAGTGGAAACGCTAATGGCCATGTCTTTAAAATTCACCCCCTCTAACACGCTAAACATCAAAACCCCTACTACCACCAGCACCGGATAAATCGCATTGCTAGGAATAGCTTTTAAAAGAGGCAAGCAAAAGAGCGTTAAAACAAAAAATAATCCGGTAAAAACCGCTGTCAGCCCTGTGCGGCCCCCCTCTTCAACCCCACTCGCGCTCTCTATAAAAGCGGTCGTAGTAGAAACGCCCACCACTGCACTCCCTAAAGAAGCTACCGCATCCGCTTCTAAAGTCTTTTCCAATTCCTTGTTTTTTTCTTCATCATTGAAAAAATCAGTCTTGTGGCCAATCCCTGCAAGCGTGCCTAAAGAATCAAACAAATCGGTTACAAAAAAAGTGATAATAACTGGCACTAACGCTAAAGTGAAAGCCCCACTTGCATCAAAAAAAATGCCCTTAAAATCTAATTGAAAAGCGATAGGGCCAATGCTAGCGGGCATGGAAAAAAACTCGCTAGGGTAAGGGGCTAGCTTTAAAACCCATGCGAGAATGGAAGTGATTAAGACTGCTATAATGAAAGAACCCCTGATTTTGAGCGTGTAGAGCGCGAAAGTTAGAATGATCCCCACAACCCCCAATAACACATGCGGATCGCCAAAATCGCCTAAGGTTACAAGCGTAGCCTTATGGGTAACGACGATATGCATTTCTTTAAGGCCAATAAATGCGATAAAAGCCCCTATCCCCGCGCTCACCGCACGCCTTAAATCGCTAGGAATGCTTCGCATGACCCAACTTCTAAATTTAGTGAAAGACAAAATCACAAAAATCGCTCCCGATAGCGCTACGATGCCTAAAGCGCTCTGCCAAGGGAGTTTTAGCCCCTGAACCAATCCAAAGCTAAAATAAGCTGACAACCCTAAGCCCACGCTCATAGCGATGGGGGTGTTTGCCCATAACCCGTTAAACACGCTCGATAAGATAGTGATAATGGCCGTTGCGCTTAAAAGGGCTTCATAAGGCATGTTGGCGTGAGAAAGGATAAGAGCGTTTAAGGGCACGATGTAAATCATGGTGATAAAGGTCGTTAAACCCGCTCTAAACTCGGTGGCAATGTTCGTGTTGTGTTCTTTAAGCTTGAAAAACCCCATGTTAGATAACTCCTTACTATTTGGTATAGATTAATTTAATAAGGGGCTTTGGGGTCATGCTAGCGCTATTTTATTTTAAATTGCCTTAAGATGCTTGATTGTGTTGTTTCAATCAAAAGAAGTGAGTAAAAAACCCTTTTTTTTAAAAACTCCGCTAAAAAATAATCGTTTTAACGAAAATCGCAAAAAAGCTCATCTTGTAAGGCAATTTTACTCTTTAATGGTTTTTGAGGGAGCGTTTTTTTAAATTTGAAAAGATTGTTGCAAAACAAACGCCCCATAAGAGCGATTATGGGGATAAATTCTAAAAAGGAGTTTGCCATGGAAAACTAAAAACAAAAAATTAAAAGTGGCGGAAACATTATACCTTAAAATTTCTTTTTTTAGGTTTAATAACTATTTTTTTGAAAATTTTTAGCTTTAGAGGTTTTTTAGAAGTTTAACCCCCCCTTTTTTTAAAAAAGAGAGCTTTTAATAAGCAAACACATAATTGAGGTACACGCTATAAAGCCTTCGGTATTCTAGTTTAGTGTCTAGAAAAGAATAATAATTCGTGTTAATGGTAGGGATCTTCACGCCCAATTCCATGCCATGTTGAGCCGCATGATGGCTATCTTTTTTCTTAGGTCTAGCGAGATTGGTTCTCAAGCCTAAATTGAATAAAAATTGGAAGTTAGCCGTATTCACTTTAGCGCTATAGACATTACTGATGGTTTTTAAATTCACAAATTGAGAATTAAGCCATGAAGTCCCTGCTAAGGCGATGCCTCCAAAAAGCCCAAAAGAAATCTGGTTATTCTTGCCTAAAAAGTTGGTGTTTTTATCATTGATGAAATTAAACAATAAATCGCTACCCACCCCATAAGTCCATACATCAGAAGCCGAGTTAAAGAAATTGGATTTGATATAAGCGTGGTTGTAATCAAAGAAACCATAATACCTTAACCCCCATCTTTTCTTTTCTCCAAAAAATTGCTTATAGCCCACTTGCACCCCAAGGCCATTCATCGCCCCGTTATTGGTTTGAGAGCTAATGATGCCCACCCGTTTGAAAGGGTTATGACCGAGTTCTTGAACAATAGCGTTGGCTAGGGTTTGCACTTGATTGATTTGAGGCGTTTGGCTAGAAAAAGAAGCGTTGCTACTTTCTAGCGAAGCTAGAGTGTTTTTCACGCCCGCGCAACCTTTCCCCCAAGTGGTATTAGAAACGCTTTCACTTGAAGCATTCGCGCTGCATTCTTCTATATAATTTTTAAGAACTCCTGTAGAAATTCTATTGAAATCGCTCCCCACTTGATTGGCTAGTTTTAAAACCGCTGCTTGAGATTGAGCGTTTTTGAGCATGCTTTGAGCCAAAGCGATACTATTAGGGGAGTTAAGGTTAAAGTTATTGGGTTGCGCGATGCTTTTTAGTGGGGCAGTATTAAGCTGTTGGGTTTCTTGAACGATGTTTTGAGCGTTACTAATCATGTCTGAAATAGCGCTAAATTCCGTGCCAAAAACGCTGCACGAATTTTGGTTAGCGCTTGTTTGCCATGAAGGGGTGTTTGCACCATTAGTTCCACCATTACTACTACTAGACTTCCCTTTCAACATCGGGCAATTGTCTTGAAGGGTGTTGATGATGGTTTGCGCTTGGGTTAAAAGATTTTGCGCATCGTTAATATAAGTGTCAGTTATGCTGATTGTAGCATCAGCAGCATTATTATTGTCATTATTGACATTAATGTTTTTAGCGTTGGTTGCTGTTTTAATGGTTACTTCCATTGTTTTTTTTGTATCGCTTAAAGCAGGGAGACCTTGTTTCAAAGCGGCTTGGATAATTTGATACGCTTTATTGAGCGTTGCAAATTGTTCAATGGACAGATGAGAATTTTTGCCTGCTTGAAGTAACCCCACAGTCTCACCGCAAGTGATCGAATTTGAATTTTGTCCTGGTTGGTTGTAAAAAATTTCTGTGGTGTTGTGATTGGGTTTATCCGTATAGCCTCCGCATATGACTGCATAAG
Source organism: Helicobacter pylori (assembly GCA_008032935.1). Classification (NCBI taxonomy): domain Bacteria; kingdom Pseudomonadati; phylum Campylobacterota; class Epsilonproteobacteria; order Campylobacterales; family Helicobacteraceae; genus Helicobacter; species Helicobacter pylori. Next base: position 662,159 of record CP032039.1, on the reverse strand, counting down.
CTATGCTATTCCATAACCCCACCGTGGATTTTAGCGCTAAAAGCGTGGCTTGATAGGCAGGGGAATTGTCTGTTTTATCAACTAAAGTTTGCGCGCTTTTGTTTAAATTGCCAATCGCTTGATTGATCGCTGTGGCGCTGTTTGCGTTAATCGCTTCTGGATTGGAATGGCTGTGATTAGCTAAAAGCTTGTTTAAGTTTTCATAAGCGTCTGAAAGTTTTTGCACCTTGTTGGCGTTTTTCACTTTTTGAACCGCTTCACCGATTTGATAACCCACGCTTAAAAAAACGCCGTTGTCTTCAGCATGGAGCAATGACGCCGCAAGAGTTAGAGAAAGCAGAATCGTTTTTTTCGTTTTTTTCATAAAATGTTCCTTAAAGTAATGTTTTATTGCAAAAAATGTATCAAAATGAGAATTTATTTACAATGCGTTTAATTTTATCATAAATTTATTGGATTTCAAAAAAAGTTTTAGGGTGTTTTGATGCGTTCAATCAAGCTTTTAAGAGTGTTTTTAATTTAATTGGGATTTGGTTTTAGAAAGATTGTTGTAAAATAAACACCCCCATAAGTGCAATTATGGGGATAAATCCATAAAAGGAGTTTGTCATGGCTACCAAACATGGCAAAAACTCTTGGAAAACATTATACCTTGAAATTTCGTTTTTGGGGTGTAAAGTGGTTGTTTTATTGAAGCGGTAGTTTTGTAAAACGAAATTTCTGTAAAACGATAGCTTTAGTTTTTCCAAAGTTCCCTTAAGGCTTTTAGCTTTAAGGGTTTTCCTTTAAATTTTATCCTTAACTTATGGGGGCAAAAAATAAAGTTTAAAAAGATCGTTAGCCCATCATCTCCAAAGCCAAAATTATCATGTTATCAAAGCTTTCTACCCTTTCTTTAGGGCTTAAGGCTTCTTTAGTGATTAAATGATCTGAAACTGAGCATAAGCATAAAGCCTTAGCGTTTAGTTCCATCGCCGTGGCGTATAACCCTGCCGCTTCCATTTCAATAGCCAAATGGTTGTATTGGGCCATCAAATCAAAGGCATGCGTTTCAAAAGAATAGAAAAAATCGCTTGAAAAAACATTGCCCACTTTCAAATCAATACCCAAACGCTTTGCTGTTTGATACGCTCTTAAACTCAATTCAAAATCAGGCGTTGCGCTCAAATCGTGGTTCAAAAAACGCACCCGATTGGTTTTAGAATCCGTTGAAGCTCCAATTGCCATGATAATGTCTTTCAGGCCAACTTTTGGGCTAATCGCCCCGCAAGTGCCAATCCTTAAAAGCTCTTTAACCTGATAGGTTTTAATGAGTTCGGTTACATAAATCGTGCATGACGCAATGCCCATGCCATGCCCCATTAAAGAAATCCCCTTACCCTTATACTTCCCGCTAAAGCCTAGCATGTTACGCACATTCGTGATCTCTTTGGCGTCTTGTAAAAATTTTTTCGCAATGTAGCTCACCCTTAAGGGATCGCCACATAAAAGGCATTGAGAATAAAAGTCGCCGATTTTAGCGTTGATGTGAGGGGTCATATGGTTGTCCTTTAAATTTTAGTAAGTTTTTGCCATAATCTAGGGGGCTTAATCCCAAAAAGTGGGCAATGCTTTGCCCAATATCCGCAAACGACTCGCTCTTGCCTAAAAAGGCTGGCTGTAAATCTTTATGATAGAACAAAACAGGAATGTATTCTCGTGTGTGATCGGTACCTTTAAAGCTAGGATCGCACCCATGATCGGCGCAAAGAATGAGCAAATCGTTTTCCCTTAAATTGTCTAAAACCTCTTTTAAGCGCATATCAAAATACTCTAAAGCGTTAGCATACCCGCTAATATCGCGCCTATGCCCATAATCGCTATCAAAATGCACAAAATTCGTAAAAATCAAGCTGTTGTTTTTAGCGTTTTTGACTTGCTCTAAAGTAACATCGCATAGCTCCATCAAACTACCGGCTTTGAACTTTTGAGTGATCCCCACATGAGCGTAAATATCAGCGATTTTTCCAATGCTAATGACTTCACCCTGCTTTTCTTCAATGAATGTTTCAAAAAGCAATTTTTTATGGGGCTTTATCGCATAGTCTTTGCGATTAGCGGTGCGCTTGAAATCCTCTCTATTGGCACCAATAAAGGGGCGTGCGATCACTCTGGCGATCTTTAAAGGCTCTAGAATTTGAAACGCTTCTTCACAAAGAGCGTATAAATGATCAAGCCCAAACTTTTCTTCATGCGCAGCGATTTGAAACACCGAATCCGCTGAAGTGTAAAAAATGGGGTATAAGGTTTCTAAATGTTTTTCGCCTAAATCTTTAATGATTTCTGTCCCTGATGCGTGGCAATTCCCTAAATAGCCCTTAATCTTAGTTTTACGCGCAATTTCATCTAAAATCTCTTTAGGAAACGAATGGGTTTTGTCTTTAAAATACCCCCACTCAAAAAGAACGGGCGCGCCCATCATCTCCCAATGTCCAGAAATCGTATCCTTAGCTCTAGAAAGTTCTTGCGCATAAGTGTAAGCCCCTATTAAATTAGGTTGGGATTGAAAGCCTAAGGGCAATTCATTTGCAGCTTTTAAAGCGCTCAAACCTAAACCCAAACTCTCTAAATAAGGCAGTTTCAAAGCCCCATTGCGATCGTTAGAATCAGCCAAGTTATTAAAACAAGCCTTAGCGATATTGCCTAAAGTGTTCGCCCCCAAATCGCCAAAATCTTTAGCGTCTTCGCTAGCCCCTATACCAAAAGAATCCAATAATAAGATTACCACTCTTTTTTGCATGTTTTATCCTTTTAATGAGCGTTTAGTCCTATGAATAACCCGGCGATAGTCGCGCTCATGAAATTAGAAAGCGTGCCTACAAGCACCGCTTTTAAAGCAAGCCTTATAATGAGATCCTTCTTTTTAGGCACTAAACTACCAAGCCCCCCAATGAGCATAGCGACTGAACTTAAGTTGGCAAACCCGCACAACGCAAAAGTGATGATCGCTTTAGTTTTCTCGCTCAAGATTAAAGGAGGGTTATCGCCCAAATAAGGCAATAATTGCATATAGCCCACAAATTCATTGAGCGCGATTTTAATTCCTATGATTTCTCCGGCAATCCCGGCCTGACTCCACGGAATGCCTAGCATAAAGGCTAAGGGTTTTAAGAGCGTGCCTAAAATCAACCCTAAAGACAAATGCTCCATGCCTAAAAACCCCCCTATAACCCCTAAAAGCCCGTTAATGAGCGCGAGCATTCCCACAAAGGCTAAAAGCATCGCTCCCACATGCAAGGCTAAATTTAGCCCTGTACTTGCCCCATTAGCGATAGCTTCTATGGCATTGACATGCTTTTCTACAGAAACATCTGCATGGCTAGAAATGGCTTCGTTTTGCGGGTAAATGATCTTAGCGAACAACAACCCCCCAGGAGCGGACATAAACGATGCGGCGATTAAATAAGGCAAAGGAATGCCCATGCTCGCATACCCGGCTAACACAGGCCCCGCAACGCTAGCCATGCCCACGCACATGACCGCAAAAATCTCTGAATCGCTCATGCTTTTCAAATAAGGTTTAATGACTAAGGGCGCTTCGGTGTGCGCCACAAAAATATTAGCCGCTGCGCTCATGCTTTCTGCTTTAGAAGTGCCTAAGCATTTTTGCAACGCCCCACCGATGAGGTTGATGACTAAAGGCATGATTTTTAAATAGTATAGAAGTGAAATCAAGCTAGCAAAAAAGATAATGATCGCTAAAACATTGATCGCAAAGATAAAGCCTCCTATCCCTTGATCGCCCTTAGCGTTTGGAGCGAGATTGCCAAACAAGAAACGCACCCCCTCATAGCCGTAAGAAATCACGCTTTGTATGCCGCTAGCTAAGCCTTGCAGCATTTCCCTACCCAAAGGCACATATAAAGCCAACGCCCCCAAAGCCACTTGAATCACAAAGGCGCTGACAATCGTGCGATAATTTATAGCCCTTTTATTGCCAGAAAACACCCAAGCAA